>JBBDXZ010000100.1:0-93735 GCA_040902075.1 Gemmatimonadaceae bacterium
AAGGCAAGGCGTACTGGCTGGGGGCCGATCCTCCGGGTGAGACTCACGCCGACGTCAACGGTACTTCGGACCCCATCGAGGTCATCGTCGTCGAGCTGAAGAAAGACCGGTAGTCGCGCGCTATTGCCGTGCCTTCACGAGCATGAACCGATGCGCGGCGGCCTTTGCCACGGCGGCTCGCGAAAAGACGAGAGGGAAGTACTCGCCGCGTCCGTAGCTCTCGACGAGGTTCTTGTAAAAGGGACTGCCCGGCTGCCCTGACTGGCCGGGGACATTAGTTGCCACGCGCCAGGCTCACCTCGCCGGGGCGGGGCGAGCTCCCTCCGCCGACGAGTCCCGCCGTGGACACCGAGTGATGTGGTGCGCGAAAGGGACGCCCGATGGCGATCGACGCCGAGCCGCTCAGCAGTCCGGCGACAGAGTGGATCGCCGTGACCTCCAGAGTCTCTTCTTCCGTGAGCGCCGGCAGGATCGACGGAAGCCGCCGTGTCAACATCGTCTTCCCCTCGCCGGGCCGGGAGGGCCAAGAGAAAGACGTCGTGGTACGGACCGTCGTAATCGGCGGCCGCTGGTGAAGGGGACCGGCGGCCGTGCGGCCAGGCGGACGGGAATCGACCCGTCGCCGGCGCCGTTCCTCTAGGTTCCGAGCGATTCCGGTTTATTACCGTGTCCTTCCATCGAGGATGCCCGTCGTCGCGCCGAGAAAGTCATGAGTAAGGCGAAGCCAAGTGCGACGACGAGGGCGTGAGCCCAGTTCCAGCCAATACCCCAGCCAAAGAATGCGCCTATGCCATCCAGAATCGAGTTCATTCCAACGAAGCCGAGGGTAAGCACAACCGTGGTGCGAATCGGCCAACGTGCAGCACAGTAGACAAGGGGGTCAGCTGCAATGTTCATAGATGGATTGGTGGATGTCCAATGGTTCGTGGACGGCACCGAATCCTGCGTCGGATCCGTCAGCCTTGCGACTACGTAAAGAAGATACAGGCCAGAAAACTAGAATGCTGCATCAACGCGCGCGCTCTTCTTCTTGCGAGGCTCATCGGGCGGCCGTAGTGTTGTGCCCCTACAAGTGCTCTGATGCAGTCGCCGCGCGAACCCTCGCACTCAAGGTGACACCACCATGCCTAGCTTCACTTGCACTCACGCGCCCAAGAGTTCCGGCGGTCCGAATTTCGTCCACACCCACACTGCAGACAATGCGTGTGCGCTGGGCAGCGAGGATTCCAGTTGCCCGGCTGGGCAGGTATTGCTGAGTTGCGCGCAGGTCGCGCCACCACCACCCCCGGCCAAAGGGTTGAGCACGGGGGCCAAGATTGCCATTGCCGTCGGCATCGTCGTCGTAACTATAATAATCGCGAGGCTGTTCTCGGACGCCCGCCTCAAGCGCGACATCGCTCTGCTGCGCCGGCTTCCTAATGGCATCGGTATCTACTCCTTCCGCTACCTCTGGAGCGACACGCGTTATGTCGGCGTGATCGCGCAGGAGGTTGCCGACATCGTGCCTGATGCCGTTCGTCGCAGCATTGCCGGCTACCTGACCGTCGATTATGAGCGGCTGGGTCTCAGGATGATGCGTTGGGAGGAGTGGGTAGCAGAGGCGCGCGTCGTTGAGGAGGAGGCCGCCTAGCGCGCATCACGATTCAAACGCGACGTCTCGACCTCCGCGGTCAGTCCGCCATCCGCTCCATCGGCACCAGATTTTCCGCCGCGTCCGACTCCGCGATCGGCTCGGGAGCGGTACTCGAAAATTGCGCGCCACCATGGGTCCACCCCATTTGACTGCGCAGGTTCGACAGGCGCGCCGAGCTTCGGCATGATCAGCGGCACACCCGCCGACGTCCCAAGTCGCAGAACCGTTTCCGCGGGCGTGCGCTTTACGCCGCCGCGCGCGGGCACCTTCATCTACCACACGCACGTCAACGAAATGCGGCAGCAGCGCGCTGGGCTGTCCGGCGCGCTGCTCGTACTCGAGCCGGGCGCGCGCTACGACCCGGGCACGGACATCGTGCTGATGCTGAGCACACCCAGGAGAGAGTCGGAGCAGCGCACGATTCTCCTCAATGGGAGCGCGACGCCGGCGCCGCTCGAGCTGCGCGTGGGCACGCGCTATCGGTTCCGCCTGATCAACATCCACACGTATCGACCTGCCATGCGCGCGGAGTTGAAAATGGCGTAATTACCCGAGCAGCCGATCTGCATCACTAATTGTGGTGGGCGATGGCTGGGGAATGTTGACAGCCGCCGCGGAAGCATTTTGTGCGAGAAGATGAACGAACCTTAATCGTTGACAAGCCACGGAGCCCGCTGTAACGTCGCGGTCACGAGGCTCCGCGCGCCGACGCGTTGTTGCTCGAAGAGTACGAGTCACTGCTCTCGCGACAGACGACGACGCCATGTGCAACCTCCAGATCCTGACGGTCAACGGAGTGGCGCCCGGTGGCGCGACGCCCCCCACCGAGTTGCGCATCATCGGCCTCGCCTTCAACTGCCCGGGCGACGAGGTCATTCTCAGCTCCAACGTTTCGGGCACCACGACCGTGACGGTCCAAGTGGACGCCACGGGCCGATTTTACGGCACCCTGCCGATCATCGCGGCAAACGTCGCGTGCGCCAGCTCCGTCGGCGTCGTGGCGAAGTGCGTACAGGATCCCAATTGTCCTCCCGCGACCAAGACCGAGCCGCTCAAGTGCTGCGAGATCGGCAACGTTACCGTCAAGGGGATCGTCGTGCCGGGATCGTTGGTGCCGAACCAGCTCATGATCCAGGGCATCGTTCGGGGCTGCTACGGGAATCAGGTCACGATCTCCACGCCCTTCACGGGCGTGAGCGGCCCGGTCGCGGTCACTCCAGCAACCGGCGCATTCAATGTCACGCTTCCGATCACCACCGCGGCCACGTGCGACGCTCCTCTCGAAGTCACAATCACCTGCGACAGCTCGTGTAACACGCGCTTGAAGCTCAACGTCGTGTGCACGCAATGCGCCCGCGCACAGGTGAGTTACACAGGCTCCGGCTGCAAGGGGCAGCCGCCGAAACAACCGATCACGCTCGACGCCACGATCAACATTGCCGCGCAGACGCAGCAATGGTTCCAATGGGATTACGGAGATGGACAGCTGGGCTCCGTGTTCTTCGTGGACAACTCGGCCGGCACCGCCAACACCCCCCATGCGCACAGCGAGACGCACGACTACGCCCCGGGGAACTACATCGCGACGCTATGGGTCACCAACGCGGCCGGCAACCGGCTCGAGTGCGACACGATCACACTTCCGGTCACGGCCACCTGCGCTTCCGGTACGTGCCCGACCATCACGGTCACCGCGGATCCACCAGGTCCGTGCGTCAACGGCGCGCGCAGCGTCACCTACCACGCCACGGTCTCGGGGTTGCCGGCCGCGACCACCGTGCTCCAGTGGAGCTTCCCCAACAGCCTCACGACGTCCACCACGGCGTTCGTGGTCACCACGAACGGCGCGCTCCCGAATCAAACGGTCTCGTACCCGACCGGCGCGTCCGCCGCAACGCAAACCGCGACGCTCCAGGTCATCGCTCCGTCGGGCTGCCCGTCGGGAAGCGCGAGCGTCACGATCGATCCGTGTCCGCCATGCTGCCCCACGATTTCGGTCGCGCCGCCGACCGTCACCGGTTGCGCGCCCGGGACCGCGGCCGCGTCTTTCTCCGCGACCGTCGGCTGGCCGCCCGGATGCACGCCCGCCAACGCGACGTCGTACGTCTGGACGCTCAACGGCGCCGGCGGCAAACAGTACCAGCTCAGTACGACAACGCCCAGCGCGTCGACAGGGGTGCCGTGGACGGAAGTGCTCAGCGGCACGCAGAGCATTCCGGCCTTCCCGGTTGGCGGCAGCTACAGCATCGCCGTCACCGCCATGTTCACGGGAGGAAGCGGCACGTGTCTTCCCGCCACGGGCACCCAGCCCTTCACGGTTTCGCCCTGCTGCCCGCAACTGATCGGGCCTCTCAACGGCTCGGCGTTGCCGAACGACCCGTGCACGTGGCTGTTTTCGGCACAGGTCTCGAATCCGGCAGGCGCCTCCGTCACGTTCGAGTGGACCTTCCAGGACGGGACGACGGCGCAGACGACCGTCCCGCAGGTACAGCACACCTACGCGGTGGGCTCTATCACGACCGGCAGTACGACGGTGAAGCTCAAGTCGCCGGGTTGTCCGGACCAGACGTTGTCTCTGATCGTCACGCATTCGTGTTTCCCGGGGACGACAACGACGACGACGACCACAACCACGACAACCACCACCACAACGACACCGCCAACCACGACGAGCACCACCACGACGACGTCGGGTCCCGGCGGCGGCATGGGATGCCTCTGTATCCTGCTGCTGATTCTCGCGATGGCGTCGCTGCTCATCGGCGCGGTCACGTTCGTGTTCTGGGGATGCACGCTGTTCACCAGCCTGGCGCTGCTCACAGCGGCAATCACCGCGGCGGCGGCCGGTCTTGTGCTCCTGGCGTTGTGGATCGCGCTCTGCCGCGATTGTCCAACGATCACGTTCCTCGCGCGCTTCTTCGCGATGCTCGCCGCGGTGCTCATCGCCGTAGCGCTGGTGCTCGTGCTGTTCGGACAGGTCGGCTGCGCGGCAGGAACGGCCATCGCGGCTGGACTCTTCGGCGCCGCGGCCGCGATGCTTCGCGCCGGAGGGAGGCTGATCGGATGCCCGTAACCGGCGACATGCACGGCGCGCTGGTTGTGAGCCGAATGCTGCTCGCGGCGGTCTTCGTCGTCGCCGCAGCCGCGAAGCTCGTGCAGGTCGACGCGCCGAGTGCGAGCGTGCTCGGCAGGCGCGTGCCCCTTCCGCTCGCGCGGGGGGCGGTTGCGTTGCTCGCGCTGGGAGAGCTTGGCCTCGCCGCCGCCATTCTCTCTCATTCCCGGGCGCGAGAAGGTGTGTTGGCGGCATTCATCGCGCTGGTCGCGTTCGTCGGCGTCCAGGCGCGCAACATGACGTCGGCCTCCGGCACGGTGGGGTGGACCAATGGCTGCGCGTGCTTTGGCGCGCTGTCTCGAGACGCGCCGCCGATCGTCGCGTTGTTCCGGACGGTGGGGCTGGCGGCGCTGGCGCTTGTCGTGTTCGTGTTGCTGCGAGGTGAGGCGGGCCCGGGAGTGGTACCGTGGCTCCAGTCTCTCGCTTGGGCGCCGCGCGCATTCGTGCTGGCCGGGGTTGCCCTGGCGGTGAGCGTCATCGCCATGCCGGACCTGTGGCGGCGCGCGATCAAGCTCGCGTCGTTGCGTCCGGTGCGTAGAATGTCTCACATGACGCCCCTTGCGGCGCCACGCGTCATCATTTTCTTGCAGCGCGCATCGCCGCAATGC
Source organism: Gemmatimonadaceae bacterium (assembly GCA_040902075.1). Classification (GTDB taxonomy): domain Bacteria; phylum Gemmatimonadota; class Gemmatimonadetes; order Gemmatimonadales; family Gemmatimonadaceae; genus DASPMP01. Next base: position 5,354 of record JBBDXZ010000100.1, read on the forward strand.
GCCGAGTTAGTGGCGATGGTGTCGGACTGGTGTGCGCAGCGAGTGGTGGCGCCGCAACTGGAGACGGTGGACGTCGAGACGCCCCAAGGCCGCGCGCTGGCCGAGCGTTACGTGGTTCGCGGAGTGCCGAGCGTCGCGTTCGTAGGGGGCAGTCACATCGCGGGCCGGGTGGCGCTCGGCCGGCGAGCGATCGAGAAGCTGTTGCAGACAACGGAAAGGAACGGGTACGCCGCGATTCCCGTGAGCGCACCGGTGTACTTCGAGCAGGGGGAACTGGTTATGTCCGCACGCGCTCAGCCGGGTTGTGTCCCGTGTGGGAAATAGCTCGCGTGCCTTCGCTCACCATCGGCATCCCGACCTACGACGACTTCAGCGGCGTGTATTTCACGGTGCAGGCGTTGCGACTGTACCACGATCTGGACGACACCGAGCTGCTCGTCGTGGACAACTTTGGCTGCCAGCACACGCGCGCGTTCGTCGAGAAGTGGTCCGGCGCGCGCTACGTGCTGGCGCGCGACGTCGTCGGCACCGCCGCGGCGAAGAACGTCGTGTTTCGCGAAGCGCGGGGCGAGGCGGTGCTGTGCTGCGACGGTCATGTCCTGATCGTGCCGGGAGCGATAGCGAAGTTGCGGGCCTTCTACCGGCAGCATCCCGATTGCGGCGATCTGCTCCAGGGTCCGCTGCTGTACGACGACGCGAGGAGTATCTCCACGCATCTCGACTCACAGTGGCTGGGCGAGTTGTGGGGAACGTGGCAAACGGACGCGCGCGGCCTCGATCCGAACGCCGAGCCGTTCGAGATTCCGATGCAGGGCCTCGGCGCGTTCAGCTGCCGCAGGGATAGTTGGCTCGGCTTCAACCCCGACTTCCGCGGATTCGGCGGCGAGGAAGGCTATCTGCACGAGAAGTATCGTCAGGCTGGACAGCGCACGCTGTGCCTGCCATGGCTGCGTTGGATGCATCGCTTCGGGCGGCCGGGGGGCGCGCCGTACGCCGTGCTGCGGCGCGACAAGCTGCGCAACTACGCCATCGGGCACGCGGAGCTCGGGTTGGACCTGATGCCGATGGTGCGGCATTTCTCGGAGCACGCACCGGCCGCCGAAGTGATCGGAACGATCGAGGAAGCATTGGAGGTCAGTTGGCTCTCGGCGTGAGCTCGCGTGTTTTCGCTTACCGGAGGGATGGATGATCTTGCTCTTGCCGCTTGGCGCGATTCTGGGATTTTTCTTGGGTGGCATCCTCGCGATAGCCGTCGCGATCCTGCTGGCGATTCCGTTGGGCATCTTTGGTGCTCTCGCGAGCTTCATCGCTGGGACCGTGCTACCGGTGCTGCTCGCGCCGTTAGCGATCGGGCTCAGTACCGGGACGGCGCTGCTGATCGGACTGCTGTCGCTGTTCATCGCGACGGCGATCGGGTACGCGCTCGCCGCGGTCGGGACGCTTGGGCCAATCGCCGCGACTCCCCTGAGTCCGACGGCGACTTCCCCGCTGCCACCGGCGCCGCTCGAGCTGTTCATGCGGGGGTTTTTGATCGGGATGGCCGCGTCGATCAATTTCGCCGGGTGGTCGATCATTCTTGGCAATCCCATCGTGGGCGCCGTCGCCGCGCTGATCACGTTGGGGGCGGCAATTCCCGGGTTGTCGGCGGTGCTGGCGTATCAGATCCTGCTGGGATGGACGAGCATCTTCATGCCGATGGGATACCTCTTCCTGATCATACCATTCGGGTTGATTCTGTTTCTGCTCGCCGTGTTTCCCGCGATCGCGTCCGGAGGGCCCGGCGCGCTGCGATTCGACGTTCGCACGTTCACGTTCGAGGTGACCGGCGGCGCTTTCATAGGGTTCATGCTGAGCATCACCCCGGCGCCGTTCGCCGGCTTCAACATGGGCCCCTTCGTGTTCCTCAGTTTGCCGGCGGTCGTTCCGCCCCCCCCGGTGACGACCGTGCAGACGCCGTTCGCGGTGCCCGGGCTTTCGTCACACGAGACGGGTCACACGCTCAACCTGGCCGCGTTCGGCAGCGCGTATCACTGGATGAACGCGCTCGACCAGAACATTCCACCGCTGGCCAGAAGGTCATTGGCGTATGGCGAGCTGACGGCGGAGAGCCATGCGAAGAGGAACTTTGCGCGTCACGTGACAATGTGGTAGCCGTCTTCCCCTCCGGCACCAGGAGCCAAACATGGCCGCCGCCGCCGCCTTCAGACCGCTCGATGCGGTGATCACGGGTTACGCGTTCGAAAACGCGACGACGGCTCTCGGAGTCCTGGAAAAAGGCCGAAAGACACGAGGATGGATCTCGACCGAGATGCTCTGCACGCTCGACAATTTCGTGCGCGCAGTTCTCTTCAGCGATCGCATCTTCTACGGCGGCGTCGCCGACGAAGCTCGCGGCGCGACGATGGCGCGCGACGCCATCTTCAGCGCCAGCCCACAGGCCAAGTCCCTCTTCGATGACATCGGTCTGTTTCAGCCGATCGGGGAAATGAAGATCGACGGAGACCATGCGCGGGCAAACATCGCCAAGACGATCGCGCCGGTGACGGACGCAGATCCCTGGCTCGTGGTGATCGGTTCCTGGAAAGCCAAGGAACTCGTGATTCGTCAGGAGTTGCTGACGCTGGATGCGTATTTCATCGAGTACATGATCGAGTACGGAGGGCTCGCCCGCTTCAAGCCGGTTTTTCCGGGAGAGCATCTTTATCTGGGACTCAGGCAGCAACGGATTCCGTCGCCCCTCGCCACGCATACGATTGCCGACCTGGCGGGGCGCCGCATCAGAATGCTCGTGCGGAAGAAGATGGCTGGTATCAATAAGCTTGTAGCGATCGGCGTTCTTCCGATACCCGAGCTCCCGCCGATTTTCGTTGCGCGGGTGCTGCACGATGCCGCACGTCCGTCGTTCCTGTCTCGACTTCTCGGTCGTAGCGCTCCCGGCCCGAACCTCGTTCGTACTTTGTTGGAGATTCGCAACAGTCCGGCGATGAGCCGGTTTCGCGATTGGCTGTCGGAGTGCATGGAGCTGATGACGTCGAAGGATGTCAGCAAGCTCGAACAGGTAAAGGGAACGTACGACAAGCTCAGCGCGTTCACGCTGACGGACGACATCACGAAGGAGGAGTTCGCCAAGAGCGCGCTCGCAGTTGTTGGAGCGGCACCGAAAGGTGACGTCGTCGGGATCTTGAAGGAGGTCGTCTCCCCCGTCATGAAGTACCTCGGTGGATTTCCGCTCGTCGCGTTGAAGGGCTTCGGAGGACACGAGGGTGAATCGGTTCAGGTGGAGCGATTCATGGAGCGGACCTTCTCCGACAAGTTCAGCGCGAGCGAGATGGATTTCATTTCCACGCTGCTGGCGTTACCCGACAATGCCGGGGATTGGAAGGCGGAGACGGGCGTTACTTTCGAGACGCAGGCGACTCGACTCGATCCAACCGCCCCGAACCTGGCCCGTCCGTGTTTCATCCGAACGGGGGCGCCACTTCACGCGGCGAATGCAGGTGCCGACTTCGATGAGCTTTGGAAAAAGGCGGTTCCACTGAGCGAGTATCTCAAGAAGCCGGATCGCCTTCCTTGACAGCGCCGCTGGGGAACTGCTAGATAGCCAGCAGACTGCTGGAAATACAGCACAAGTCCCATTCCAAGGAACCGCCCGTGGCTCGCCTCGTTGCGCTGTTGCTGCTGACCGTCAGCGTCGCTGGTCCATCGCGCGCTCAGTCCATCGCGACGAGCCCGCAGCGGCTGGCGGTATTCCTGGACTGTCACGCCGACTGCGACTTCGACCTCATTCGCGAGGAGGTCTCGTACGTCGATTGGGTGCGCGAACGCACGGCCGCCGACATTCACCTCCTCATTACCTCGCAGGGAGCGGGCGCGGGCGGGTCCGAGTACACCCTCGCGTTCCTCGGCCAGCGTTCGATGGCCGGCCGAGGCGACACGCTGCGTTTCACCACCAACCCCACGACGACGGACGACGAGCAGCGCCGGCAACTCGTTCGGACGATCGCCGCCGGGCTGGCGCCCTTTGTCGTCCGGAGCGGCAACGCGGCGCTGCTGCGGATTACCGCGGCGGAAACGGACGAGGCCACCCGGCCGCGTGGGGCGCCCGCCGATGATCCGTGGAAGGCGTGGGTGTTCGAGGTCGGCCTGGACGGCGGATTGAGCGGAGAGGCGCAATACAAAAGTCGAAGCCTCAACGCCAGCTTCGAGGCGCGCCGCGTCACCGAAGCATGGAAGCTCAACTTCGAGTTCGACTACGAGTACGAAGACGACCGCGTGACCGACCAGGAATTCGACAACCAGGGCAACGTCATCTCGGAGCAAACGTTCAAGAACCTGCAGCGCAACTGGGGCGCCGAACAGCTCCTCGTCAAAAGCCTCACGAACCACGCGTCAGCCGGACTGCTGGGGAACGTGCGGTCGAACACCTTCCGCAACCTGCGCCGCGCGCTCGAGTCTGGGCCGGCCATCGAGTACAACCTGTTTCCGTATACCCAATCCACGCGGCGCGAGCTGGTGTTTCGCTACGCCGTCGGCTACGCGGTCAATCAGTATGTCGATACGACGATATTCGACAGGATGCGCGAGACGTTGCCGCTGCACGTCCTGGTGATGAACTACCGAACACAGGCGCCATGGGGCTCGGTGAGCTTTCGCACGGAGCACCGGAACTATCTCACCGATGCCGCGAAGCGCAACACTAACGTGAACGGCTCCTTCAACGTTCGGCTATTCAGAGGGCTCGAGGTGAGCATGAACGGCGGCTACAGCTGGATCCGCGATCAGATAGCCTTGCGCAAGGGCGGCGGCGACCAGGTGGACGTGCTGCTCCGTCGGCGTGAGCTGTTGACGGGATATGACTACAACGCCCGCATCGGGTTGAGCTACACGTTCGGGTCGATCTTCAGCAACGTCGTGAATCCGAGGTTCTAGAAGTTGGAGGGGGCTTGGCGCGAGACGTCATCTCGGAAAAAGCGTTCAAAGACGTGCGATGATGTCCCGTGCGCGAGCAGAAAGCGGCGCGGCGTCGGCCGCCGAGAGGTCGCCGCGACGGACGATCGCCTCGAGCTGATTGATGAACGCGCGCAATTCGTTGGCCGCGGGAACGCTTCTCCCCTGCCGCAGATGCATCGCTGCGGCGTCGAGCTTGGCGTGAAGGGGCTTCGCCTTGACGCCAATCTCGGCCACGCGATCGCGGAGATCCGCGAGCATCGCGGCGGGTGTGGGAGGCGTCGCGGGTGGGCGCGGAACTTTCCAGAGCACCGCGTGGTCAGGGCCACCCCCGCCGTCGCCGGATATGCCGACGATCCACCCGTTGTTGTTGAGATCGATGGCGGTGCTGAACGTCGTTCCCGGCAGCACGCCAAGGTCAGTCGTGGTGCCGTCATTCCACCACACGGCGGCACCTCCGCCTCCGTGGCCGGCGACGTCGCCGAGGCGGTTGATCGATTCGGCGTAGCTGAACTCCGAGCCGTTCAACCCTGGCAGATAGGTGAAGACGCCGTCCTTCCACTTGTAGCCTTGGGTCACGCCCAGGCCGATCACCACGCCGTCATCGTTGATGTCCTTCCCGCCATTGCTATAGGAGCCGCGGCCGATGTTGATGACCTCGACGCCATTCCAGACGAGGACGTCGCCGCCGAGACCGCTCAGATGTCCTCTGATCCAGCCGTTGTTGTTGATCGACTGCGCGAATGTCATCGGAGGGGGCAGCGGATGCACCGAGCCGTCGGGATGCCAAATGGAGGTTCCGACCACCGTCCGGCTGTCGTTCAAGCCGTGCGTGTAATTCCCCATCCCGCCGTCGTCGGCGAGAACGTTGCGCACGTCGCCGACCCAGAGCAGCCCGCGCCAATCGTTCAGCGTGTACGACCAGCCGCTGATGTCGCCGCGCTCGTTGATCGCGCTGGCGAGGCTGTTCTCCGCGCCGGCGTCATCCAGGTGCATCATCACGCCGTCGCGCCAGACGACCGCGCTCGAGGCGAAATCGATCTGGATGGAGCCCACGATCTCGTTGCGGTCGTTGACGCCGACCGCTGTCGCTCTGCTGCCGAATCCTCCGATGAATGGAGTCAGGTCAATCATCTCCACACCGGTGGTGCTCACGAGGTGACGCGGGGCTGCGTCGATGCGGACAAGTGGTGCCGCGGGAGGCGGCTGAACGGGAATTTCGCCGCAAGCGGTGAGCGCGATGAGAGCAGCGGATGCGATTGGGCTGAGGCGCATGGAACCTCACACGGTGGGTTGCTGCGGGTGCGCGAATCGGTCGCGTCCAATGTCACGCACAAGCGTTCTTTCAGCGTTCCCTCGGCGTTCCTCGAGAGCGTCATTCTTGGAAGCTCATGACGCCCCTGTGGGGCAGGGATCACGGCTCAGCCACCGCTCGCGAACCCTACGCGTGGCGCTTCACGCGAATTGTCTTCGATCGCGCTCGCGTTTCGGCCAGGTCGTAGGAGAGCTGCATGCGCATCAGGGTGTCCATGGATACGCCGAACGCCTTTTCGATTCGCAGTGCCATGTCGGCGCTCAAGGCCGCGTTTCCGTTGAGCACATTGGAAAGCGTCGGGCGGGCCACGCCCAATGCGTCGGCCGCGGCAGTGACCGACAGCCCTAGCGGCTGGAGAATCTCAGACCGAATAAACCGGCCTGGATGGGGAGGATTCCGCACTAGTGATAGTCCTCGAAGTTCACGTCGCAGATAGGAGGCCACGTCCGTCGCCACGCTCGTAGAGCCGTCTCAGTCCCCTGTGCGCAAAGTTACGGATGTTCACAGCAAAAGTGTAGTGTCTAACGCTACGCCCGCTGTCACCATATTCGCTCACGCGACGCGCTATCGCTGCAGGGCCCCGCGCGCCGTCGCGATAGTCGCGTTTAGGGGCGCGACCGGCCTTCTCACATTGCGCGGCGGCTCAGAACCTCGCGCCGATATAGAGATCCGTGCGCCACCGCTGTTCCGGATAAATGCCGCGTGACACGTCCACACGGAACAGCCCATCCAGCAGCGATAACCCTGTCCCAACTCCACTGAGCGGCCGCCCCATGCGGTGTATCGCGTCGCGCGATCCCGCCCAGCCGACGTCATAGAACAGCGTGGGCCGCAACGCGCGGAACGACGTGCCCAGCTCCGCGCGACCGAGCCAGAAAGTGTCGCCCACTCTGCCCTCGCCCGTTGGCCGCGCGAACTGACCGCGTACGGTATGCAGCCCGCCCACATAAAAGGAACGCTGCACCGGCAGATCACCCACCGACGACCCTCCCGCTCCCGTGACGGCGAGCGCGAACCGCCCGAACGGCCGGCTCACCGTTCCGTCGACCACCAGCCTCCCATAGCCCGTGGCGCCGACGGAATCCGACCGGTTCGTGGCCGCGCCTTCCGCGCGGATCCGGCCATCGAAGCGGGTCCCTTTCGGGTCGATCCCGAACGATCTCGCCAGCTCCGCCGCCGCCCCCACCGCCACGAGCTGTTGCGCCGCGATGTTGTCGGTGAAGCGCGCATCCCCGAGCCACTTGCCGGCCGACGCCTGCGTGTTCGGCAACGCCCCCGCGCTGTACTGTCGCTCGGCGAACAGACGCCACCGCATGTGTGCACCGCTCATCGGACCCGGGGCGTCGCGGTTGCCGCCGACCTCCGCGCCCCACGTGCGATAGTAGAACCCCTCGTCGCGCGCGTACAACAAGTTGGCCACTGACGCTCCGAACGAAAGCGGAGCGCCCCAGTCGTCGTTCGCGACACCAAGCCGGTGGAAGAGTCGCAAGGCGACGTCCGAGCGCCCATTGCTGCGTGAGAGTGACAGCTCTCCATTGAGTACTCTGTCCGCGACGCCGAACCGACCCAGGGCCTGCGCCGTGTAGCCCATGCCCAACACGGAAGTGAGCGACGCGCCGAGCGAGAAGCCCTCGATGCGATTGTAGCGCATCAGATCGACGCCGGTGTGGAACTGCGGGCGCTGTGGTCCCCACCCGGGCTGCAGCGAGAAGTCCAATCCCTCGAGCAGTTGGTCGCGGTCCGCGGTGCTGAAGAGCTGATCGTCGTCGGTCAGGATGGAAGCGGGAAGATCGGGCGACGCGGCCAGCTTCGCGGTGTCGCACGGGAAGCGGATCCCGATGCGCAGCGCGCCGTCGTACATCGTGCTCGTGCCGGCGAAGTACGTGCTGTCACGCGCACATTCCTCGCGCCGCCGTACCATGGTGCGGATGATCGAGCGGTTGCGCGCCGCCCGCAAACGCAGGTTGTTGATGCGGACGGTGTCGCCCTGCGCGCGCTCCAGACTGTCCGCCAGCGCGGTGAGGCTGTCGCCTCGCAGGTGCCGGTATCGCATCACAGAATCTTCTCGCGCGAGCTGCGCGGCCAGGGAGGTGTCGCCCGGCGCCGGCGGCGGCGGAGCGCTGCCGATGCTGACGAATCCACGGGAGACGTACAGCGTGTCGTCCGCCGTGATTCCCGCTTCGCCGATGACCGGCACGCGCGGAAGCGTTTCACCGCCATTCACGCGGTCGTAGCGATAGCTCTCCTCGTACCTCAGTGGGAGGCGAATGAAGGCCGCGACCAGCTCGCCCTCGAACACGTTCAGCTTCGGCAGCCAGAAGCGGCCCTCGTACAACCCGTACTCGACGGTGATGCCGGAGACCTTTGCGCGCAGCGGAGACAACAGCATCCCGGCGAACTTCGTCCCACGACCCTCCTCCCGGATACTACCCGCGCGGTCGCGCGCCTCGCGCGCAAGCTTTCCTGTATCCGTGCGCGCGCGCTCCTCCAGCTCGCGGACCTGCCGTCGCCCCTCTTCGCCGATCTCCCGCCAGATGTCGATCTCCGCGGCCATCCGGTAGGCCGCGCGCACCAGACTTCCATGCTCCGTGTCGAACCAGAACGACCCGACGAAGGCGCGCCATTCCGGCCGGCGCGCGGTGATCCGGAGCTCGCGCAGTTGGATTCCACGCCCATCCGACAAGCGGATCTGGAGCGAATCGCCTGTCTCGTAGCGATAGTACGCTTCCGCGCCCGTGGCGAGCGGATGCAGCAGGTCTTTCTCGTTCACCTCGTCGCGCACGACGCGCAACTCGCTGCTCGGGAGCCAGAGCGCCTCACGCCCGGGGAAGTAGGGCACCGGTGTCATCTCGCTCAGATCGAGGTCGGCGCCTCCCATCGGCACGAGGTGCCGCCTGCCCGTGGTCTCGATCCACACACCGGACTCGCGCGTCCAACGTACCCGTGCCGCGTGCTCGGTGCGGAAGAGCAGCCGCTCGGGACCCAGTCGCCGCACGCCCAGTCCGAGCGACATGCGGAGATAGGACTTCGCGTCGTACGAACGAAGCGCGGAGTCCTGTGCGAGGCGTGCCGCGCGGGCGCGGTGGAGCAGCGCGCGGGCACGATCGTCAGCGAAGGCGCTGCGCTCGAGCTCCGGCGTGACAGGGATTCGTCGCAGGCGGCGGCCCGCCCCGGTGTCCGGGCGCTGCTCCTGGGCGGCGCCGGTGGCCGCGACGACCTGGAGCAGCAACGAGAGAACGAGACTGCCTCGGCGCATCAATACGGAGAAGTTCGTGGTTGGCAGTGACGTATGGCTATCCCATACGGACCGCGACGACGCGCGGTTTCACTGCTTCGACGCAATCTCCGTTCGACGGCAGGGGACATTCCTAGTGGTGTTTGACCCACTTAACCGGCGCGCCTTGACTCGGCGCACACGCCGAGCGTAGCCTCGGCACGGGGTGCACCTGCGCGAAATGATTCGGTGCGAGAACCCAGAACGCGTGCGGCTATCCTCGGCGCGTGTACGCGTTCCCACACTCTCCGAGGAAGGTACGGATATGGCCGTGGCCACGCAGGTCAGAAAGTGGACGCTGGAAGAGATGCACCGGCTGCCGAACGACGGCAACCGCTCACATTCGACGTAGCCGCGATTTTCTGATTCCCATCGTGACTCAAGGCACCGATTCCCGCGACGACATCGCGCAGCAGATCGCGGCTCGCGTCACCCGCGCCGTGCATCCCTGGCGCATCGTGTTGTTCGGCAGCCGCGCGCGCGGACGCGCGACGAAGGACAGCGACTACGACGTGTACGTCGAGGTCGACGTCGACCGCGCCGCGCTGAAGGAAATCCACGGCCAGATCTGGGACCTGTTCAACGGCACCGGTTGGACGCTGGACCTCAAGATCGCCCGGCGCGGGGATCTCGAGCGCCGCCGTGACGATCCGGGGACGCTGGAGTGGGATGTCGCGCGCGAAGGGACGGTTCTCTACGCCGATCCTTCGGCCGCACCGAACATTGCGCCGCCGGATCGCGTTCGAGAGCCGCCGCCGGCACCGCCGGAATCGATGTACGAGTGGCTCGAGGCGGCGGAGCGGGACATTCGCCACAGCAGCCTCCTGCGGGACGCGTCAGACGACTACTCGCAGGAAATCTGCTGGCTGTCGCACCAGACAGTCGAGAAGCATATGAAGGCATTGCTGGTCGGGCGGCACGTCCGTCCGGAGAGGACGCACAAGCTCGTCGCGCTTCTCGCTGCCCTGCGCGGCGCGGGCTGTGCGCTGGAGGGTCTCGATGCTGATTGTGAGCTGCTGACGAAACATGCCGTCTCACCGCGATACCCCGGGGATCTCGACCTCGGCCCGGACGATGCGCGCGCCGCATTCGAGGCGGCCGAGCGTGTCATCGCCGCCGTTCGTCTGAATCTGCCACCGCGGATTCATTGACCCGCATGTCGCCGATCGATGTCGGACGGACCAGACACGCCGCGGTGGACGCCGCGGAGGCCCAACGTGTGGCGCGAGAACTGTGGGGGCTGCACGGCCAGGCGGTCCGTCTCGACGGGGAGTACGATGACAACTTTCGGCTGGACACGAGCGACGGCGCGTACGTACTGAAGATCGCGGCCGCCAACGAAGATCCCGCGCTGCTCGCGTTGCAGGCAGCGGCGCTCGATCATGTGCGGCGTCGCGCACCGGAGAGCGTCGTCCCGCGCGTTCGGAAGACTCTGAGCGGCGAGGTGCTCGGCAGGGTGGAGCTGTGCGATACGCAGCGGTTGGTTCGGCTCGTGGAGTTCATTCCCGGCGCGCTGCTGGCGGACGTCCAGCCGCAAAGCGCCGCGCTTCTGCGCTCGCTGGGTGCCGCGCTGGGTGAGCTGGATGTGGCGCTTCTGGATTTCCAGCATCCCGCGGCGCACAGGCAGTTGCAGTGGGACCTGCGACGCGCGGACGCGCTGCGGCAGGAGGTGGTGCGCATCCCGGAGGCCGCGCGCCGCGAGCTCGTCACGCGCCTGATCGACCGCGTCGAGCTCGAGCTACTCCCCATCCTGGCCAAGCTGCGGGAGTCCGTCATTCATGGCGACGGCAACGACTTCAACATCGTCGCGCGGGATGATCGTGTAGTCGGCGTTCTCGACTTCGGCGACATGTTGCGCACGGCCACGGTGTGCGAGGTGGCGATCGCCGGGGCGTACGCGATGGCCGGGAAGAACGATCCGATGGGCGCCGCGGCGCATGTTGTCGCGGGGTATGAGGGGGTTCTTCCGCTGAGGGATTCCGAGCGGCGCGCATTGTTCCCGTTGATGCTGACGCGTCTGGCGATGAGCGTGATCATTTCAGCCGCGCGGAAGACGCGAGCGCCCGAGAATGCGTACTACACGGTCCACGAGGAGCGCGCGTGGCGTGTGCTGGAGCAGCTCGTGGACGTGCCGTGGGACATGGCGCAGGACGTTCTCTTCGGGACGCGTGCCGCTGCCGACATCTCCGTCTCGATAGCTCGGCGGCGGGCGGCGCTCGGCCGCAATCTCAGTCTGTCCTATGACACGCCGCTGCAGATCGTGCGCGGCTGGCGTCAGTACCTGTATGATGCGGATGGTCGGGAGTACCTCGACGCGTACAACAACGTCCCACACGTGGGTCACAGCCATCCGCGTGTCGTCGCCGCGGCGGCGCGGCAGATGGCGGTGCTCAACACGAACACGCGCTACCTGCACGAGAATGTCTTGCGCTACGCCGAGCGACTGACGGCAACACTGCCCGCGCCGTTGCGTGTGTGCTATTTCGTGAATTCAGGGAGTGAGGCGAACGAGCTGGCGTTGCGCATGGCGCGGGCGCATACGCGACAGGTGGATGTGATCGTCTCCGAGGGCGCGTATCACGGAAACACGCAGGAGCTGGTGGACGTGAGCCCGTACAAGTACGACGGTCCTGGAGGAGCGGGGCGGCCGCCGCACGTACACGAGGTGCCGGTAGCCGACGTCTATCGTGGCGCGTACAAGGCGAACGATGCTGACGCGGGCGCGCGCTACGCGGCGTACGTGGCGGAAGCTGTCGAGGCGATCGGGGCGAAGCGTCGAGGGGTGAGCGCGTTTCTCATCGAGAGTCTGCTGAGCGCGGGCGGTCAGATCGTGCTGCCGCGCGGTTATTTGAAGGACGCGTTCGTGGCGGTTCGCGATGCCGGCGGCGTCTGCATCGTGGACGAGGTGCAGGTGGGATTTGGCAGAGTGGGCTCGCGGTTCTGGGGGTTCGAGTTGCAGGACGTCGTTCCGGACATCGTGGTGATGGGCAAGCCGATGGGGAACGGGCATCCCGTGGGCGCCGTGGTGACGTCGCGGGAGATCGCGGACTCGTTCGATAACGGGATGGAGTACTTCAATACGTTTGGCGGAAACCCGGTGTCGATGGCGGTGGCGCTCGAGGTGTTGGCCGTGATCGAAGACGAGCGGTTGCAAGCGAACGCGCTGCGCGTTGGCGAGCGCCTCTTATCGGGTTTGCGCGGGCTCCTGGTTCGGCATCCGTTGATCGGGGATGTGCGCGGAGCGGGACTTTTCGTGGGGATCGAGCTGGTGAGGAATCGGGAGACGCTCGAGCCTGCGCGTGCCGAGGCAAAGGTGGTGGTGAACGCACTGAAGGACCGCGGAATATTGACTGGCACCGAGGGGCCGCTTGGGAACGTGATCAAGATCAAGCCGCCAATGGTCTTCGCTGACGCGGATGCGGATCGACTGGTTGAGACGCTCGATCGGGTCCTGGCGGCCATGTAGTAGCGCATGAGCGCCGCCTCGCACCACACACATTGACACTATAGCCACAGTGGCTATAATCGCATCATGCGAAACGAACACGGACCCGAGGCGGTCGCCGATCTACTCCCTCTGCCTCCCGCGACGTTCCACATCCTGCTGGCGGTAGCCACCGAGGACCGCCACGGATACGCGATCATCCAGGACGTCGAGACGCGCACCGACGGCGAGCTGCGGATGAGCGCCGGCACGCTGTATCGGTCCATCGCGCGAATGGTGGAGCAGGGCCTCATCGTCGAAGTCGCCAAACGCCGGACATCGGCCGACGACGAGCGCCGGCGGTACTACCATATCACGGCGTTCGGCACGGCGGTCGCACGCGCCGAGATGCGACGGCTCACCCAGCTCGTGCGCCTGGCTCGCGCCACCGGCCTGACGCCGGAGACGGCGTGACGTGATGACGGCGTTCTACCGCGCGCTGCTGCGCCTCTATCCGGCCTCGTTCCGCGCCGACTATTCCGCGGAGCTGGGTCGCACGTTCGAGGAGAACGTGCGCGATCGCGGCCGCGTGGGCGCCGCGTTCGCGGCGATCGCCGACGTCGTCCCCAACGCGATCGCCGTGCACTGGGAAATCCTCGTGCAGGATCTCCGCTATACCGCGCGAACGCTCAACGCGTCGCGCGGCTTCGCCCTGGCCGCGATTTTGGTGACCGCACTCGGCGTCGGCGCCAACACCGCCACCTTCTCGGTCGCCGACTTCGTGCTGGTTCGGCCGCTGCCGTTCAAGCAGCCCGACCGGCTGGTGCGTCTGTGCGAAGGTCCGCGCGAGGGCGGTGGTTGGGGGTGCATGAATCAGCTGTCCCCCGCAAACTACCGCGACGTCGCCGAGGCCACACGCTCGTTCGAGGGGTGGGGCGCGTTCACGGGCGGCGACGTGAACCTGGTGAGCTCAGGCGAGCCAGTGAGGAGCGCGGCCGTGCAAGTCACCGCGCAGGTCTTTCCGATCCTCGGGGTCTCGCCGCTCATCGGGCGTGTGTTCGACAGCACGAGCGTCGCCGATGCGGCGTCCGTGGTACTGAGCCACGGCCTCTGGCAATCGCAGTTCGGGGGCGACGATCGCATCCTGGGGACGACGCTCCAGCTCGATGGAACACCTTATGTCGTGATCGGAGTGATGCCGCCCACATTCCGGTTTCCCAGCGAGAACGTCGCGTTGTGGCGGCCCCTGACGTTGCGCGAGGAGGACTTCCTCAACCGCGAGAACACGTACCTCGATGGCGTCGGGCGTCTCAAGAACGGGGTGAACTTCGAACAGGGCCGCACGGAGCTGGCGACGGTGTTCGATCGTCTGGCGCGCGACCACCCCGAGACCAACGCGGAAACGGGGTTCAGCTACTTTCGGCAGCGCGACTACGTGTTCCCGCGCAACCGTCTCATGCTGTTGGGGCTCTGCGGTGCCAGCCTGTGCATGCTGCTGCTCACGTGCGCCAACCTGGCGAACCTGCTGCTCGCGCGCGCCGCGGGGCGCGAGCGAGAGCTGGCCGTTCGCGCGGCGCTCGGCGCGGGCCGTGAGCGGTTGGTCCGCCAGATGCTGACCGAGAGCATCGCCCTGGCCATTATGGGCGGCGCGGCCGGCGTGCTGGCGGCGGCGTTGGCTGTTCCGCTGCTCTCGAGTCTCGTCCCCTCCTCGACCCTGCCCATGGCGAGCGAGCCGAGAGTGGACCTGCGCGTGTTCGCGATCGCGGCCGTGTTTTCCGGGCTTACCGGTTTGGGATTTGGCCTGCTCCCCGCGCTGCGCGTCGGCGGGCAGACCGGGTTCGTTGCTCTACGCGAGGGGGCGCGCGGCGGCGGCCGGCGGCAGCGACTTCGCACGGTGCTGGTGGGCATCGAGGTCGCCGTGTCGGTGATGCTGCTGGTCTTGTCGGGGCTGCTGATACGCGCCGTGTGGCGGGTGCAGTCGGTGAATCCTGGGTTCGCGGCAGACAACGTGCTGACAGTGCGGACCGCTCTGCCGAGTCCGAAGTACGATGAGCCCGCGCGCCGCGCGGATTTCTACAATCGCGTCTTGACGAACGTGCGCGCGCTGCCGGGGGTCGAGCAGGCGGCATACACGAGCGGCCTGCCGATGGTGCTGACCGGGGGCATCGCGGGAGTTGTCGTCCCCGGGCACGAAGCTCGCCCCGGCCGCAGGGAGGGGGTGAGCATTCGCTTCGTGAGCTCGCAATTCTTCGACGCGTTGCGTGTTCCGGTGCGGAGTGGGCGCGACGTCGAGGACACGGACACTCGGGACCGCGCGCTCGTCGCCGTCGTGAGCGAGTCGTTCGCGCAGCGGTACTGGCCAAATGCGGACCCGATCGGCAAGACGTTCCAGATCCGCAATCAAAACCGCACGGTCGTCGGCGTCGTCGGCGACATCAAGGTGAGGGGGCTTGAGCGCACCAACGAGCCACAGGTCTACGCTCCGGCCAATCAGCAGCCCGACTCGTTGGGCAACCTCTACATCTCGAAGGATCTTCTGATCCGCTCTTCGCGTCAGGGCATGACGCTTCTCCCCGCGATTCGCGAGATCGTCAAACAGGTAGATCCCGAGCAGCCGTTGTCCAACGTGCGGACAATGGCCAGCGTGGTCGGCGACCAGACCGCCGATCGGAGCGCGCAGCTCCGCATCCTCGTGGCGCTGGCCGTCCTCGCGCTGCTCCTGGCGGGGGTGGGCATCCACGGCTTGCTCGCGTTCACCGTCGCGCAGCGGTCCCGCGAGATCGGCGTCCGGTTGGCGCTCGGAGCGGAGCCGTCGCTCATAGCTCGCATGATCGTTTCGGAAGCAATGCGGATGGCGGTCCTTGGAGTGGTGCCGGGCATTCTCGGTGCGTACGCGGCCGCGCGCGCGATGAGCGCGCTGCTCTTCGGCGTGCGTCCGGAGGATCCGTTGACCATTTCGGCCGCGGCATTTCTGTGTCTCGCCACCGCTGTTTTGGGATGCTTGCGGCCGGCCATACGCGCGGCGCGCGTCGACCCGATGTCCGCTCTCAGGACGGAATAGGGAAGTTACAAGGATATTACCTTGAGCACATCCAGGTAATACGATATGCGCTCTCTCCCAGTCAAATTGGCCAAGCATCTCGACGAGCTTCTCGATCGCCTCGCACGCGAGCGCGGCGTCTCACGCTCGGAAGTTTTGCGCCAGGCCCTGGGGGCCTACGCCGCGAAACCGGCAGTATCGGCGCTCGACCTGGCCGGCGACCTGGTTGGGGCATTCAAGGGCCTGCCACCGGATTTATCGACCAACCCTAGATACCTGAAAGGTTTTGGTGAGTCGCGTTCTCCTCGACGCAGGCCCAATCGTCGCCCTGCTTAACCAAGGGACTTTCGGGTCTATCGTCGCAGCGGCCGCCTCGTGATTCCCGTGATCATGCCAACCTAGAGGTTGCGACCTTCGGTCACTCGGAGGCTTCGCAAGGTCACCCCTCATCGCTCGCCCGCTCGCTCGCCCGCTCGCCCGCTCGCCCGCTCGGCGACGCCGACGAGGTACGAACGTTTCCCTTACTTCACTCGGTCCGCAAAACAGCAGCAGGAGAGCGCTTCAAGACCTGCCTTGTCGGGACCACGCTCGCGACCGCGGCCACCACGAGCAGCAGCACGCCAACACCCAGGAAGATCAGCGGATCGCGTGCCGACGTCTGAAACAGCAGGGTTCCCACCCAGGTGCTCATCACCATCGCGGTAGCTGTACCGAGCAGCAGCCCCGCCAGCACCGCCGCCATTCCATCGCCGGCGATAACCGACAATACGTGGCCCGCGCGCGCGCCCAGCGCGACACGGATCGCGACCTCCTTCGACCGCTGCGCCGCCGCGAATGACACCACGCCGTACAGTCCCACCACGGCGATGATCAGCGCGACCACGCCAAACAGCGTAAACATCATCGCGCCAAGCCGCCACGGCCGCATCTGCGGCTCCGCGCGGTCGCGCAGCAGTGTGACTGTCGCCGCGGGCAGATCGGGGCGCACGCTCTGAATGGTCTTCCGCACCGCGAGCGCGGTCGAGGCAACCGCGTCCCCACCGCCTGACGCCGAGACGTACATCGTCGTCGGCCGGCTGAAGGCGCGCCTCCGCTGCACCCTCGGCACGTACACCAGCATCCTGTCGCGATCCAGGATGTCGCCGAGCCAGAATCCATCGAGCACTCCAACGACGGTGAGGCACTCGTCGCGACGAACGCTGTTCCGCTCGGGCACCATCACGCACTGACCGAGGGCATTCTCGCGCGGCCAGAGCAGTTTCGCGAGCGGCCTCGTAATGATCGCTACCTGCGGCGCGCCCGACTGGTCGCGCTCGTCGAAGTCGCGTCCACGCAGCGACGTGGTGCCGAGTGTGCGGAAGTACCCGTGATCCACGCCGATGAGATAGCCCGCCTGCTTCGACATGCCCCACCAGCTGTGACCCTTGGTCGCCTCTGTGTAGGGCATGATGGCGCCGCCGCCCGCCTCGAGCGCGACGCGGTGCACGCCCGGAATGGCGCGAACGCGATCGAGCATCGTCTCGTAACTCGCGTCGATCTCATCGCGAGGCTGCGCGCCCCGTACGAGATTGAATCGCGCCGAGAGCGTGTGGTCGAGATCGACGCCGAGATCCAATCCCTTCACTCGACCGAGGCTCGACGCGAAGAGTGCCGCTCCAATGAGTAGCAGCGTACACATTGCGGCCTGAAGGGCCACGAGGCCGGCTCGCACGCGCGACGGACGTGCGCTCCCTCCGCCGGCGACACCCCCGCGCAGAAAGTTGTGCAGGTCCGGTGTGATGCACTGCAGCAACGGCGCGAGACTGATGAGGACACCGGAGCCGAGGGCGACGGCCGCAGTGAATGCCAGCAACGGCATGTCCACGTGAGCGCCAGTTCCCGCGTCTCCGACGATCAGTCGTCCGATCAGCTCATTGCCGAGCGACGCGAGAAACAGCGCCGCCGCTCCGCCCATCGCCGCGAGCAGCAGCGCCTCGGTCAACACCTGCCGCGCCAGCCGGCCGCGTCCCGCGCCAAGCGCGAGCCGCACCGCGATCTCGCGCCCGCGCACCACCGCACGCGCAAGCAGCAGGTTGGCGATGTTGGCGCATGCGATGAGCAGCACCAGCGCCGACACGCCGCTGAGCCAGAGAGTCACTCTCACCTCGCGCGGCGCGTCGGGTCCGCGGCCCGGGATCACTGACGCGGCGAGAATGCGCATTCCTTCGCCGAATCCGCCCGGTCCGCCCTC
This sequence comes from Gemmatimonadaceae bacterium, assembly GCA_040902075.1. Lineage (GTDB taxonomy): Bacteria > Gemmatimonadota > Gemmatimonadetes > Gemmatimonadales > Gemmatimonadaceae > DASPMP01. Next base: position 23,584 of record JBBDXZ010000100.1, read on the forward strand.
GTGCCGGCGAAACGCCGTCGTCGCCTGCCGCTCGGCGGCTTCACGCGTGGCGCCCGGCGCCAAGCGGGCGACGATCTTGATCCATGGCGAGTTGCGCCCAGCGTACCAACTCCGAGGGATATCGATCGGCGCTGCGACACTGGCGGGGAGCCACACGTCCGTGGCTTCGGGTGACACGCCTTTGAATCCATCAGGCGCGATTCCCACAACGGTGTAACTGAGGCTTCCGACGCGCACCGTTTGTCCGATCACGCTCGAGTCGCCACCGAACTTCCGCTGCCAGAGCGCGTGGCCCAGGACCGCTACAGCAGGTCCACCGGCAGCGTCGCCGGCGGGGAAGTTGTCCGCCATCGAGAAGAAGCGGCCTATCGCGGGCGAAGGACCAAAGACGGAGAAAAAGGATGGCGAGACCTGTGTCGCGCGGACTTCTTCAGCGTCCGCGCCGACTCCGAGTGACAGGCGCCCGTCGTTGTACGCGGCGACGCCCTCGAATGCCGGCACTTCGCGCTGCACATCGAGGAACATCAGGTAGTTCGTCGCTGGTCCAGTGCCCTCGTTGCCAAACGTGTCGCGACCGTGCATGAACAAGCGGACGACGCGCTCCGGATCCCGCACATGGGCAGGCGGTCGGAGGAGTAACCGCTCGATCGCGCCCACCATCGTGACGTTCGCTCCGATGCCTATGGCCAACGTGGCGACGATCACCGTGGTCGTTACCGGAGCCTGCTTCATCTGTCGGAACGCGTACCGCAGGTCCTGCCGAAGGTCGTCCCAATAGGGCATTAGTGCAGGTTCCCCCTCTGTATCTCTTATCCCTTCGCCTTGAGCTCCGAGTCGTGCGCTTTGAGAAACGCGCGGATCTCTTCGGACAGATCGAGCAGCTTCGTCCACTGTTCCTTATATAGCGTGATCGGGAAACGACCCAACCCGTACACCGACAAGCCGCCCTTCTCGCTGACTTTCAGCGACACGCCCCTGGCGGCCCCTTTCTTCAGCGACTCATTCTCTCTCTTCAGGCGCTCTACTTCTGCTCTGAGATCTTCGTCGGACATTGTTCTCCTGGTGATCGTACATCTCTGCTCCACGATACTACACATTAAGGTACAGCGGCTGATGCTTTCATCCCGCCGAGGAGCGAATCTCTGATCGCTCCAAAGGACATTTCGCAACCTCCACACTTGACTTTGACAAGCCTCCATCGCGCGCCGGAAAACCCGATTCTCACGCCGGCGATGGTGCCGCCATCGAGATCAGACTTCAAAGTCGTTGGAGTGTTCAACCCAGCCGTCGCGCGACACGACGGCGAAACGGTGCTCCTGCTGCGAATCGCCGAAGCGCCGAGCGATGTATCGGCGGACGAAGTCGCCGCGCCCGTCTACGACAACAACACCGGGACGATCGAGATCAAACGATGGCCCCGCGCCTCCCGAGGACTGGACCTGAGCGACCCGAGAATGATCGGTGTTGATGGCCGGGAGTGGCTGACCTCCATCTCTCACCTGCGAGTTGCGCGTTCGACGGATGGCATTCACTTCCAGTTGTGGCCCTACCCCGCGATGGTCTCCTCGACGCCATACGAGGCGTCCGGCATCGAAGATCCGCGCATCACCGAGATCGACGGCACGTACTGGGTCAACTACACCGCGGTGTCGTCACATGGAATCGCGACCGCGCTCGCGTCGACACGCGATTTCAGGGTGTTCGAGCGGCATGGCATCATCTTTCCGCCCGACAATCGCGACGTCGCGATCTTCCCCGAAAAGATCGGCGGGCAGTTCGCCGCGTTGCACCGTCCCATGCCATCTGGTGCGGGCCTCGCGAAACCGGCGATCTGGGTCGCCAGGTCGTCGGATATGCTGTCGTGGGGAAATCATGAGCTCGTGGCCGAAGCGCGAGACGGCCATTGGGATGACGCCAAAATCGGCGGCGGCGCCGTTCCGTTCCGCGTGCAGGTGGGTGGGCGCGACGCGTGGCTCGCGATCTACCATGGTGTCTCGTCGCCCACTACCTACAGTCTTGGCGCACTCGTGTTGGAAACCTGGGATCTGACGCGTGTGATTGGCCGATCGCGTGAGCCCATCTTGCGGCCCGAAGCCGCGTACGAACGCGAAGGTTTCTTCGGCGGCGTCGTGTTCACGTGCGGTGCGCTGGCCGATGGCGACCGGGTGCGCATCTACTACGGCGCGGCGGACGGCGTCGTCGCCGTCGCCGATCTGTCGCTCGAGGAGATCCTGGCGGGACTTTCCGCGTCGTGACCTTCGAGCTGGGCATCAACTACTGGCCTCGGCGGCGCGCGATGTACATGTGGCGCGAGCTCGACCTGGCGGAGGTGCGCGACGAGATGGCGCACATCGCCGACATGGGCTTCGACGTTGTGCGCGTGTTCGCGCTCACGGAGGATTTTCTTCCGGGTCCGGCCACGGTGGCGGCGGACAAAGTCGCGCAGCTCGTGAGGGTCGTGCAGGCGGCAAAGGACGCGGGGCTCCGCGTGGTGCCGACGCTCATCGTCTTGAACATGAGCGGCCGCAGCTGGTGGCCGCCCTGGATGCTGAATGCCGATGGCACGGGCCGCGACATCTATTCCGATCCCGCGCTATTGCGCGCGCAAACGCTGCTGGTCCACACCTGCGGCCGGGCGTTGGCTGGCGACCGCGCAATTCGCGCCTTCGACCTGGCAAACGAGATCGATGACGCGCAGCGTCCGAGAACGCCCGAGGCAGCCCGGTTCTGGGCAACTCTGCTGGTGAACACGATCCGTCGAGCCGCTGGCGCGACGCCGATCCAGATCGGAGCGCATCTGCCTTCGCTGACCGCGGAGAACAACATGCGCGTGGACGACATCGCGGGCATCGCCGACGAGGACGTGATGCACGCCTACCCGCTCTACTACGAGGGCGCGCGTGGGTTTCTCGATCCCGAGCTGGTTCCATTTGCCTGCGCGCTCACGGCGGGCCTGTCAGCGAGCGGACGTCCAACGCTCATGCAGGAGTTTGGCCTGTGCACGGCGGCTCCAGGCGAAGCAGGACACCCGATCACCGATGACTTCCTCGGAAAACCGCGCACCCAGTACCTGGCGTCGGAGGACGAAGCCGCGGCGTACTACGCGGCGGTGATCGACCGCTTGGTGAACACCGGCGCCGCGGGTGCGTACGCGTGGTGCTACGCCGACTATGACCCTCGGCTGTTCGACCGGCCGCCGTTCGATACCGCCGTGCGGGAGCGAACGTTCGGGCTGGTGCGGGCGGACGGCAGCGAGAAGCCCGCCGCCGCCGTGTTTCGTCAGTTCAGAAAGCGGCGAGATGACGGAGCCGTGAACCCGGCGCCAATACCTCGAGTGTTGGACGTCTCCGCCAACGACTATTACCGCGCTCCCCGATCGCACTTCGACCGGCTGTACGCGCGATGGCTCGCGAGTGTCGCTAAGTGATCGCGCCGCTCGAGCGCGTCGGAACGAATCCTCTGATCAAACCTTCGGACTTCACCTTCATGCGGATTACCGGATCGTTCAATCCGGGTGTCGCCGTTGACGTGAAGACGGACCGCGTGGTGCTCCTCGTCCGCCTCTTCGAATCGGACACGCGCCGCTCCTGTCTGGGTCTGGCGCTGTCGACGGACGGCGTGCACATCGACGAGATCTGGGATCGCCCGGCCCTGACGCGCGAAAAGCCCTACGAAGAGTGGGGCGTCGAAGATGCCCGCGTCACGTATCTCGCAGAGGAAGGGCGCTACGCCATCACGTACACGGGATACTCGCCCGCCGGTCCCCGCGTCTGTCTGATCACGACGGATGATCTCATGGACCCAAATCGTTATCAGCGCCACGGTCCCCGTATCACAGGCGACAACAAGAATTGCGTCGTCTTTCCGAGGAAGGTGGACGGCCAGTACGTCATCCTCCATCGGCCGATGCCGCACATCGTGTGCGTGCGGGTGCCGTCGCTCGAGCAGCAGTGGCCCGGGGAAGGCACTCCGATCGTGGGACCGCGCCCAGGCACGTGGCGCAGCTCTCGTGTGGGCGCCGGAGCGCCTGCGACCCGCACCGACATCGGCTGGCTCCTTCCCATTCACGGTGCGACCTCCATCGAAGAAGGCAACGTGTACTCGATGGGCTGGTGCGTCCTGGACTCGAGTGACCCGACGAAGGTCCTGTATGTGTCCGATGCTCCAGCGCTCGCGCCCGAGGCGCCCTACGAGATCGAGCGCGGTGAGATTCCGCAGGTGGATCACGCAAACTTCAGGACGGGTGTGCGCGTCGTGTTTCCGCAGGGACTGGTGGAGCGCGGGGATGATCTCATCGTGTACTACGGCGCTGCCGACGTCTGCGTGGCCGCCGCGCGCGTGAACAAGCGCGCGCTCGTCGCATCACTTCGCACCGCGATCGCTGAGAATCGAGGCGGCGAGCCGCTGTGATTGTGATGAGGCAGTCATCCCGAGCGCTGCGAGGGATCTGCAGTCTTGTTCTCGTCGCAATGAGTTTCGTCGCAGGCTGCGGCCGAGAAGTGGAGCCGGTTCCGACGCCCGCGTTCCCCCCGCTGCAACTCTCATTACGTCATCTGCGCCATCTCGGTCTCGACGCCGTAGTCAACCAAAGACCGGTGCGCGTCGTCGCGCTCTACGCCGAGGCGCCGGACTACCGTCCCGTGGGCTCCCCCGCGCGCGACGGGTACGAGGGAATCGCCGCCCTGGACGACGCCGCACGCGCGGCAATCGTCTATCTGCGCTCGTACGAGGTGAGTGGTGACTCGAGCGAGCGCGCCGAGGCGCTCGGGCTGCTCGCGTTCGTGGCCGCCATGGAGCAGGGAGACGGCGAGTTCGTCAACTTCATCGATACGCGGGGACGGCTGAACCGCATCGCACCGAGCAGCCGCAAGAGCATGTCGTACTGGGCCGCGCGCGGCCTCTGGGCGCTCGGCGAAGGCGTGCGAATGCTGGGCGCGTCCTACGTCACTGACTCCACCACCTTGCGGCCGATGCTCGACCGTGCGATCGCGCGGCTCTCGCGCGACGTGAACGCCGGTCGCTTGATCGGCGGCTCCGTCACGGCGACATCTGAAGCGCTGCTCGGACTGTTGGCGCTGCAGCGCGCGGAACCGTCGGCAACGTTGGCGGCGCTCGCGGCGCGAACCGCGGCGCTGCTCGTGCCGCTCGCGCGCGGATCGGAGACGTCGGCGCCGTGGGGCGCGCGCGTGGACAGTCCCGATGCGAGCTGGCACGCGTGGGGAGCGCGATCCGTGTCGGCGCTCGCGGAGGCGGGCGTCGTCCTCAATCGCCCCGATCTGATCGCCGCCGCGAGGCAAGAGGCGGACGCGCTCTGGGGGAGATTCCTTCTCGCCGGCCAGGTGCCATCCGAGATCTCACCCGATGGCACCGTGAAATGGTTTCCTCAGATCGCGTACGGTGTCGGCAACATCGTCGAGGGCCATCTGGCGCTCGCGGATGCCACGGGCGACCGACGCTACGCGATATTCGCGGGGCTGACCGCGGGTTGGTTCACCGGCGCCAATGCGGCGAAGGTGACCATGTACGACGAGCAGTCCGGCCGGACATTCGATGGGATCGATGGCGCCATCGCGTCGGACAGCCAGGTGAATCGCAACGCCGGCGCGGAGTCCACGATCGAGGCCCTGTTGGCGCTCCAGCGCGTCGCGGCGGATCCCGACGCCGCGCGGTACATGCGGTATCGCCCGGAGGGAGAACGGGCTGCGTCGCTGGCGACCGTTCCGGATCGGCGGGCATTCATTGGACCGGCAGGTGAGCGTCTCGTCCTCCAACGCGCGCCGGGCCGCGGCGTGGAGATCGCCGAGTCACGCGAGGCCGCTGCGCCGATCACCCTGACCTACTGGCCGGCGGCGAACCCGGCCGAAACGGGTCTCGCGATGCGGCTCACCGCGCAATGGAACTCCGAGCACCCGGACGTCCAAGTGCGCGTGCAGCCGCTGCCGGCGGGGCGCTCGTCCGAGGAAGTGCTGCTCGCCGCCATCGTTGCGAAAGCGACGCCGGACGTCAGCTCGAATGTCTCGTCCGCGCTGCTGGCGCGGCTGGTCCGCGCGGGGGGCGTCGTCCGGCTCGACGATCGCGTGGCGACGGCGGCGCGGCTGCGCGAGCGCACGACGGCGGCGATGCTCTCCTCGCTCCGTCTTCCCGACGGAGGCATCTACGCATTTCCGTGGAAGACCAATCCCGAGATGCTGATGTACAACGTGGATCTCCTAGCGGCCGCCGGCGTGCGGCCGCCGCGCACGCACACCGAACTGCTCGAGGCGCTTACGCGCCTCGAGCGTGACATAGACGGCAACGGACGCGCGGATCGCTGGGGGCTCTGGGCGAATCTCAAGACCACGTGGTACGAGCGCTTCTACGATTTCTACCCACTGTATCTCGCCAGCTCCGGCGGCCGAACGCTCGTCAGCGACGACTCGGTCGTGTTCGACAACGAGGCGGCTATCGCGGCGCTGGAAGTGCTACGGCGAGGATTCGCCGAGGGCACGTTGCCGAAGTCCAACTTCGCGCAGGGCAGGGATCCGTTCATCGACGGAACGGTCGCGATGAAGATCATCGGCCCCTGGTTTATCAAGGAGCTGAACGAGCTCAAGGTGGCCGGCCTGCGCTACGACGTGACGCCGGTGCCCTCGGCGGACGGCACGCCCGAGAAGGACCGCTTCGCGTTCGCCGATCTCCGGAACATCGCCATCTTCTCCACGACGCGGCATCCGGACGCCGCGGCGCGCTTCGTCGCGTACCTCACCTCTCCCGCCGCCGATCGCATGATGATCGAGGACGCCAGCCAGCTGCCGTATCGTCGCGGACTCGCCTCCGATGCCCGCTTTACGCCGGCATTGGCAAAATGGCCGACGCTCGCGACCTATGCCACGTACGTCGGGCGCACGCGCGACATCGACATCGATCCCGACGTCGTGGAGATCTTCGACCTGCTTTCGGAGGCATACGAAGGCGCGGCCGTCTATGGCATCGTGCCGGTGCGCCGGGCGCTCGCCCGGGCCGCGAGCGAAGCCAGGAAGATCATCGATGCGCGCTGAGTCGCGCTCGGGTTGGCTGATGTCGTCGCCCTACGCGAGCTTTTTGATTGCGTTCGCTCTGTATCCGATTCTGTTCGCGCTGGTGCTGGTGTTTCTCCAGTGGGACCTCGTCACCGCGCCCTCCTTCGCGGGACTGGACAATGTGCGCCTGCTCATGCGCGACGGGCGCTTCTGGCAGGCGGTGGGGAACACCTTCGTCTTTCTCGCGATCCATGTCCCGCTCCAGATCGCGACGGCACTCGCGCTGGCGCTGGCGCTCAACCGGCCGCTCGTGCTGCGCGCCTTCTGGCGGTCGGCGTTCTTCCTGCCGGTCGTGATCTCGGGCGCGGTGGTCGCGATTCTCTGGAGCAATCTCTACGCGACCGACGTCGGCCTGATCAATCGCGTGCTCGCGCGCCTCGGTGTCGCGCCTGTGCCCTGGCTCACCGATCCGCTGACGGCCATGCCCGCGATCGCCGTGATGGTGACGTGGAAGAACGTGGGCTTCTACACGATCATCTATCTCGCTGGACTGCAGTACATCCCGCGCAGCTGCCAGGAAGCGATCGAGATCGAGGGCGCCACCGCGTGGCAGCGGTTCCGCTTCCTCACTCTGCCCTCGCTCCTGCCGCAGACGATCCTCGTGCTCACCCTGTCCACCATCAACGGCTTCCAGCTGTTCATCGAGCCGTACGTGATGACGGCGGGAGGTCCGCTGCGGCGGACGTACAGCATCGTCCTGTATCTCTACACGAACGCGTTCGCGTACCAGAAGATGGGCTATGCAGCCACGATCGGAGTGGCGCTCGCGCTCATCATCGGTGCGGTGATCTTCGTCCAGCGCCGGCTTGTCGGTAAGGCGGAGCCGCTATGAAGATGTTGGGCCGCCTCGCCCTGTACGTCGCGCTCGCGGTCGCGGCGCTCACCTTCATCTATCCATTTCTGTGGATGGCCTCCACCACGTTCAAGTCGTTGCCCGAGATCGGCACGCTGTCACTCGTTCCCGACCAGCCCACCCTGAGTAACTACCGCATCATGTGGGCGCGGGCGCCGTTCGGGCGAGCGCTGTTCAACAGCGCCCTCGTCGCGACGACGATCACCGTCAGCGTATTGCTGTCCGCATCGATCACCGCGTACGCGCTGGCGCGGTTGCACTTTCGGGGGCGCGCGCTCCTGAACGCCGTGACACTCGCGGTGCTGCTGGTCCCCGGACAGCTCACGCTCATTCCGCTCTACACGCTGATCGTCCAGCTTGGTTGGGTCGATACGTACGCCGCGCTCATCGTCCCCTACCTGTTCAACGCGACCGCCATTCTCATGCTGCGGCAGTTCTTTCTCCAGATCCCGCAGTCGCTCCTCGACTCGGCGCGCATGGACGGCATGAGCGAGCTGCGCATTCTGTTCACCATTGTTTGGCCGTTAGCCAAGCCGGTGTTGGCCACCGTGGCGATCTTCACCTTCATGGGCTCGTGGAACGAAGTCCTCTGGCCGCTCCTCGTGGTGCGAGAGCAGCAGCTCATGACGCTGCCGCAGCTGCTCACGGTATTCTCGCTCGGCGGCGGTGCGGGCTCGATCGGGGTCGAGATGGCTGCCGCCATGGTGCTGGTGGTGCCGGTCGTCATCGCGTATGCGTTCCTGCAACGCTACTTCATCGAGAGCATGGCCGGGTCGGGAGTGAAGGGATAATGGCGCGCGTCTCATTCGAGCACGTGAGCAAGCGCTTCGGGGAGACGCGCGTCGTCGAAGATCTCGACCTCGAGGTCGCGGACGGCGAGTTGCTCGTGCTCGTCGGCGGCTCGGGGTCCGGCAAATCGACGATCTTGCGCATGCTCGCCGGCCTCGAGACCGTGTCGTCCGGTACCATTCACATAGCCGGGCGCGACGTCACGGAGCTCCCGCCGCGTGAGCGCAACGTGGCGATGGTGTTTCAGGACTACGCGCTCTACCCGCACATGACCGTTCGCGAGAATCTTTCGCTGGGGCTGCGTCTCAAGAGAGTGCCGCGGCCGGAGATCGACCGGCGCGTGGGATGGGCGGCGGGCATGTTGGGATTGGAGGCGCTGCTCGACCGGAAGCCAAAGCAGCTCTCGGGAGGACAGCGGCAGCGCGTGGCGATGGGGCGGGCGATGGTGCGCGAACCACTCGTGTTCTTGTTCGACGAGCCGCTGTCCAATCTCGACGCCGGGCTGCGGGCGCAGATGCGCATTGAGATCGGCGCGCTCCAGCACCGGCTGAAGACGACCACGGTGTACGTGACGCACGATCAGGTGGAAGCGATGACGCTCGGTGATCGGATCGTCGTGCTCGCGGACGGCCGGATCCAGCAGGTGGGGCGTCCGATCGAGCTGTATCACGCACCGGCGAATCGCTTCGTGGCCGGGTTCATCGGCACGCCGCCGATGAACTTCCTCGAGGGTACCGTCCACGAGGAGGACGGCCGAGTGGCGTTCGTCGCCGAGGGCGCCCGGGTGGAGCTGCCGAGGGAGACCCTTGCGCTGGACCACAGCTCGGGACCGGTGACGCTCGGGGTGCGCCCCGAGGATCTCATGCTGGTCTTGTCCGCCTCAGACACCCGGACGGGTGATACGCTTTCAGGGTGTGTCGTGCTGGTCGAGCGACTGGGCGGCACGAGTCACGTCCACTTCGAGGTGGGCCGGCACCGTCTCCTGGCATCACTTTCAGGCGATTCGTTGCCGGAAGTTGGCGCGAGCGTCGGGGCGCGAGTGCAAGGCGATCGCGTGCACCTGTTTGGCGCGAATGGTCGGGCGCTCAGGACGTAGGTCTTACTCCGTTGCTCGGTCCACGCAGCAACGCTCGCCAGGTACTCCGCGGCGACCTATGGCAATACTGCCAAGACAAACCGCTTGGGCAGTATTGCCTTCGGCTCGCCTTGGAGCACCCGGCTTCGCATTGCTGTTCGATCTCGCTGCGTGGTTGTGCGCTCAGCGATGCATACCCCGCGCGAGCCATTCCGTGTCGCGCGGCGTGCGGGGTTCCGCGGCTCGCGCGTCGCCACTCCCGGCGTTGCGAAGCCGCTTAGGCGCGCGGACGCCCTTTCGAGATACTCGTACGCGCCACATCATCTCTCTGGTCCGCAACCGAGTGGTGCGCCATGACACCTCGCTCAGCGCCGCAATCAACATGAGAACAGAACGCGTCGTCGAAGCGCTCGCTCTGTGGACATTCGCGGCGGTCTTGCCGGCGCGACTCGACGCGCAGCGAGCCGAAACCGGGTTCCTCGACCGCACCGTCTCTGTCGGCGGCCAGGCGTATCCGTATCAGGTCTACGTCCCCTCCGCGTACGGCGCGTCGAATCAGCGCTGGCCCGTGATCGTCTTCCTGCATGGTGCCGGAGAACGCGGGACCGATGGCCTGTTTCAGACGGCGATCGGACTCGGCAACGCCATACGGCGCGGCGCGTCGAAGTATCCGGCGGTCGTGATCTTCCCGCAGACTCCAGCGGATTCCACCTGGCTTGGAGCACCGGCGGACGCCGCGATCGCCGCGCTGGATCAGACGCTCGCCGAGTTCCGCACGGATCCGGATCGCGTGTATCTCACCGGTCTATCGCTCGGAGGTAACGGCACCTGGAATCTCGCGTACAAGTACCCCGACCGGTTCGCCGCCATTGCGCCAATCTGCGGATTCGTGCACGCGTTTTCTCGCCTTCCGGGCTCGAGGGCAATCGTCCCCGGTGATACCGGCGCCGCATTCAGCGCTCTGGCTCAACGCATTGGCCGTCTCCCCACGTGGATCATTCACGGCGAGATCGACCCTGTAGTACCCGTGGTTCAATCACGTCGAGCTGCCGAAGCGCTGAAGGCGGCCGGTGGAAACGTGCGCTACACGGAGATCATCGGCGGCGACCACAACGTGTGGGACCTGACCTACGCGTCGCCACAATTTCGCGACTGGCTGTTCGCGCAGCGCCGCGGCCGCTCGGCAACCTCGTCGTCCGATGCCGCGACCGCGATGTCCTTCATGACAACGCTGAACGAATCGGGTGTGCGCCTCGCGGCGCTGCCGTTCGACACGCTCGTGCGCACGGCCTGGAACTTTGTGCCGATGGAGCGAGTGGGGCTGCCGTTCGCGCGAATGTCACCAGTGCAGCGGTCGGCATCCGACGCTCTTCTGCGGTCTGGCCTGAGCGACGAGGGGCATCAACGGGCGATGGGCATCATTCGGCACGAGGCCATCCTCGCCGCACTCGAAGCGTCGCAGGGGCTGCGCCTGCCGTTCCGTCGCGACTCGACGCTTTACTACACCGCGGTGTTCGGATCGCCCTCGCCCGACTCGGCGTGGGGATGGCGCTTCGAAGGACACCACCTCTCGGTGAACGTTACGCACGTGCCGGGCGTGACTCAGACGGTCGCGCCGCTGTTCATGGGGGCGAACCCCGCGCGCGTCGCGTCCGGCCCCAACGCGGGATTGCGCCTTCTCGCGGAAGAGGAGGACGTCGCCCGAACGCTCGTCTCGATGCTCCCCGAGAGCCGGCGCGTGATCGCGGTCATCTCGGACAGCGCGTTCTCCGATATCATCACGCGCAACGATCCCAAGACCCGGCCCCTGCGGATCGCGGGGCTCGCCGCCGCAAACATGTCTCCCGCGGAGCAGGCGCAACTGCGACGCTTGCTCGAAGTGTACGCCTCACGGATGACCCCCGAGGCTGCACGCGATCAACTGCGCCGCATCGATCAAGCCGGCTTCGACCGACTGCATTTCGCGTGGGCCGGGAGCCTGGACCGGTGGCGCCCGCACTACTACCGCATTCACGGACCAACGGTTCTCATCGAGTACGACAACACGCAGAACAACGCGAATCACATCCATACGGTCTGGCGCGATCTGGAGCGGGACTTCGGGGGCGACGTACTGCGCGCGCATTACGCGCGACACCGCCACGCCCCCTAACACCTACCACCTACGACCTACCACCTAGCTCACACCCGCGGCCTCCGCGCCGGCTTCACATACTTGTCGAACGCTTCCAGAATCCGCCGCATGTAATCGAGTTGATGCTGCCGCTCGAGCAACCCGTGCGGTTCGCGCGGATAAAGCACCAGCTCCGAGGGCACACCCTTCAGCTTGAGTGCCTGGTGCAGCTGAATCATCTGCTCCGGATGCACGCGCTCGTCCACGAGGCCCTGGCCGATGATCATCGGCGTTTGCGCCTTCTGAATGTGGCTCAGCGGCGAACGCTCCCACATCAGCAGCGGGTGTTCGTACGGCCACAGGTCCCAGTGCACCGCCGCCATCTCGACGGGAATGTCCGTCGTGCCCGTGAACGACATCCAGTTCGAGATGCCCGCGAAGGGCATGGCGAGCCGAAAACGCTCCGAGTGTCGCGTCCCGGCCCACGCGGAGAAGTATCCGCCGTATGACGTCCCACTGATACCGACGCGCGCGCTATCGGCCGCGCCGATCGAGTGCAGATGCGCGATTCCGTCGAGCACGTCGTCGAATTCGCGGCCGCCGAGATCGCGATGGTCGCCTTTGGCGAAAACGACGCCTCGTCCTCCGCTCCCGCGATAGTTCGGCATGAACACGCTGTAGCCCGCAGCCGCCAACACCTGCACCGGATACAACGCATTCGTGACCCAGCCGTCGAAGGTGATTCCCTCCGGGCCGCCATGCGGCAGGATGGCGAGCGGCGGGCGTCCTCCCGGCGTGCCGGCGACCGGGTGAATGACCACACCGTGGATTCGCCACCCGTCGCGCGCTTTCCATTCGACGGTCTCCTGACGTCCGAGCTGCACGGTCGACAGCCATGAGTTGTGGCTCGTGATCCGACGCAGACGACGCTCGCGCATCGTCCCCACGTGCACCTCATTGGGATGCCGCGCGGTGTTGGCCGGCATCGCGAACGTCGACCCGTCACGCGAGAAACTCGCCGTCTGGAAAATCTCCGGTCCGTGACCGAAAACGCGCGCCATCGGGCCACCCGCGACGCTCACGGTGTTGAGGGCGGTCTTCGTTCCCTCGGCCGCGACGAACCGAATTGTCCGGGCATCCTGCCAGCCGGCCCAGAGCACGGTGCCCTCGTAGTTCGGGGTGAGGTTCACCGCCGCCGAGCCCGGTGTCACGACGAACACGCTTTGTGCGAGCGGGTCGTTGAACGACGTCGCGCCGAGATAGACGAGGCGTACGCCGTCGGGTGCCCACGCCATGTGGCCGAGCTTTCCTTCGGTGGGGACTACCAGCCGCGGCTCGCCGCCGTCGGTGGTCACCGAGAAGATCTTCCGGTACATCAGATCGGCGTCCGCGTCGCTGGACTCCGTGGTCTGCACGGCAAGCGTCCGTGAGTCGGGAGACCAGGCGAAGTCTCGAACGGTATGCGTCTCCGGTGTGACCGCGCGCGGTGCGACGCTTTGTGCGGAGAGGCGCTGAACCCAGAGCCGCACGGGCCGGTTCAACGCACTCGACGCGATGACATCGTCGCCTCGACGGCGGCGATCCGCGACCCCCGGCGCATCGCCGACGCGCGCGGTGAACGCGATCCATTGCCCGTCCGGTGACCACTGGAACGAGCTGACGTCGTTGGGCGAAGTCGTGAGCGCGCGCTGCTGTCCGCCGGCGGCAGGAACTGCCTGGACCTGACCGCGTTGCAGGAAAGCGAGAAGCGCTCCGTCCGGCGACCAGGCGGGACCGGTTGCGACATTCGGACGCTGCGCGATCGCGCGCGGCGTTCCGGCCGCGACTGAAACCACCCAGAGCTCGGAGTAGGCCCGCAGCCCGGCGATGGTGTCCTCTTCGGCCGCGCGCGGCTGCGAGAGCGTGTACGCGGCGAACCGCGCGTCGGGACTGATCGCGACGGTGGTCACGTTCTGGAGGGTCGTCACTTGTTGCGGCGTGAGCTGCGCGGATACGGACGACGCGAACGCCAGCGCCGCCGCCATGGTCGCGCGGTAGGAACGTCTGCACAGGATAGCCATACGATGTCTCCGATGTCGCCAAGGAAGCCGTGCTCTCACCACGTTAATCGGGACAATGGACTATTGGCTACGCATGATCTTCCCGGATTGCGTACCGCGCTATAGCGTAGGGGCGCCCACCCCCAAGCCGGAGTACGCAGTCCATGGTGACCTGGTCCGTTCAAACGCTGCTATTGGCGCTCTACGTCATCGCGATCATCTGTGCCCTGTACATCACCTTCAAAGCGTTCCAGCGCTCCGTGTGGTGGGGGCTCGTGTTCCTCGTGTCGCCGCTCGTCTTCTGGTTCCTCGGCGGCGTGACCGGCGTAGTCATCGCGGGCATCGTCGTGATCGGCGCGCAGATCTACTTCGTCAGGAAAATCTGGCGCGACGTCGGCCGGATCTACGTCTACATGGTCGTGTGCTGGGTCGGAATCTCGGCGATCACAATCCGGTCCAAGGGGTTCATTCCTGAAGACACCGCGCTCGCGTCGATAACAGGAGCGACGGTCGAGCAAGCGGGATTGCCCGCGCACGTCAATGAGACGTATCTCCCCGTGGACGGCGGCCAGATCTGGTATCGCCGCAGCGGACCGGGCACCGGCACCCCCGTCATTCTGGTGCACGGCGGTCCGGGATTCAGCAGCTACTATCTCAAGCCGCTCGAAGCCCTCGGGGCCGATCGGCCCGTCGTCCGATACGACCAGCTCGGCGCGGGACGCTCGACGAAGGTGATCGACACCACGCTATTTACGGTCCGCCATTTCGTCGCCGAGCTGGATTCGCTCCGCTCCGCGCTCGGCTATGAGAAGGTGCATCTCGTCGGACATTCCTGGGGCACTATTCTCGGACTGGAGTACTACCTGGCGCACCCCGATCGAGTCGCCAGCCTGACGCTCGGAAGCGCGGCGCTCAACGTGCCGGAGTGGAGCAGGCATACGCGCAAGCTGGTCGCGACCCTCTCCGAGTCGTCGCAGCAGGTCATCCGCGAGCGCGAAGCGGTCCGCGACTTCGACGCGCCCGATTATGCGGCCGCGGTCAACGAGTTCAACGGCAAATACGTCTGGCTGCGCCCGATGGACGCCGATCTCGACAGCACGATGAAGACCTTCAATCAGTCGCTCTACCTGTACATGTGGGGGCCGAGCGAATTCACGATCTTTGGAACGTTGCGGAGCTACGACGCGACGAGGCGGCTGCGGAACGTGAAGGTGCCCACGCTCTACACGGTCGGCGAATTCGATGAAGCCAACCCCGCGACGATCAAACGCTTCGGCGCGTTGACCAGGGGCTCGAAAGTCGAAGTGATTCCGAACGCGGCGCACATCACGACTTGGGACAACCCGGACGTCATGCTGCGTGTCGTCCGCGAGTTTCTCCGGAGCGTGGACTCGACCGCCGCGGCCACGCCAGCGCCTGGAGGCGGTCAATAATGCGGATGGCGGCGTCACAGTGACCGCTCCTCAGCGCGAGCCCCCTCCCGCTCGGACACGCTCATTCGCCCTCGTCGGAGTGATCGAGGGCGAGCGTCGCACGGCACATACGGCGGGCTTTCCTGCCATTGATCTCGACAAGATGCTTCCGATGGCCGATGTGCTGCTCCTGATCGCCGACAAGGATCCCGGCGCGATGCTTTTTCGGTACACCGCCCACGGCGAGCTGGCGGGCGATACCTGGCACGCGTCCGTTGCCCAGGCGGAAGCGCAGGCGGTCTTCGAGTACGGAAACGCGCTCCTCCCCTGGAACGAGGTGCCCGAGGAGATCACGGATGCACACGCGTTTGTCATCCAGTGCGCCGCCGAACGGCTGAACGATCGCTGAGGCGCGGTGAAGATCAAGTTCGCGGCGCACGAGTTCCTACTGGTCGATGCGACCACAGCCTTCGACTTCACGAACGACGCGAGGAATTTCGTCAGCTTTGTCGGTTTTGGCATCGTTCCCGGCATTCGCGAGGCGCGGTACGAAACGCCCGGTGCGCCGCGGCTTGGCTCGCGTCGCCGGATCACAAAAACTGACGGAACCGACCACCTGGAGGAAATCACGGCCTTCGAGAAACCAACGTTGCACGTGTCGCGCATCAGCGGGTTGACAGCGCCGCTCTCCTGGCTCGTGCGCTCGGCGGAGGACGCCTGGCGGTTTTCCCCGGCGAGTTCGGGGACGCGCATTGACCGGGTGTTCGCCTTCGAGCTCACGTCGCCGCTCGTAGCGCCGATCGCATTCCCATTGATGCACATCTTCATGCGAATTGCCATTCGCCGCGACCTCCGGAACGTGAGCAACGCACTCCGGCAACGTTCTGCGAGCGCGGCTTGAAGCCGACATGACGATTGGCCCTCGGACCTTTCTCCTCGTTCTCGTGGTCGTTGCTTGCTCCAGCGGCAACACCACGAATCCCGCGCCCGTGTCGTGCGTCGGAGGCACGGATGCGACCAGGATTCCGATCAATGATCTGGGCCAGTCCTGCTATCTCGAGTTTCGTGGCGGTCTCTACCTCGAGGGATCGAACGTGCTCTCCGGGGCACATCTGGAAGCTGGTCGCGCCGCGGCTGCGCAGATTCGTCCGCTGGATGTGAACGGCCAGCCCAGCGCCAGCGGAAAATACGTCCTGCTCAGCATCGGGATGTCGAATACGACTCAGGAGTTCTGCAACGACGGCGCGCAGGCACGCACATGCCTGTCACCAGGCTTCATGGCACAGGCCGCGGCCGATCCCGCCGTGAACCATGCGACGCTCGTGCTCGTGAACGGCGCAGCCGGGGGAAAGGCCGCACCATCTTGGTTCGGTACCGCGGGAGATACTGAATACGATCGGATTCGCACCACTTGGTTGACGCCCTTAGGTCTGTCCGAGCAGCAGGTGCAGATCGCGTGGGTGAAGGTGGCCAATCCGGGACCGACAACGCGGCTTCCCAACGCGAACGCTGACGCCTACGTCCTCGAAGGACAGCTCGGGCAGATCGCGCGTGCGTTGAAGATGCGTTATCCGAACCTGCGACAGATTTTCCTCTCGAGCCGGATCTACGCGGGCTATGCGACCACGACGCTCAATCCAGAACCGTACGCATACGAGAACGCATTCAGCGTGAAGTGGGCGATCGAATCGCAGATTGCACAAATGGCTGGCGGCACGGCCGGCGCGCGCACGGGCGATCTGAACTACGACACGGGCATGGCGCCGTGGCTCGCGTGGGGACCGTATCTCTGGGCCGCCGGAACGAGCCCCCGGTCCGACGGGCTCACATGGGTGACGACTGATTTTGCTCCCGACGGAACGCACCCGGCCACGAGCGGGCGGCAAAAAGTCGGCGCGCAGCTCCTGACGTTTCTGAAGACATCTCCCGTGACGAGCTGTTGGTTTCTCGCCGGACAGATTTGTCCCGGTCCATAACGAGCTAGCGCCGGTTCCCTCGTCTGCGTCCCGCGCCCGGACGAAATCGTGACAAGCGTCACAGATGCGCGCCTCTTTTTTTTCCTCCGACAGTATGGAACTTGCCGAGAGTGCGGTGTCTAAAGCACACCACACTTCTTCACGCAGGGATCTGTCATGCGAACCAAACTCCTACTTCCTGTCATAGCGGCGTGCGCTGTCGCCGCGGTCGCGTGCAGCGACGCCACCGGCGGCGGCACCGGCAAGCTCAGCGTTCAGCTCACGGACGCCCCCTTTCCTTTTTCCGAGGTGAGCCGCGTGGACGTCTTCATCGTGCGCATCGACGCGAAGACCGCCGAGACGACCCCAACCGAGGCCGCGAGCGAGAGCAACATGTCCGGCTGGACCACGGTCGCGGAGCCGAATGCCGCGATCAATCTGCTCGATCTTGCCGGCGGGTCGACGATGAATCTCGGGGAGCAGACGCTTCCCACCGGAACGTACCGCGGCTTCCGGCTGATCATCGATCCCGCGCAATCCAGCATCACGCTCAATGACGGAACGAAGCCGAACGTGCAGTGGCCGAGCGCCGCGCGCACCGGCATCAAGGTGGTGCTCGACGCCCCCATTTCACTGACGGAAGGCGGATCGGTCATGGTGGTGGACTTCGACGTCGGCCGCAGCTTCGTCATGCGTGGCAACTCGATCGCGCAGAACGGGCTTCTGTTCAAGCCAGTGGTGCGGGGGACAGCGCTGGACATCACGGGACGCGCGAGTGGTACCGTGCGCGGCGATGACGCGACCGGTCCGGTCGTCGTGGGCGCGACGGTGGAAGTGCTCGAGGCAGGCACTCCGCTCGACGATACCGATGACGCGAACATCGTGGCGACCACGACCACAGACGACAACGGCGTCTTCGAGTTTGGGTTTCTGCTTCCGGGCACGTACGTCGTTCGCGCGACGCCGCCGACGGGAAGCGTGTATCAGCCGGCACTCCTTGTCGGCGGACTCACTGTTACCAGCGGGGAGGAGGCTTCGGGACTGCTAATCGTCCTCGGCCGCTGACTCAGGACGCTGGACGAGCCGGAGTTGAGCGATCAGATACTGTCGGTTCGGGTGACACCTGGAATTTCCAGTATGACGTCGGGGCCGTAAGCGCCAGATGGCGTCTGGAAGCCTGCGGGCGCGTTGCCACTGAGGGCTTTCGCGGCCAGGTGCACGGCGGTTTGCGCGGTTAGCGTGTAGCCACTGGCTCCGCGCAGTCTCGATTCGACGCGCTCGCCGTTCGCCGCCACCGCCTCCCCCCAAAGTAGACTTGCCCCGCGAGCACGCTCCTCATCGCTCGGCCCGGGCGGTCCGGATCGGACGAGCGAGGCGAGCGCCCGACGGACGATGCCGCTCCGCAGCGCCGGACCGAGCCAGCGCGACAGGATCGCGGCGCGGCGAAGCGCGGGCCGCATCGAGACGAAGACCTCGATATTCGGAATCCCGGTGCTGTGCCAAGCGGTGGAGACGTCGCCCCAAGGGATCGTCGTCGCGTCGTGCAGCCTGCCGTCGCCAAAATCGATTTGCCGCGTGCGCCAGCCTTGGGGTACAGGCACAATGTGTCCATTCCTTCGGACCGCGCCGGGCGTTCCAAGATTCGCGACCATGGTCGCGAGCGTTCCGCGCGACGCGCCACCGATGGCTCGAAAGGCGAGCGCGAGATGCACAGCGTCAGGAAGCCGGCGCGCGAGATGCGCCGCGAGACAGTCTGACGGGACGACGTCGAATCCCACGCCCGGCAGCAGCATGATTCCAGAGTCGCGCGCCGCTGCATCACGTGCGGCAAGCCCTTCGAATACCGCTATTTCTCCGGTGATGTCGAGGTAGTGCGCGCGTCGTCGCAGGCAGGCATCCGACATCGCGCGCCACGTCTGCGCGAATGGTCCCGCGCAGTGCAGCACGACCTTCGCGCCCTCGAGCGCGGCATCCAGCGCCACACGATCGTCGATCGCGGCGGCGCGCCATTTCAGGCCCAAAGTCTCGGCCTGCGCTCGCACGGCACTCGCATTCCGTCCGGCTAGCGTCAGCCGTAGTCCACGCGCGAGTGCTTCCTCTACGATGAGACGTCCCGTATACCCGGTCGAGCCGTAGATCAGGAGCATGGTGCGGAGCTCCATGGACAATGGTTCCCGACCCCCGGCGTCTAGCTAACCGGATTCCGGTCCTGGAGCTACTTTCCGGGTCCCGATTCCGGACCCCGAAGGGAGCTCCCATGTATCGCCGTTCCACAGCGCTTTCCGTCCTTGCGCTCGCCCTGCTCGCCCTGCTCGCCCTGCCGATCACGGGCATTGCGCAACAGCAACAGTCTGCCGCGTCGGCCACCCCCGTCGCCCCCCCGGTACGCGAAGCGCCTCAGGCCCCCGGCACCAAGCAGTTTTCGGCGACCGACCTCCAAGCCTGGAAAACATTCCGCTCCACGGCGCTCTCCCCCGACGGCAAGTGGTTCGCTTACGTCATCGCGCCGAACGAAGGCGACGCGAATGTCCTCATCGTGTCAACGGGCGACACGACCAAGCAATACAAGTTCGCGATCGGCGAGCTGCCGGGTCCGGGCGGAGGGCCCGCCGCCGCGCCCAGCGCGATTGGAGCCCCTCTCACGATTTCCGGCGACTCCAAGTGGGTCGCGTTCACGATCTATCCGACCCGTGCGGAATCGCGACGCATGCGGACCGCGCGCCGGCCCATCCAGAACACAGTGGCGATCGTGAATCTCGCGACCGGCGAGAAAAAGGAGTTCGACACGATGCGCCGCTTCGTCTTCGCCGGCGACGCGCCGCAATGGATCGCGATGCACGGCTACTCCGCCAGCACGCCGGCAGCGCCGGCGGGTCCTCCCGCCGCCGGAGCCGCGCCCGCGCCCGCCGTCAGCGCCGCCGCGGACCTGATCCTGTACGGACTCACGAACGCAGCGACCATCAACGTCGGCAACGTCTCCGAGTTCGGCTTCGATCGGATGGGGAACTTCCTGGCGTACACCATCGACGCGCGCGACCAGATTGGCAACGGCATTCAGCTCCGCGAGCTCCGCACCGACGTGGTGCGGGCGCTTGACAGCGAGCCGGCGCTGTATCGTCGCCTCGCGTGGGTGGACAGTGGCAACGCCTTCGCCGTGCTTCGCGGCAAACCGGACACGGTCACGAAGGACACACTCTTTGCGGTCATCGCGGTCACCGGAGTCGGGACGTCCGCACAGAAGAAGGTGGCGTTCGATCCGGCGGGCCGCACCGATTTCCCGGCGGGAATGAAAGTGGCCGCCGAGCGCGCGCCTCGTATCTCCGAGGACTACAGCACCGTGTTCTTCGGAATCAAGGAAGCCAGGAAGCCGGAACCGCGTCCGACGACGATGGCGGGACGTGACAGCGCTGGCGGCCAGGCCGGCGGTTCGCGCGTCGTCCAGGCAGGTGCGCCTGGGGCAGGGGGCTCGATCAACCAGCCGCGGGTGGACCCGAACGACGAGAACTCGTCGCTCATCATCTGGCACGCGAAGGATTCGCGGCTCCAGTCGCAGCAGATCGTGCAGGAGAACGCCGACAAGAGCTACACGTACCTGAGCGAATATCGCCTGCCCGACAACAAGTTCTTCCAGCTGGCGAGCGACGAAGTGCGCACGATCATCTCCTTGCCCAAGGACAGGTACGCGATCGGGCACGACATTCGGGAGTACGAGCAGCCCGCGAGTTACAGCGGCCGCCGATATGCCGATGTCTACGTGTTCGATCTCATGACCGGGCAGCGGAAGCTCGTGTTCAAGAAGAGCCCGACGTCCGTGTCGCTTGCTTCCCCGGACGGCAAGCAACTGCTGTACTGGGGCCCTGACGGCCACTACTGGGTGCTGGACCTCGCGACCGGCGACAAGCGCAACATCACCAAGGACGTCCCCGCGAGCTTCGTGGACGTCGAGGACGATCACAACAACATCTTCCCGCCGGCGATCTTCCCGCAGTTCTACGCGCTTGGCTGGAGCAAGGACAACGCGAGCGTGCTGCTCTCCGACAACTGGGACGTCTGGAAAGTTCCGGTGAAGGGCGGCTCGGCGGTGAACCTCACCGGCGACGGAAAAGTGAACCAGACACGCTATCAGCGCCGCTACGTCTTCGATCCGCGCGAGCGCGGTATCGACCTCTCCAAGCCGCTGTATTTCTCGGCCTACGGCGAATGGACGAAAAAGGAAGGACTCGTTCGTGTCGACCCGAGTGGCAAAAGCCGGTCGTTCTTCTTCGACGACGCCCGCTACAACTTCACGAAGGCGAGAACGGCGGACGTCTTCCTCTTCACCAAGCAGACGGCACGCGACTTCCCGGACTTCCAGGTGGCTGGTCCCGATTTCAGGGGAGTTCGCCAGATCACCAACGCGAATCCGCAGAAGAAGGATTTCGCGTGGACCAGCGGCATGCGGCTCATCAACTATACGAGCGACAAGGGCGACAAACTGCAGGGAGCGCTCTATCTCCCCGCGAACTACGAGCCGGGCAAGAAGTATCCTCTCCTCGTCACCATCTACGAGAGGCGCTCGCAGCTCGCGAACCAGTTCGTCCACGTGAGCGAGACGAGCACACCGAACCGCAGCCTCTATACGAGCCGAGGCTATGCGGTGCTCGATCCGGACATCGCGTACAAGGTCAATGACCCGGGCATGTCCGCGGTCTGGGCCGTGCTCCCGGCCGTAAAAGCCGCGATCGCGACCGGCGTCGTCGATTCCTCGAAGGTCGGACTCTGGGGCCACTCGTGGGGCGGCTATCAGACGTCGCACCTGGTGACGCAGACCAAGATGTTCAAGGCGGCCATCGCCGGCGCGCCGCTCACCGATCTCGTGAGCATGTACAGCTCGATCTACTGGAACTCCGGGCAAACCAACCAGATGATCTTCGAGTCGAGCCAGGGACGCTTTACCGGCAACTTCATCGACAACTACGACGCCTATATCAGGAACAGCCCGGCCTTCCACGCGAAGAACGTCGAGACCCCGCTCATCATCCTCCACAACGACAAGGATGGGGCGGTCGACTTCAACCAGGGCATCACCTACTACAACACGCTCCGCCAGCTCGGCAAGGACGTCATCCTCCTGGAGTACGTCGGAGAGAACCACGGACTCGCGCGTCCGGCGAACCAGAAGGACTACGCCGTGCGCATGCGCGAGTGGTTCGATCACTATCTGAAAGGACAGCCGGCACCCGACTGGATGGTGAAGGGCGTTCCGCGGCTGAAAATGGAAGAGCACCTCAAAGCGCGAAAAGAGATGGACAAGCCGCAGCCGAAGCCGGCTCTGGTTCCCTGACGCAAGCGAACATGTTCTCGCTCTATCTCTTCTCGCTCATCGTGGGTGGTGGCCTGATCGTGTACTCCCTCACCGGGGGACACGACGGCCACCACGACGTCGCGCATCATGACGTGCACGGACACGACGCCGTGAAATGGCTGTCGCTCAGGACGCTGACGTACTTCCTGTTCGTCTTCGGCGGAGTGGGCGCGGTTCTCACGAAGACGTGGAACGCGGCGACGATGCCTTTGGTGCTGCTATTCTCGGTGGTCGCCGGCGTTGGTGTCGGCGCGGCCGCGTCATGGGCATTCGATTATCTGAGAAAGACCGATTCCGGGCACCGCGATTCGGAGCACAGCTTCGTCGGTCTCACCGGCACGGTGTCGCTGCCGATCGGCAGCGGCGGGATGGGCAAGGTCCTCGTGCAGCGCGGCGACCGAACCTACGAACTGATCGCACGTCCGCACGACGCCGCGGCGAAAGGCACGTCCAAGTGGAAGTCGGTGATCGTCGTCGAGATGAATCGCGGCACGGCGCTGGTGACGCCGCTCGACGACCCCGCGTACAAGGAAATCGCCGCAGTCAATCAATCGCAGGAGTGAAGTCATGGAAGCTCTCATGGGAACCGTGATTGCCGGGGGCGTCGTCCTCGTCGGAATCATCGCGTTGATCGCGACCATCAAGTCGCTGATCGTGATCGTGCCGCCCAATAGCGCGGCCATCATCACGGGACGGAATCGACAGCTCGCCGACGGAAAAGGCGTCGGGTACCGGGCGGTGATCGGCGGGCGCACGGTGCGCATCCCGATCCTCGAGGAGGTCGCGTGGATGCACCTGGCAACGATCCCGATCGAGCTGAACGTGCAGAACGCCTTTTCCAAGGGCGGCATCCCGCTGTCGGTACAGGCGGTGGGAAACATCAAGGTCGCTTCGGAGCCCGAGTCCACCTTCAACAACGGCGTCGAACGCCTGCTCGGTAAGCACGTGGACGACATCGAGGCGCTCGCGAAAGAAACGCTGTCGGCGAACTTGCGCGGTGTGCTCGCGACAATGACGCCCGAGGAAGTCAACGAGGACCGGATGAAGTTCGCCGCGCAGCTGCTCGAGGAGGCCGATCAGGATCTGCAGAAGCTCGGGCTTCAGCTCGATACGCTGAAGATCCAGAACGTCACTGACGAAGTGGGCTACCTCGCCGCCGTCGGACGCGCGAAGACTGCCCAGGTCCTCAAAGGAGCGCAGATCGCCGAAGCGCAGAACGAAGCCGAAACCAAGCAGCGGCAAGCCGAGGCGTTTCGCGTCGCCGAGGTTGCCAAGGCCGAAGCGGACATCGCCGTGGCGGACGCGCGCAACCAGCTTCGGCTACGGCAAGCGGAGTTCAACAAGCAGGGCGAGACGGCGGAGCGCGTCGCGAAGGTCGAGGCGCAGAGCGCCGAGGTCGTGGCCCAGCAAAACCTGGAGACCCAACGCGTCGAGCTGCAGAAACGCAAGTTGCTCGCGGACGTCGTGGAGCCCGCGGAAGCACATCGCAAGGCCGCCGAGCTTCGTGCGCGCGCGGACGCGGCACCGATTCTCGAGAACGGAAAGGCCCAGGTCGAGGTCCTCAAGCTCCTGTATTCGCAAATCAGCAACGCGGGCGAGCAGGGGTTCGCCGTCTTCATGGCCGAAAAGCTCCCGCTGCTGCTTCACACCGCCGTGGATGCGGTGAAGGGAATCGAGATCGACCGCCTGGTGGTCATGGATGGAGGGGGTGGCGACGGCGTGGGAAATGCAGCCAACCAGCGGATCAACGCGGCTTACAAGACGCTCGAGGGGCTCGGGTCCGCGTTCGGGATCGACATCCAGCAGGTGCTCCAGGCGGCGGCCCGCCGGGCAGGCCCGCCCGCGGTGCCCGCAGCCATCGCCACCTACCCGTCCGAGGAGCGGACTGGGGCGAAGAAATAGGCAGGTATTACGTATACAATTACGTATTGCGTGTGACGCTGGGCTCCACAAAAGTGGTTGTCAGTTGTGGAGGCATAAAATCAGGTCGAGGTGCATGATGACGAGCCGCTTGGCATTCGCCTGCAGCATCGCAGTGCTGTCACCTCTCTTTGGTCCGGCAGGGGCGCAAGTAATCCGCGTCAAAACCATCCCTGTCGCCGAGAGCGAGCAATTCTCGTTTCTGCCATCGGCGGGGACCGGGAGTGTCGCCATCGCGGTGGCGGACACCCTTGCCGACCCATTCAGCAATCCGGCGAAGATGTCTCGTGTCCAGCGCGCCCACTTCTTCGGCGCGCCGACCTTCTTCTCCGTGACGGGCGCCTCGAGCGGGGGGTCCACCTTCCCGCTCGGGGTTATGTGGCATAGCGGCCCCGTCTTCGGTGGTTTTGGCGCGGCGTTCCAACAGATCAATCGCGCGGACAGCCGATTTTTCGGGGGTCCGGAGCCGCTGTCCTCCACCAGCCCCGGTGGGCCGAATGATCCGCCGGGAACCAGAAACCGCTACTCCTTCGGCACGCTCGGGTACAAACTGGATTCCGCGCGCCTTTCCATCGCCGGCAGCGCCTCCTGGTCCGGACTCGAAGTCGTTGAAGGCGTCGATCAGTTCTACACCGGAAGTGAATGGATCCGACAGCAAGGCGAAGCAGTCGATCTCCGGATCGGCGTTCTCAAGGAATGGCGCGGCAAACAGTCGCTCGAGGCGGTCCTCGTCCGCAACCGATTCGGCCATTCGCACAACGCGGGTCTGCGCGAGTTCTTTTGGGATCCGGCGACGCGCAACATTGTCTCACAGACCCGCGTCGAGCACAACGCCGAGCGCACAAATACCTGGGGACTGCACCTCGAGTACGAGCGCCCTCTTGCCGACTCGGGGTGGCGCATCGGAGCGCTGTTCACCGGCAACCGGATCGAGCATCCACGCTTGCCCAACTATGAAATCCTGACCGGGTTCGGGCATGACGGCCGCTCTTCCGCGTACAATTTCGGCGTGGGAGTCGGGCGGTCGCACGGACTCGTCACCTATGGGATCGACGCCATCTACGAGCCGATCTCGAGCCGGACGAGGATGAGCGACTCGGTCGAGAATCGCTTCCGCTTCTCGAACGCGAAGCTTCGCGCCGGGTTGAGCCGCACGTTCGAGATGGCGATGCCGGGAACCTCGATCCGCCTGCAGCTCGGCGCGGAGCTCTACTCGGTCCAGTACGTTCTCAACCAACACGATCGGCTGCAGAATCTCGGGCGGGTGCGGAAGGAAACCTGGTTGGAGCGGACTCAGACCGGCGGCATGAGCTTTGGGTTCCCCGGTTTCGAGATTCAGTATCAACTGAGATCGAAGAGTGGACTGGGCCGGCAGGGCCTCAACAACAACCCGATCTTTTTCGGCGGCTTCGGCCCCGACGTCCTTGGGCTTACCACCGCACCCATATGGGGTCCGGAAAACCGCAGCGGCATGCTGGAGTCAGTGCGCGTGACCTGGCATCAAATCACCGTGTCGATTCCACATCGCTAACCGGGACCGAATCATGACTAATCGACTCGGCGTGTTGGTCCTGCTGGTGCTCGCGACTGCCTGCGATCGGTTGAGACCCACGGAACCGCTCGAACAAGCGGGTCTCGATTCGCAGTTGCGGCAGACTCTGGGCGTCTGGGGCGCCCTGCCCATCCGCCAGGTTCCTCCTCAGAATCCGGCGCTGGTGGACCTCGGGCAATCGCTGTTCTTCGACAAGGTCCTGAGCGGAAATCGCGACATGGCGTGCGCCACGTGTCACGATCCGCTCAGCCAGGCGTTGGACGGACTCACGCTCTCCGTGGGCACCGGAGGCACGGGCCTCGGTTCCTCCCGCACACTCGGCGCGGGTCGCCAGTTCGTGCCGCGCAATGCTCCCTCGTTGATGAATCAGGGGTTGGGCTTCTTCTACATGCTGTGGGACGGCCGCATCAATGACGAGTTCGGAGGCGGCAGCACGAAGGCGCCGGCCGGGGTCGTCCTGCCGCCGGGATTGACCAACCTGCTCGCGGCTCAGGCGATGCTGCCGGTCTTGAATCGCGTGGAGATGCGCGGGAACGCGGGCGACACGGACGTTTTCGGAAATCAGAACGAGCTGGCGAACATTCCGGACGCGAATCCCCCCGACGTCTGGCGCGCGACGATGACGCGCTTGCTGTCCATCCAGGCGTACGTGGCAAAATTCAACGCCGCGTATCCCGGTCAGGGAACCGCCAATCTGGGATTCCAGCACGCCGCGAACGCGCTTGCCGCCTTCCAGATTCACTCGTTCACGCGCATCAATTCACCGTTCGATCGGTACCTGGCGCACGACAACAGCGCGCTGACCACGGAACAGAAACGCGGCGCACTGCTGTTCTTCGGGCGCGCGCGCTGCTCGACGTGTCATACCGGTGCTCTGCTCGGTGGCACCAATTTCGCCAACATCGGGATTCCGCAGGTCGGACCGGGCGTCGGCGCGGCTGCGCCGCTCGACATCGGTCGGGCGGAGCATATCTCGCCGCAGATGGGCGGTTCGTTTTACCGTTTCAGCTTCCGCGTCCCCGCGCTCCGCAACGTGGAGTTGACGGCGCCGTACATGCACAACGGTGTTTATCCCACGCTCGAGGCGGTGGTTCGGCACTACACGAACGCCGACTCCGCGCTTCGCAACTACGACGTGACGCAGCTGCCTGTGGCCCTTCGCGCGACTTATCGCAATGATGCCGCGACGTTTCAGGACTTGCTGACCAACCTCGATTTCAGGCTGAAATTCCGGGAGATCGAGCTCAGCGCAACGGATCAGCAAGAGATCGTCGCATTCCTCAAGTCGCTCACCGATCCCGACGCGCGCAATATGGCCGGTGCCGTGCCCGCGAGCGTGCCGAGCGGGTTGGCGATTCGCAACTGACAGTTGAGAGCTACTTGCCGCGGATCTTCGCGGAAGCGGCAGATTCGCGTCGTTTCCGCGCTCGGCATCATCCGTGGCAAGTAGTACCGCGGTGATCGGAGCTTTCAGCGACGATCGCGCTCTTGAGAAGCTGAGGGTCTCGGCGTAGCATCTTGCCCTTCCCCAGCGGCGAGTCAATGAAGCTCAAGCCGGTGACGTCGAACAACTCAGCCCGGCTCCGCGACTCCGATGCGCGCGTACGGGGCAAGATGCAGCGAGGAGAAGCCCTCGAGCGCGCGACGGAAAAGCAGGTCAAACGCATCTCCGATTTGCAGCGAGTGTTTTACGCGGACGGACGTTATGCGTTCCTGATCGTGCTGCAGGGGCGAGACGCGTCAGGGAAGGATGGCACGATCCGGAAAGTGTTCACCGCCGTGAATCCGCAGGGGTGCAGCGTCACCAGCTTCAAAGCGCCGACGGATAACGAGCAGCGGCATGATTTCCTCTGGCGTGTCCACGCGCACGTGCCGCCACGCGGGATGATCGGAATCTTCAATCGGTCGCACTATGAGGACATCCTCGTGCCGCGCGCCCGGAGGCTGCTGCCAAAGTCGATCTGGTCGGCGCGATACGATCAGATCAACGACTTCGAGGCGATGCTCGCGGCGAACGACGTCATCATCCTCAAATTCATGCTCCACATCTCGCGCGACGAGCAGAAACAGCGTCTGCTCGCACGCCTGGAGGACGCGACCAAGAACTGGAAATTCCGCGCGGGCGATCTCGATGATCGAGCGTTATGGGACGACTACACCAAGGCCTACGAAGGCGTGCTCGCCCACACGAGTACTCAATGGGCGCCTTGGTTCGTCGTCCCGGCCGACGACAACGACGTGCGCAATTGGCTCGTCGCCGGCGCGATCGCCGCCAGAATGAAGAAGCTCGACCTCCGGTATCCGCCCGCCGATCCCGCCATTCTGAAGATCGAGATCGACTGAGTGCACGGGAAATGAGCTCGTCGCCTGAAAGCCGGTCCGGCCTGGACGCGTGGGTTCGCGAAGAGTTGCCCGAGCCGCCGCTGCCAAAGGGCTTTCAGTGGCTCGGCGTCGTTGGTCCGGGTGTCATCGTCCTCGGCCTGTCGATCGGCAGCGGCGAGTTTCTGCTGGGCCCGGCGACTTTCGTCAAACATGGGTTGTCGCTGCTGTGGGTCACGCTCGTCGCGATCTTCTTGCAGACGCTCTTCAATCTGGAGCTCATGCGCTACACGGTGGCGACCGGCGAGCCCGTTTTCACGGGATTCATGCGAACGCGCCCATCGGCGAAGGCGTGGGCGGTCTTCTACGCGGCTCTGTATTTTCTGCAGTCCGGATGGCCAGCATGGGCGGCCACCGCGGCGGGTGCAATCTATTTCCTGTTTGAGCGCCAGTTGGCCGGGCCCACCGAAGCAACCAGCGTCTACTACATCGGCTGCGCGTCGTTCCTTTTCTGCGTCATCGTGCTGCTGTTCGGCCGCCGCATCGAGCGCACGCTCGAGCTGCTCAACTGGGTGCTGGTCGCGTGCATCCTCGGCAGCTTCCTGGCGCTGGCCCTCGTCTTTGTGCCGGCGGAAACCTGGCTATCGGCGATCGCAGGCTTCGCGGGCTATGACAGCGCAGGTGGTACCTTCGACTTTCTTCCCGCCGGCGTGGACTTCATTCTGCTTGCCGCGCTTGCCGGCTACTCCGGTGGCGGCGGTGTCGCCAACATCACGCTCGCGAATTGGGCGCGCGACAAGGGATATGGAATGGGTGAACGCGCCGGATACATCCCCGCCGCGGTCGGCGGGAAGAAGGTGAACCTGGCGCATCACGGCTTCATCTTCAGTCCAACTGCCGACGCGATGCGGCGGTGGCGAGGCTGGTGGCGCATCCTGAAGGCCGATCAATGGGGAGTCTTCTTCTGCGGCGCGGTGCTTGGGATCCTGCTCCCGGCGCTCCTGTACGTCACCTTTCTTCCACGTGGCGCCGACATCAGGGGATTGGGGATCGCCGCCGCGCTCGCGCAGAGTGTCGGGCAACAGGCGGGTCCGCTGCTCGCGGGTGCGATTGCGTTTCTTGGTGCGTGGCTCCTGCTGAAGACGCAACTCGACACCGTCGAGGCGATGACGCGTGCCGTTACCGACATCCTCTGGACAGGCAGTCGCAAAGTTCGAGCGTGGCGAGGCGGGGACGTGCGGGCCGTGTATTACACCGTGCTCGCCGCTGTCACCGTGTGGGGAATGATCGCGCTGCGCCTGGCGCAGCCGATCGTGCTCCTGCAACTCGGCGCCAATGTCGCGAGCGCGGTGTTCGTCGTCGCGTCGCTGCATCTGTTGTACATCAACACGACGCTACTTCCCGTCGAGCTGCGACCGTCGTACGGACGACGGGCGGCATTGGTGGGGATGGCGATTTTCTACGGATTCTTCGTCACGCTGTCAGTGAGCCGGTTGGTGGATAACTACTGAAACCATGATGACCCACCTCGTCACGTTGGACGACTACGAGCGCGCGGCAAAAGAGCGGATTCCCGCGCCCGCCTGGGAGTACATCCACAGCGGAGCGGGGGACGAGCACACGCTCGAGTGGAACCGGAAAGCGTACGGCAGAATTCAGCTGCATCCGCGCGTCCTCAACAACGTGAACCGGATTGACGTGGGCCTGCATCTCCTCGGTCAGCAGCTCGCGCACCCCATTCTGCTTGCGCCGGTGGCCGCGCAGAACATCGCGCACTCCGAGGGCGAAGTTGGGACCGCGAAAGGTGCCCGCGCGGCGAACGCGGGAATGATCCTGAGTAGCTATACGTCGTTCCCCGTCGAGGACGTCGCCGCCGTCGCGCCGCCGCTTCTCTGGTTCCAGCTGTACATGCAGGAGCGCTCGCTCACGCGAGAGTTGATTTCGCGAGTCATCTCGGCCGGCTGTAGCGCACTCTGCGTCACGGTCGATACTCCCACGCTCGGCGCGCGCGACCGCTTGGCGCGATCGGGATTCGAATACCCCGAGTTACCCTATCGGTCTGTCCAGCCCGGTGAGAACGCCTGTACGTGGGACGACGTCGCGTGGGTTCGGGAGGCGGGGAAAGTGCCGGTCATGCTCAAAGGCATTCTCCATCCTGACGATGCGGAGCTGGCGATCCAGGCCGGGGCGGCTGGCATCGTGGTTTCGAATCACGGCGGCAGAAACCTCGACACCCTGCCCCCCACCATAGAAGTACTGCCCCGCGTCGTTGACCGCGTAGCGGGACGCGTGCCGGTGCTGGTGGATGGTGGTATCCGCCGTGGCACCGACGTCCTGAAGGCCATCGCGCTAGGCGCCACCGCCGTGATGATTGGCCGTCCATACGTCTACGGCCTGGCCGTGGGCGGCGCGGCAGGCGTGGCCGCGGTCGTCGAGATTCTGCGCCGCGAGCTGGAGCAGGCGATGGCGCTCACCGGCCGGGCGCGTCTCGACGACATCGATGCGTCCCTGATCTGGCGGCGCCCCCGTCGGTGAGCTAGTGCGGATTTCGAAGAGCCAGCAGCGCGCCGTCCTTTAGATCCCGCCAGTTCGACGGATAGTTGAAGAGGCGCGTCGATGTCCGCCCCCACTCGAATACCAGAATTGGCGCTTCGGTGTCATCGAATCCCACGAGCTCGTACACGACCACCATCTCTTCATTCTGGTCTTTGAGGACGCGCATCGCGTTGCGCCGTTTGCCAACGGTCGCTCGAGCCGGCACAGCCGGCTCTTTGTTGCCTGGTTGCGGTTCCACGGTGACCTCTGGCGCATGGCGTCAGTAAAGGTCGTTTCATCGAAGAACCGCTGCTGCGTTGCAGCGGGTATCTCAGGCCGCTAATTAAAGCCCGTCAGGCACTTTGATGCGGTGGCACAGGGCAACTCCACGGGGTGACCCACCTCACACTGATCCGTGGCCCAGACCCTGCCCGACACCACAGAATGGCTTCCCGCGAGTTCACCGATTCGGAGGGCGTGGTGTGGCGGGTGTGGGACGTGACTCCTGCACACCTGCATCCCATCACCAAGTCGGAAGAGTACATGGAGCCGTATGCTGGAGGTTGGCTCGCCTTCGAGAGTCCTTTCGAGAAGCGACGGCTGGTGGCGCCGTATCCCTCCCGATGGATGGAGTACGACCTCCGGCAGCTCGAGATGCTCGTCCGTGCCGCTCAGCCCGTTACCAAGAAGCGGAAGGACACCCCCGCGGAACAGCTCGCCATCAGCGAGAAGACGGCGGAGCAAGAAGAGCGAGCCGATGCCGAGCGAACGTTCGTCAGTCCGCGAGGACGTGAATGGCTGGTCCGGCTCCACGAGTGTGTGCACAAGGACGGTGGCACCGAGATCGTCCTCCGCTTCACGTCGGGCGACAGCGTCGTGGACCTCCGTGACTGGCCAAAGAACTGGAAAGAATTGGCGCGCGGAGATTATGCGCTACTGCTGCTCGAAGCTGAACCGCCGCGGCGGCTGGGCCCAGGGGAGCAGCCTCAGCGGCGCCGAGACGACCGGCCTGACGAGTAGCCGGTCTCAGTCGCGATAGGGTGAATCGCCGTCGGCATAATCATCGTCCTTCACTCGCTCACTCTCTCTCTCGTGCTCCGGAATCAGCGCCCGCGCCAGGTCGAGCAACCCCGAGCTGAGGTGACTGCCATAGCGCACGAGGTTCACGGCCCGGCTTTTTAACCCCAACAGAAAGGCGAGCGGGGCGAGATCGCGCTTCTTCTGGTTGCAGTTCTTGCACGCTAACACCAGGTTGTCGCGACGGTCGTACGCGGTCTGACCGCGACGGGGCGCCACGTGATCCAGAGTCATTGTCCGCGCTTGGTGCTTGGTGCCACAGTACGCGCAGATCGGACCATGCTGGGCGAGCAGCCACTCGCGCGTCGCGACGAACGCATTGCGTGTGGTGGGGTGCGACGTCAGCTCGTTGCGAGCCTTGTGCGGTTTTGGCGGTCCTCCCCGCTTCCGGCGCCTCCCGCTGCCACGCGTGCTCGCCGCGCTGCTCGTAGTCGGCGCGCTCCTCCTGCCCCCCGAGCGTGAACGAGCGGATTTGGCGCCGTGGCGCTTTTTCGCGGGCTTGGACTCCGCGTGGTCCCTGTAGGGCGAATCGTGTGGCTTCTTAGTCAGAGAGAATATTCTAGCGCATGACCTTTCCATTGCGCGAGTAGCTTTATCGAATGCCGGAGGATCAAAAATGAGGAAGCTTCTTTTCGCACTCGCTCTCGGGGGCGCATGTTCGGCGTCGGTCCGCGTCGGATCGGATGAGCCACGGCCGCGAGCGGTAGAGCGTCCGCAATTCGCGATCACGACCGACGCGCGGTACGATGCCGCAAGCGTCCCGTCGTACACGGGCGCGCATGCCGACGTGTACGCCCACATCGACGCCAACCTGCCAACGCACGTCGCCAACCTGCAACATTGGGTGCGGCAGCAAAGCGTCAGCGCGCAGAACCGCGGCATTCGTGAGATGGCGGCGATGCTGCGCGACGACCTGACCAGGATCGGTTTTCGCGAGGTGGAGATCGTGCCGACGAGCGGACATCCGGGTGTCTTCGGGTACTACGACGCGGGATCGCCCAAAACGCTCGTGGTCTACATGATGTACGACGTGCAGCCGGTCGAACCCGAGGGGTGGCGCGTCAACGCCTTTGACGGCGCGATCGTCGACCACCCGCTCGGTAAAGTGCTCATGGCTCGCGGCGCGACGAACCAGAAAGGGCCGGAGCGCGCGTTTCTCAACGCGCTCGAGTCCATCGTCGCCACGCGCGGCAAGCCACCGGTGAATCTCATGGTCGTCGCGGAGGGCGAAGAGGAGCTCGGCTCGCCCCACTATCCCGAAGTGATCGCGAAATACGCCGACCGGCTGCGACGAACGAATGGCGTGTTCTTTCCCTATAACGGACAGGGTCCGACCGGCCGCGTCACGATGTCGCTCGGCGTCAAAGGGATCACGTACTTCGAGCTCGAGGCCCGCGGCGATGCCCAGCGGGGACCGACGAACGCGGAGATCCATGGCTCGTTCAAGGCCATTGTAGACGCTCCCGCATGGCGCCTCACGCAGGCGCTGTCATCGCTCGTCTCGACGGACGGCAATACCATTCTCGTGCCGGGCTACTACGACTCGATTCGACAGCCCAACGCGGAGGAGCAGCGCCTCGTCAACGGAATGCTCGCCGAGTGGACGGGCAACGAGGCCGGACTGCGGGCGTCACTTGGCGTCGACCGATGGATCGACGGATGGACCGGACGACAATCGCTGCTGCAGTACCTGTTCACCACGACGCTCAACATCGACGGCATGTGGAGCGGCTACACGGGCGTGGGGACCAAGACGATCCTGCCGCACGTCGCGACGGCAAAGCTCGATTCGCGACTCGTGCCCAACCAAACGCCGGACGAAGCGCTGCGGCTGATTCGCGCGCATCTCGACGCGCAGGGCTTCGGCGACATCGTGCTCCGCAAGATGAGCGGCTACCCGCCGGCGCAGACATCCGTGAGCAGTCCGCTCGTGCAGGCCGCGATCGGTGTGTACAACAAGTACGGCTTGACGCCGAGCGTCGCCCCGCGACTCGCCGGCAGCGCGCCGTACTACGTGTTCACGCAAACACTCGGGCTGCCGCTGGTGGCGGGCGGCATCGGACACGGCACGGGCGCGCACGCGCCGAACGAGTTCATGGTGATCGAGCCGGCGGCGGGCTCGCGCATCGCCGGATTGGCGCAGATCGAGAAGTTCTATGTTGATCTGCTCTATGCCCTGGCCGAGACAGCCGCGCCTCCGCCGAAGTAGCGGCTGATGTTGTTCCGCGGGTTGGCGGACGTCGTGCGCTCGAGGTCTGGCTGTGCCGCCGGAAATCGTTCACGTTACGGCATGCATCTGCGACTCAGCCGTCGAGAATTCGCAGCATTCATGCTGGCGTCGCTCCTGCTGAAAGAGCGGAGGGGCCGAGGCATCCTCCCTGGGTCGCTCAGGGTGACGGCTGGGATGCGAGTCCTCAGCGACGTCATGGTCCCGATGCGCGACGGTGTGCGGCTGGCGACCGACATTTATCTCCCGGCCGGCGAGGCAGCGCGCGACACGGCCCGGTTCCCCGTCATTCTCGAGCGCACGCCATATAACAAGACCGCCTCGAGTCGCTCTGAGCGCGGACCATCCGATGCGACGCCGATGACTCGCGCGCAGGTCGCCGAGTTCTTCGTGCAGCGCGGCTACGTCGTCATCTACCAGGACTGTCGCGGGCGACACAAGTCCGAGGGCGACTTCGTGAAGTATCTGAGCGAGGGCAACGACGGCTATGACACGTGCGCCTGGATCCTGAAGCAGTCGTGGTCGAATGGACGGATCGGCACGATGGGGCTGTCCTACGCCGCCCACACACAGGCGGCACTCGCGTCGGCCGGCGCGCCCGGCGTGGTCGCGATGTTTCTCGATTCTGGCGGCTTCTCCAACGCCTACCAGGGTGGCATCAGGCAGGGTGGGGCCTTCGAGCTGAAGCAAGCCACGTGGGCGTTCGACAACGCGCTCGCGAGTCCCGACGTTCAGCGCGATCGCGCGACGCTCGCGGCGATGCGGGCCATCGATATCAAGGAATGGTTTCGCAAAATGCCGTGGCGTCGCGGTGAGTCACCCGTGACGCTCGCCCCCGAATACGAGCAGTATCTCTTCGAGCAGTGGGAGAAGGGCGCTTTCGACAGCTACTGGAAACAGGCTGGGATCTATGCGCAAGGCTTCTACGACAAGTTCCCGGACGCCGCGACCGTCCACATGTCGTCCTGGTACGACCCGTACCCGCGCACGGCAACCGAGAATTACGTGGGACTCTCGAAGCGCAGGCGCGGACCGGTCCGTCTCATCCTGGGGCCGTGGACTCACGGCGACCGCCAGCTCACATACGCGGGCGACGTGGACTTCGGGCCGGCCGCGACGGTCGACGGAAACATCGCCTCCAACTTTCTGACGCTGCGCGCCCGATGGTTCGACCGGCACCTCAAAGGCGAGAGCAGCGGTGACGCCGAGCCGCGCGTGCGGATCTTCGTCATGGGCGGCGGAAGCGGCCGGAAGAACTCCGCTGGCCGGCTCGACCACGGGGGGCGCTGGCGGACGGAGAGCGATTGGCCAATCCCGGACACCCGGTGGACGCCGTACTACCTCCACCGAAGCGGCTTGCTCTCCGCGTCGCGGGCGCCCGAAGATTTCACCTGGGACGACTACGAGTACGATCCACGGAATCCGGTGCCGACAATCGGCGGCACGATCACGTCGGGACAGCCTGTAATGGTGGGAGGGGCGTTCGACCAGCGAGAGGGGCCGCGATTCTTCGGGTCTCGCGAACCCTACGCGCCTCTGGCCGCGCGAAAAGATGTCCTCGTGTTTCAGACGCTGCCGCTCGAGGAGGACGTCGAGCTCACCGGTCCCATCTCGGCGAATCTCTGGATCGCCTCCAACTGTCCGGACACCGATTTCACCGCCAAGTTGATCGATGTTTATCCGTCGAGCGCCGACTATCCCATCGGTTTCGCGATGAACCTCACCGACGGCATTCTCCGCGTGCGCTATCGCGACTCGTGGGAGAATCCGACCCTCATGACGCCGGGAACGGTCTACGCGATCAAGATCGACGCGTTTCCCACGAGCAATCTCTTTCGCCGCGGACATCGCATTCGCCTGGACATCTCCAGCAGCAACTTTCCGCATTTCGACGTGAATCCGAACACCGGGGAACCCGAGGGCCGCGCCCGGGGGATGCGGGTCGCGACCAACCGGTTGTACCTTGATCGCGCACGTCCGTCGCACGTCATCCTGCCAATCATTCCGCCGAGGCGATCATGATTGATACGATTCCGCGGCCTGACGCCGGCCTTCCCGAGTTTCTCGCGGCGCGCGCGCGCCACGCGTCGGATGCTCGTCTCGCGCTGGACACGAGCATCGGCTTCATCGTCGCGGCGGTCGCGGCAGCCTGGCGGTTTCCAGCCTGGCATGTTGTCCTGAGCGCGGCGTCCTGCTTCTTCGCGTTCGGAGTCTGGGGGATCGCGGACCGGGAGCTCGGTGAGCGTGGCGCATCCGCGTCGCGCATTGTCGTGAGCTTCCTGCGTGGCGCACAGGCTCTCAGCGCAATCGTCGGCGCGCTCGCGGTCGCGACACTGCTGCTGACCTTCATGGCCGTAGCGCTCGGCCGCATCATCAGCTGAGGCTGACATCTCCAAAAGCCGCGAGTAACACCCTCATCCATTCCGCGGCAGTTTCCTCGTGTTCTCCTGCCGTTTCAGCGTTGACCAGTCCGCGCCGAGTGCGATCAGGGCGCCGATGATCGAGCAGATGACCAGCGACCAGTACCCGAGGAGCCCGCGCACTCTGTCTTCAGCCGACCACGCTTCCACCGGGACCATGCTCGCAACGAGGGCTGCGCAAACCCCTACGGCATAACCGATCAGCGTGCCCCAGAACACGGCGCGCCATCGTGCCGAGCGTCGGCGCAGGCGGTGTCCTCCCCAGAGTAGCGCGCCGGGCACGCCGAAAACTCCGATCAACATCGCGATCAGTCCGGGCGTCATTGCTTGGCCGCGTCCTTGGGGCCGGTCGCGCGAGGTAGGCGAGGAGCGAGCCAGAGCCAGATATTAGACGGGCCGCGCGGCCTTGCGTCCCCTAGGGGACCGAGGTATATACCTGGGAGCCCTAATGGAGCGCATCAGTGGCCGACCAGCCGACCGAGTTCCTCAAAGGCACGCTCGACTTGATGATCCTCAAGACCCTGTCCTGGGCGCCCACTCACGGATACGGGATCGCCCGTTGGATCGAGGCGTGCACCGACGATGTCCTGCAGGTCGAAGAAGGCTCGCTGTATCCCGCCCTGTACAAGCTCGAGGAAAATGGGCTGATCGTCGCCGATTGGGGGATCACCGAGCACAACCGGCGCGCGAAGTTCTATCGTCTCACGGCGGCCGGCAAGAAGCAGCTGCGCACGTCACAGGACTACTGGTCGCGCTTTGCGAAGGCCGTGACGCAAGTGCTCGAGATCTCACCGAAGCCAGCGTGACGCATGAGTAGCGATCCAAAGTGGCGTCGCTACCACCGCTTCTTCGGCCGCCGCGGCGTCGCCGACCTCGACGACGAGCTTCGCTTCCATGTCGAGATGCGCGTGCGCGACTACATGGCGCGTGGCATGTCGGAGCCGGAAGCGCGAGCCGCCACCGCGCAACGCCTCGGTGACGTCGCGAACGCCCGCGACGCGTGCGTCACGATTACCACGCGGAGGGAACGCAGAATGACCCGGGCACAAATCGTGGACGCGCTCGTTCAGGACGTGAAGTTCGCCTTTCGCTCGCTGGGCCGGCAAAAGGGCTGGACCGCGGTCGCGGTGGTGACCCTCGCCCTCGGCATCGGCGCCAACTCGGCGATGTTCAGCGTCGTGAACCATCTGCTGCTCAATCCGCTGCCGTATCCCAACGCCGATCGCATCGTTCTGGTGTCGCAGGAGCCAAGCCGGGGAGCGGCACCCGGCGGCGTGTCGGTCATGCTGACCCCGATGGGTCGCGTGGTGTCAGCATGGCGAGACCATGCTCGCTCGTTCGAGGCGCTCGAGCCGTACTGGCTGAGCGACGCTACCATCCAGCGCTCGGGCGAAACGGCACGCGTGGCGCAGACCGCCGAGATCCTCCCGAGTTTGGCGGCTTTCGCGGGCCAGCGCCCGATCGTCGGCCGAATGTTCACCGACGCTGAAGCGAGAGGAGAGGCGAGCGTCGTG
The DNA here is from genome assembly GCA_040902075.1 of Gemmatimonadaceae bacterium. GTDB lineage: Bacteria > Gemmatimonadota > Gemmatimonadetes > Gemmatimonadales > Gemmatimonadaceae > DASPMP01. The sequence continues at coordinate 61,786 of JBBDXZ010000100.1, forward strand.
GTTATCAGCGAGAGCTTGTGGCGGTCTCACTTTGGCGCGGATGAGCGCGTCGTCGGAACCGTGCTCACGGTGAGCGAGAAGCCGGTGACGATCGTTGGCGTGATGCCCGGCACGTTCCAGCTGCCGCGCGGACGTGATCGCGACATGGACTTGTGGCTGCCGCTCGATATCGCCAGGCGAGACGACGACGGGCTCTTTCTGATTGGCCGGTTGCACCCCGCGATCACCCGCGCGACGGCCGTCGCCGAGCTAGACTCGATCTCGCATCGGGATCTCACGCACGGCGTGAACAACTCGCGATTCCGAGCGACGCTCAAGGGCCCGGCCGACGTCGTGGATTTCAAGGATGCACTGGTCATGTTGAGCGTCGCCGTGGCGCTCGTGCTTCTCATCGCCTGCGCGAACGTCGCCCACCTGCTGCTCGCGCGCGCCTCCACGCGCACTCGCGAGATGGCGATCCGGGCGGCACTCGGCGCCGGCACCAACCGATTGTTCCGGCAGCTACTGACGGAGAGCATGATCCTCTCGGTCGCCGGCTGCATCGGCGGCCTCGTCATCGGCGGCGCCGGACTGCGTGTGCTCGTGTCGACACGCCCCGACAGCGTGTCGGAGCTGGCCGCGGCCAAGATGGACGGCATGACCTTCCTGGTCGCGGCCCTGCTCTCGGTAGTTACAGGCATCCTCTTCGGCGTCGTCGGTGCGGTGCAGGCGGCGCGACACTCGACCCACGAGGCGCTCAAGGCGGGCCCGCTCCTGACGTCGCCGAACCGAGCACGCGGCGGAGCACGCGGCGGAGCACGCGGCCTACTCGTCGTCACCGAAATGGCGCTCTCCACGATGCTGCTCGTAGGAGCCACCCTGCTGCTTCGGAGTGTCATCCATCTGCAAAACCAGAATGCTGGCTTCGACGCGAAGGGATTGTATTCGCTGGAAGTGCACTTACCCGAGGACCGCTACCGGGGTACCGCTCGCGTTGGCGCCTTCTTCACCGAGCTGGCCGCAAGAGCGCGCGCGATCCCTGGTGTCCAAGGAGTCACGCAAGCATCCGCGGGCCCGCTGTCGATGAGCTACAAGATCGGCGCGCTCCAACTCGAGGGGCAGCCGAATCCGCCAGCCGGGACAACGGAGTTCATTCCATACAACGGTGTCGGCCCGGAGTTCTTCCGGCTCATGGGAATTCGGATGGTGCGGGGGACGACCTTCACCGACACCAGCGCGGCGGCGCTCCAGGCCATCGTCAACGAAGGTTTCGCGCGCAAACACTGGCCCGGACAATCACCGATCGGGCGCAGGCTGCGCATCCTGTACGACGGCAAGGGTGAATGGCACACGATCGTAGGCGTTGCCGCGGATGCGATGACGCGAGGCCTCACCGAGGATGCGGGTGAGCCGCTGCTATACATGCCGGGCACTGGCGTCTTCCGGCCCTCGGTAATCGTTCGTACGTCGGGCGGCGCTCGGATGATGCCGGTGCTGGCGGGCATTGTTTCCAGCATTGATCGCAGGTTGCCGCCGCCGCAAATGAGCAGCGTCGAGTTACAGATGCAGAAGAGCATCGCACGCCCGCGATTCACGATGTTTCTTCTCATGATTTTCACAATCGTGGCCGTCGGTCTCGCGGCGATAGGACTCTATGGCGTGCTTGCCTATTCGGTGGCGCAGCGCACGCGCGAGATCGGGATTCGGATGGCGCTGGGTGCGTCGCGTCGCCTGGTGGCGCGCTCGGTCCTGTCGCAAGGGCTGGCGCTCGCCGTCCTGGGTGCGCTCATTGGACTCGTCGCGGCTCGAGGGGGCGTCAAGCTGCTGGGCAGCATGCTGTACGGCGTCCAGCAAGGCGACGCGGCGTCGTTCGCCGTCAGCGCGGTCGTCGTCGTGGTCGTGGCGGTCGCGGCCTGCCTGTGGCCAGTGCGGCGCGCGCTCTCGGTGGATCCGCTGATCGCGATGAGGGCGGAGTGACTGTTAGGAAGGAGGAGGGAGGAGCGCTGTCATCCCGAGCGTAGCGACGGGATCTGTAGTTCCACCCAACTGCTAGGGTCCAGGGTGCGGGGGGAGCGTACAGGGTGCGGTGTCACCCTGGCCACCTCCGCACCTTTTTCGTTTCATGGCTCTGGCCGCACGCAAACGGTAAGTCGTACCTGCAGATTCCTCGTCGCGGCGCCCCTCGGAATGACATGTTCTCTCTCCTCTCTCCTCTCTTAGTTGAACCGTCTCAACTCCACCCGCGAGTTGTTCACGAACACTCCGTAAAACTGGACGTAGTCTCCCGAGCGCAGGTTCTGGAACTTCGTTCTGTCTGTGTTGCTGGCGTTGTATGGCATGGAGACTGTGAGCGTCACGTTGTTGCCAGCCTCCACGGTGAACAGGCCATTGGTTCGATCGATTTGCCGGACGGTCCCCTGCAACGCTTGCACGTTCTCCGATCCGGCAGTCGTCCCGGTGCTCGACCCCGCGACTGGCTGCGTCACCTGGACCGAGTCCGTGTAGTAACCGCCGTTCTGGAGCTGCTGCACGCGAGCGCTTACCTGATCGCCGCTCTCCAGCGACGTAACGGAATACGTCTGATTCTGATAGACCACTTTGGTCTGGTTGTCGAACGCGAGCGCGACCGTCTCGCCATTCGATTGCTGCAGCGATATCTGCTGCGAGCGGGTGTCCACGCCCCGAACGATCCCTGCGACCTGTGCCGCGCCGCCGCCGAGAACGCTGCCGAGGATCTCGCCAAGCTGTCCTGCTTGAGAGCACCCAGCCATCGCCGTGAACAGCAGCGCGGCTAGTCCGCCGCGCAGAGTCCGCTGTATTGTCATGTCCGCCTCTCCTTGAAAACGCACTGTGGAAGCGCAATCCTGGTGCCCATCATTAAGAACGGGTGCCGGTCAGCAAGCGATCTGATGGGTCATGCACATGCCTGCAACAATTCGCGAGTACCGCCCGGAGGATGCCGCGACGCTTCGCGAATGCATCATCGAGCTGCAGGACTTCGAGCGTCAGATCGACGAGCGCTTGAGACCGGGCGCGTCGATCGCCGCGCCCTTCCTGGACCACATTCTGGTCGAGTGCCGCGAATACGCCGGTACGATTCTCGTAGCGGAATCAGATGGGGCGATCGTTGGATTCGCCACCGTACTTACTCGCGTGCCATATCGGGATCTCGACGATCCTCCGGGAGAACATGCGCAGGTGTCTGACCTGATGGTGAGGGAAACGGCGCGGCGGCGAGGTGTTGGTGAAGCCCTGATGCAGGAAGCGGAGCGCCGGGCGAAGGCGGCAGGAGCGCCAGAGCTCCGCGTGACGACGCTGAGCGACAATCACGCGGCGATTCGGCTCTATCAGCGGACGGGATGTGCGCCCTATCTCACGACGTTGACGAAACTCCTATGAGCGTTCGCGTCGTACGGCTTGGCACTCCGCGCTTGGCTGACGAAGGAGTACGCATCGGCACGGTCCGGCGCCCGCCCCGCGGTGTCGCGAGATCGGATTTCGCCAAGCGCGATTTCTTCGACGTCTGGTTGCCGGAGCTGGCGCCCAGCCCGCAGCTGTTCGCCAGCGCGCGCTCGGGGCCATTGACGGCGGCACGTTGGAAGCGGTTCGCCATCCGCTATCTCTCGGAAATGCGGCGTCCGGAAGCTCGCCATCTCATCGCAACCCTCGCCGCGCTCTCACACCAATCCGACTTCTCGGTAGGCTGCTACTGCGAGGACGCCTCGCACTGTCACCGGTCCTTATTGCGAGACCTGCTCGTTGAATCCGGCGCCCACGTGCGATGATAGCGACGCACCGAGCGCGGGCGGATGACGGGCCGCACGATTCCTGCAATGAAGCGAAGGCAAGCATTCATGCCGGAGCTGTCATGCTGTCTCGTTTCGTTTCACTTGTGGTGGTTGGGCTTGCGCTCGCGGTCTCGAGCAACCGAGCCCTCCACGCGCAGCAATTGTCGCATCGGGGGTACCCCAATGTCGACAAGCTGCTGGTCGTGGGAGCCGCGGACACGATCCGAGTGCTCAACCGCGTGATGAACGATGGGGGGGCCGCGCTGAGGCCGGCGGGGCGCCGGTTGGACGTACAGTACGCAACGCGCATTCCGGCGGCCGATTCCATCGCGCGCCAGGAGCAAGCGGACCGTGCCGCTCAATTCTTCGGTGCGGACGCCGTCGACCTCGGGGTGGGGAAGCTGTCCATCGGCATCTGCGACACGAGCGCTTGCGCTGCGCGCCACGATCCGCCGGCCGTGTGGTACCTATACGAGCGAACCTCCAGCGGCTGGAAACGTTCGCGTCCGTAAGCCGCAACCGTCGACACTCCGGCGCGGGCCGTCTAGGTTCCGGTAGTCCCAACCCACCCTGATGTCGATGAGCCGATTCATCCGCCGCGCGGCGCCGATCGCGGCCGCCGCAGGTATCGCCTGCGCGCGGACGCAAAGCGCGTCGAGCTCCGCGATGGACAATTCCAATACCGTCGTGGCCAACGCTGCCGACAATCCGTTGCTTCGCCCCTGGGTGGGCCCTCATGGCGGCGTCCCACCACTCGATGACATCAGGGTCGAGCATTTCGAGCCGGCACTCGTCGCGGCAATGCAGGAGAACCTCGCCGAGATCGAACGCATCGCGAACGATCCCGCGCCTCCCAACTTCGAGAATACCATCGCCGCTCAGGAGCGCGCGGGTCGGGCGATCACCCGTGCCGGCACGGTATACGGTATCTGGGGCGGCTTGATGAGCACTCCGGCATTCCAAGCGGTCGAGCGCAAGATGGCGCCGCGACTCGCCGCCTTCTCGGACCAGATCACGCAGAACGCCACGCTGTTCCGCCGCATCGACGCGGTATACACCTCACCAGACAAGGCCAAGCTCACTCCCGAGCAGCAGCGCCTCGTGTGGCTCTATCACACCACGTTCGTGCGAGCGGGCGCTCGGCTCGACGCCGCCGCCAAGAAGCGCGTCGCCGAGATCAACGAGAAGCTCGCGGGACTGTTCACCCGCTTCAGCCAGAACGTTCTCGCTGACGAGACCAATCACTACCTCGTGCTCGAGCGCGAGGCGGACCTCGCCGGGCTGCCGCAGTCGGTGAGAGACGCCGCGGCGGCCGCGGCCGCGCAGAAGGGGATGGCGGGGAAATGGCTGATCACGAACACGCGGTCGGCGATGGAGCCCTTTCTCACGTTCTCGAGCCGGCGCGACCTGCGCGAGAGGGCCTGGCGTCTGTTCGTGAATCGCGGCGACAACGGCGGAGACCACGACAATAACCAGATCATCACCGACATTCTCGCGCTGCGCGCCGAGCGCGCGCAGCTGCTGGGATTCCCGACACACGCGCACTGGCGGCTCGAGAATGCGATGGCGAAGACCCCGGAGCGCGCGGTCGAGCTCATGGAAGCGGTGTGGAAGCCCGCCATCGCGCGCGTCCGCGAGGAAGTCGCGGACATGCAGGCGATCGCCAATCGGGAAGGGTCGACCATCACGATCGAGCCGTGGGACTACCGGTACTACGCGGAGAAAGTGCGGAAGTCCAAATACGACCTCGACGAAAACGAGATCAAGCCGTACCTGCAGCTCGATCGGTTGCGCGAGGGAATGTTCTGGGTCGCGGGCGAGCTGTTCGGATTCCAGTTCACGCCGGTGTCAAACGTGCCCGTGTATCACGCCGACGTGAAAGTCTGGGAAGTCACCGACAAGGGCAGCGGCCGGTACATCGGGCTCTGGTACTTCGATCCTTACGCGCGTGCCGGCAAACGGTCCGGCGCCTGGATGGACGCGTATCGCGCGCAGGAGAAATTTGAGAAGCCGGTGGCGACGCTGGTGTCGAACAATTCCAACTTCGTGCCGGGGAAGCCGAGTGAGCCGGTGCTCGTCTCGTGGGACGACGCCGTCACGCTGTTCCATGAATTCGGCCACGCCGTGCATGGACTGCTGGCCGACGCGATGTATCCGTCGCTATCGGGCACATCGGTCGCGCGCGATTATGTGGAGTTCCCGTCACAGCTGCTCGAGCATTGGCTGTCCACGCCGGAAGTCCTGCAGCGTTTCGCGCTGCACTATCAAACCGGCCAGCCGATACCACGCGTGCTCGTGGAACGCATCGAGCGCGCCGCGACGTTCAACGAAGGCTTCGCGACGACCGAGTATCTCTCGGCCGCGCTCGTGGACATGAAGTTCCATCTTGCCGGTGAGCGCCGCATCGATCCCGACGCCTTCGAGCGCGAGTCGCTGGCGCAACTGGGCATGCCGCGTGAGATCGTGATGCGGCATCGATCGCCGCAGTTCCTGCACGTCTTCTCCAGCGACGGATATTCGGCGGGCTACTACAGTTATCTCTGGAGTGACGTGATCACGGCGGATTCCTACGGCGTGTTTACGGAAGCCGGTGGCCCGTACGACAAGACCGTTGCCCGGCGCCTCGCGCGGCTGCTGTCGCTGGGGAACACGGTCGATCCCGCCGACGCATATCGTGAATTCCGCGGACGCGACCCGCGAGTGGAGGCGTTGATGAAGAAGCGCGGATTCGCGAAACAGTGAAGCAGCTGATGCGCATGCAGTGGCGGTCTTTCTTCATCATTGCGGTGACTCTCACGAGCTGCGCGCGGTCAGAGCGGCCGCTAGTCACTCCGATGGCTGCCGCGGTGGCGCTCAGCGGCGGCCCGAGCAAGAGCATGGTCTACCTGGCGCGCACCTCGGGCGGCGTCATCGCCATCGATCTCGGATGGTGGGGGAGCGCGGACGCGGTCGCGCGTCAGCTCGGCGCGCTCAACGCGACCCCGGGTGACGTCACGAACGTGTTCCTGACCCACAGTCACCGCGATCACATCGGCGCGTGGCGGCTGCTGCGCGGCAGCAAGTTTCATCTCGCCGAGAAAGAGGTGCCGCGCCTCTATGGCAATACGGCCCACGGCGGCGTAATTCCTCGCGCGGCCGAAGCGGTCAACTCGAGCGACCTTCCTCGGACCGGCGACCTGCGCGTGCTCGCGTTCTCAACAGACACGGCGTTCGCATTTGGCGATGACACATTGCACGCGTTCCTCGTTCCCGGCCACACGGCGGGCAGTGCTGCGTACCTATTCCGGGGCGTCTTGTTCGTCGGCGACGCAGCGGGATTCACGCGATGGGGTGGCTTCGGCCCCGCGCGACATGGCTACTCTGACGACACGGGACAGGCGGCGGCGAGCCTGACCGCATTGTGGGCACGCCTGCCTCGAGGAGCGGTTCGCCAGGTATGCACGGCGCACGCACATTGCCGGGAGTACTCGGCGCGCCTTCTCGCCGATATCCAGCCCTAGCAATCTCGGAGTGGGTGCTAGGTGGTGGGTGCTAGGTGCTCGAGGGTTTAGCACCTAGCACCTAGCACCTAGCACCTAGCACCTAGCACCTAGCACCTAGCACCTCCAACCTAGAACCCGTACCGGGCACCAATCTGAATCTGCCGCGGATCGCCAAGCCCGTTGCGGATCGTGCCATCGAAGTTGAAGAGCAGCGACGACGCGGATGGGTCGCGGAAATTGTCGCGGTTCAAGACGTTGAAGATCTCCACGATCGCCTCGACCTGTCCGCTTTGCACCGACGCAAACTTGCGCGACAGACGCAGGTCCCAGCTCGCGAACGAGTTGTCTCGGCGAATCGTGTTGCGCTGGAGGATGGAACCGTCAGGGCAGATGCGATCGGACGGCGCTCCAATCGGGTTCGCCGCGCAGATCGCGGATCGGGGTTGCGCCGACGTATACGTGAATCGATTGTTGGCATAGATCTGCCACACCAGCCTCCGCAGCGCCCAGGCGTTCACGCGGTGCCGCTGATCGCGCTCGCTATACCCGTATTCCCGATCCAGCCTGTCGGCCCGGGCATAGAAGAATTTGAACGGATCGCGTTCGTTGTCGTCGTCCGACCTGTCCTGCGAGAGGGTGTAGTTGACTTGGTACTGGAAGTCCGGGCTGGCCATGCGGGCCAGACCGAGCGTGATCCCGTGATACTGCGACTTCGCGGAGCTCTCCACCGTGGTGAGCTGTCCGATGCCGTTGCCACCTGGCAGACTGTTGGCCCAGGGCGATCCAAACACCGCGTCGTTGCGGTTGACGAAGCGCGTCAGAAAATCCGTCTTGGCGTACGTGTAGCTGACCGACGCTGCCGTTGCACCGCCGATTTCCCGCTCGTAGCCCGCCGACGCGCTCAACGTGCGCGGGTTCCGGAAATCCTTGTCGAAGACGAACACGTCCGGATTGAACGGAGCGCCGGCCGGAGCAGGAAGGAGCTGGTCGTAGGCTGGCGGCGCGCCGAGAATGCCGATCAACGCGCTGTTGCGGAACATCGTCTGTCCGATCGAGCCGTTGGTGCTGCGCGCGCTGGCGAGGTTCAGTCCCGGAATGCGCGCGTAATACAGACCCGCGCTCCCGCGCACGACCTGCCTGCCGTCGCCATCGACGTCCCATGCGACGCCGAGTCGCGGCTGGAGCATCATCATGTCCGATGGAATCGTGCCGTCCGACGGGAACGCGTACGTCCCCGTTGCGTTGGTGCGGGTCGTTCCGATGAGCGGCGCGAAGAAAACCTGCGAGGGCGGCGTTATCGGATCAGGCTGTTTTTGGCCCTCCCAGCGCAGTCCGTAGTTCACCGTGAGGTTTGCGCTGGCCTTCCAGGTATCCTGGATGTAGAGCGCGAGGTCGTGCTGCGGAATCGCCTGCGTGCCGGCCTCCTCGACCGAGCGTCCACCGACTCCAGCCTGCTGCAGGTACAGCAGCACCGGCCCCGATATGCTCGTGCCAGCGGGGCAGGTCGCCGCGTTGTTCGTGGTCACGACCGCCCCGGTTGCATCGCTGCACTCGACGTAGTTGGGACCATTCTGCACGTATCCCTGGAAGCCGGCCACCGAGTTGAAGATGAACCGGCCGTTCGCGAACCCGATGAACGTTTGCTTCTCTTCCGTGCGGTTCCACTCAAAGCCGATTTTGACGAGATGGTTGCCGCGAATCATCGAGACGTTATCGAGCACCTGGATGCGCGTGTCATACGATTCGACCGGAAGGAAGAATGGCTGCCCAAAGCGGAATCCGTTCGCGAAATCCATCGCCGTGTCCGGGAATTTGCGTCCACTGGGGAACGCCGGGCCTTCGTAGTCGCGCGGCCGGTCTTCACGCGCCAACTGGAATCGGAATTCGTTGTCGAAGTTTCCAAAATGCGACGCGAGGCTGCCGTTGATCGCGTTCGAGAAGTCCTTCTCGATTCCATTCGCGCTGCGCCCCCACGTGTCCACATCGAACGTGCCGCGCTCCTGACGCGAGTTCGTGTAGTTGTATTTCAGCGAGCTAAGGTGCCGGTCGTTGATCCGCCAATCGAGCTTGACCATCGCGACCTGCGCGTCGTTACTGCGCTCGATGGCGCCAAAGTCGCCCGCTAGCGCCCCGCCATACGCGCTGTTGAGGAACGTGGTCAGTTGGGTCAGCGCGGCGCTGCTCGGCCTCGTCGTCTGCTTCGTCTCGGTATACGCCTGCTGATCGTACGCGACGAAGTAGAAGAGTTTGTCACGCCTGATCGGACCACCCAGCGTGAACCCGAACTGATGTTGCCGGAAATCGGGATCGAGTCGTCGCGGCCCGTGCACCGCGGGCGAGGACAGTCCGCCATCCTTGCCGTAATAGTGCAGCGTGCCATGCACCGTGTTCGTGCCGCTCTTCGTGATCACGTTGACGAAACCGCCGCCCGACCGGCCGAACTCGGCGTTCGCGCCTTGCGACACGACGACCATTTCGCGCACGGCGTCGAGATTGAAGGTAAAGGCGGGCCGTTGTCCGCCGCGCTGCTCGCCGAAGAACGGATTGTTGAAGTCGGCGCCGTCCACGGAGACGTTGTTGTGGATGCCGCGCTGTCCGCCGACGCTGAGCACGTCACCGTCGGGGCCTTGCGTCACGGCCACGTTCGGCGTGAGCGTCGTGAGGTTGAGGAAGTTGCGGCCGTTGTTTGGGAGTCCACCGACGGCGAGCGCGTCGAGCGCGGTGGCTGCTTCCGGTCTGCGCGTATCGACCGTCGGACGCATGCCCGTGATCGTGATCGCCCCCATCTGCATCACGGACGGCGCGAACACGAGCGGAATGTCGAGCGTCTGTCCGACGTTGACGATGAGATTCGGACGTCCGACCGGCGCGTAACCAACCGATCGCGCGGTCAGCTCGTAGGTGCCAAGCGGAAGCAGCGTTGCGACGAACACGCCCCGGTCGCTCGCTTGTACCGTGCGTCTGAAATTCGTCTCGACGTTTCGCAGCATCACGATCGCCGGGAGCACCCTGCCGCTCGAATCGACCGTCGTTCCGCGGATGATACCGGTGGTGGCCTGAGATTGAGCGTCGAGCGCGATGGGGAAGATCAGCATCGCGAAGGAGGCCACAAGGGGGCGAACCCACGATATGGAAGCAATGCGCCGAGTCACGGAGGGCTCCAGGCTGGGGAGGACTGGCACGGGCAGGGGCGGCGGCTTCGTCGTTCCCGCGCCGAAAGTAACACGCGTACCGCGGTTTGGCGACGATAACCCTGCCTCGCCCACTCGACAGCGAACTTTCGCTTTCGCTCCCTGCTCCCTAATTCGCTACTTCCAGCTCCCCGCTTCGCGAAGCTGCTCAACGGATTCTGGCGCAATCGAGATCATGTGACCGCAGTCCGGGCATACGTCCACGAGCACATCGGGCACCACAAGTCGCGTTCGCGCTAGCTTGACCGAGCGCAGAACCAAACGCGAACGGACAATCCGATTGCAGCGCCGGCAGGTGTTGGTCATGTACTCGCCGACTCTTGGATTCGCGATCATCTCAGCTTCTCCTTCGTAGGACGACGCGAAGCGCGTCATCCCAGGGCCCTACGGAAAGGCCGGCCCAGAGATTCAAAGCGCACTCCCGTGTGAGACAGCCGCCGGCATGAACCCCGCGGCACAAATCACGCACTCCTGACCGGTAGCATCGCATCCTCCGACGGAGTCGCGGGAATGACCAGCCAGGACCCACTGAACATGGAGCAACTCGGCGAGGCCTATGAGGTCATCGGCGAGCTCTCCGGCCGCGAAGACGCACGCACGTTCATCGGCAAACGCCGGGAAGACGGCGTTGACGTGCTCATTACCGTCATCCAAACGCCATCCGGGGACGAAGGCAACGCACTCAGCCATTGGGCCGCGGACACCAACCTCCTGTCCGGGAACGGCCACCGCAGCGTCCTCCCGATCATAGAAGGACGCTGGATTGGAGCGGACGTGTTCGCCGTGATCACCGAGCGCGTCTATGCCCCGACCCTCGAGGAGCTGCTCTCTCGGCGCGACGAACAGTTCGACTATCCGAGAATCGCCACGATCCTGCGAGAGGTGAACGGGGCGCTCGAGTGGGCGCGCGCGCAGAAGGTCGTTCATCGTGCGGTGGCTTTGGATACGGTTTTTCTCGAGCCCGGCACCGATCGGGTACTCGTCTCCTTCGCGGCGCGGCCTCTGCCACTGTCGGACATGCCCGGACCCGAGGACGACGCCACGACGATCGCCGTTCTCGCGCGGGCCATGCTCACGCGAAGCGCCGCCGCGCCGGAGCGCGCGAATCGTCCGCTTGCCGAGCTGCGCCCGGGGCTTCCCGGCAAAGTGATCGAGCAGACCGAGGGGTTGCTGCAGCTATCGAGAACGAGTGAGAAGGTGCCGGATATCTCGGGATACATCGCCGCCATCGCCATGGCGGACGCTTTGAAGGAAGGCGAGATCCATCTCGAGAAATCGCGCCATGTCATCGAGGAGCAAGAGCGCTCGCATCGTGTGCAGCTGGAAAAAGAGCGCAAGGAGCACGACGACCACCTCGCGGCGGAGAAAAAGGCGCACGAGCGCGACGTTACCGAGCAGGCCAAGCGCTTTCAAAAAGAGAGCGAAGAGTTCGAGCGCCAGCTGGCGAAGGAGCGTCAGGCGTTGGCGAAAGAACGCGAAGCGCTCACCAAGGAGCAGGCAGCGCACGCCACGGATCGAGCGGCACTCATCGAGGAGCGTGAGGCCCACGAACGGGAGGTTGCGGACGTGCGCGAGCGATTGGAGTGGGAGACGGCAGCCCTCACGACGCAGGTGGAGCAGTACGCGCGGACTGCCGAGCTGGCGACCCCTGTCGGAGAGCAGACCCCAGTCGCAATACCGATGGCGCCCCGTCTTTCGGGCGGCCCCAGGACGTCCAGGCCAAGCGGTCCAGGGTGGTGGACGCGCGCGTGGCAGAAACGGCCGCGCTGGAGTCGCCCGAGCTGGAACCAAAAGTGGAGCAAGCCCGCGGCGGCGGCCGGCCTGGTTCTGCTCTTAGGGGCATCGGCTATTGCGTTCGGCCGGAGTCGCGATGCTTCCAAAGGTCCCCGGCTAGCGCGCTCGGCACCGGCGTCCGCGGCGAGAGTCGTCGATTCGGTGGCTGGAGGAATCGAGGCGCCAGCGATCGCGCCGGTCGGGTCACCGCTGAACGTGCCGGTCGATCTCATCATGGGCGTGGCCTCCCGCGCGGCCTCAGCGCCGCCGCCAAGACCGCGCCCAGTCAGATTGGTTCGTCCGCAGCCGGTTACGCCCACTCTGGATACGTCGCTCGTCGCACGACCCGACAGCGCGCCGCGAGTCGATACGGTCTTCGGCTATGCCCGGCCGGCGGCTCGAACCGATAGCGTCGTCATGCGGGACAGCGTCGCGAGACCAAAACCCGATTCAGTACCGAAGCGCGACTCGATGCCGAGGGATACGCTCATCAGAAGGGACACGATGGAGCTTCGCACCGGCCAGCGGTGACGAAGCGGGGAGGAGGCCTCGAGCGAGTCTACCTCGAGGGAGCGCTAGACCGGGCGTCGCGCAGCGTGTAGAAGAGCCTGCTGAAGTCAGTCGCCAACGGCGGACACCGGCGGTATACTTGCCAGCCGCGTTTCAGTTTCCCCATGCGCCCCAGTGTCGTCATTTCCTGGCGCGGATGCCCGTATTACCCCTCCCCTGGCAAGAGCTGATCTTTGAAGCAGCGGAAAAGCATTGCCCTGCAAGCTGTAACGCACGTTACGCAGTACCTTCGCGTTCCGCGTCTCGACAGCATTAAAAGCCGAATTCTGGCACTTGCCGTGGTAGGCACGCTGTTGCCGGCCGGCATTACTCTGGGCGTCGCTTACTACCAAAACCGACGAGCGCTCGAGGTCAAGATCACCCAGGACCTCCTGTCGGAGAGTAGCCAGACGGCGCGCGAGATCAGCGTCTGGCTAAAGGAGCGGCTTTACGATCTCCGGGTCTTCGCAGGATCCGATGAGGTCGTCGCGAACCTCAGCCGCTATGCGTCGCAGGGGCTCGCCAGCCCGCGTCTGCGGGAATACCTGCGGTCTGTGCACGCACGGTTCCCCGACTTCGAGCAGTTGATGGTATTGGACCCCAATGGCCGCCTGCTGGCCACCAGCGCTCAGCAGGCAACGCCGGTTCATCTGCCTCAGGATTGGCAGAAGACGCTCCGCCAACGGGGCCAGGTCGTTGGCGACGCATACTGGGACTCGAAAGGCAACAAGGGAAAGCTCGTCGTCGCCGTCCCCGTCCAGCGCGCCGACGGTCATCCGATCGGCGCCTTTGCCGTCGAGATCAATCTTGCTCCCGTCCAGGGACAGCTGCGGACGTTCTTGCCCGACGGTGGCGCCGGAATCGTTTATCTCACGAACGACAGCGGCAGGGTGATAGCCAGCTCCCGCGAGATCTCGCAAGGGCTGCTCGGCACGAGGCTGAGCCCGGGCACGCTCCGACGACTGTCGCAGGTTCAGGACGCCGCGCTGTCATTCGTGGATTTCGACGGTCGCGAGGTCCTCCGCGCTCTCAAGAAGGTTCCCAGTGTGGAGCAATGGTCCGTGGTCGCGGAGATTCCCGCGGATTCGGCGTTCGAGCAAGTTCGGCGCTTCCGCAACGTTGCCTTTGCGCTCATCGCCGTCTTGCTGATCGCCGTGGCCGCGACCGCCTATCGTCTGGGGTTGATCATCGTCCGTCCGTTGCAGCGCCTCGCGGAAGGGGCCGCCGAGGTCTCGATGGGTGATCTCGACGTCGATCTGCCGGCGGACACGAGTAGCTCCGGCGAAGTGGGAGCGCTCACCAGTGTGTTCAACCACATGGTCTCGCGCCTGCGATCCGGGCGTGAGGAGCTGGCGACCGCGAACAACGAGCTGCTTTCCAAGAACGAGGAGCTCGAGCGTCTCTCCGTGACCGATGGTCTCACGGGTCTCGTGAACCACCGGGCGCTGATGCAGCGTCTCAGCGAAGAAGGCGTGCGCTCGCAGCGGCACAAGCATGCCTTCATCGTGATCATGGCCGACGTGGATCACTTCAAGAATTACAACGACGAGTTCGGGCACCCCGAGGGCGACAAGGTCTTGAAGAAAGTGGCCGCGATCCTCAAGGACTCGACACGCACGGTGGATTGCGTCGCCCGCTACGGCGGGGAAGAGTTTGCGGTGTTGCTTCCGGAAACGGAGATGTCCGGCGGGGTGGAGGTGGCCGAACGGATGCGGTCACGCGTCGAGAGCGCGGAGTTTCCCGGACGCCGGATCACGCTGAGCATCGGGATCGCGGAGTTTCCCAAAGACGGCGAGACGCCAAAGGACATCATCGTCGTCGCGGATGCGGCGCTCTACGTCGCGAAGCGCGAGGGACGCAACCAGGTCGCGCGCGCAACCCCGGCATCGAAAAAGCACAGGCTGCCCGCCGCCCGGCCCAGAAAGAGCACAGCGACGAAGAAGAAGAGCTGATCAGGGGCGCGCGATCAGACTCCGGAAAATCCAGCCGCTTCGCCCGCTGTCGTCGCTCACTCGAACCCATTCCTCCGTGTAGGAAAACCCGGTGAGCGCATTCCCCGGTTCCACGGCGAAGACGACCTGGAAGTTCGTTCCGGGGCCTTCCCGCACGTTGCCGCGGTTCGCGGCCTTCAACCGGATCGGCAGCGCGAACGCGGTCTCACCCTGGCGCGTCGCGCCTCGGTTCCCGACGGCTAGGCGCGCGCGGCCGGCAACAGCACTGCTTTTGGCCTGGTTCGCCAGATAGAGCGCGCCGCCGTAGTTCGCCTTGTTGAACTCGGCGGTCGCCTGCTGCACGAATTTCGTGGCCTGGGTGACCTCTTGAAGTTGGCGCGATCCTTCGCTCGACCGCAGTGATTGCAGCGCCACGTCCGCCTCCGCGATCGACGAAGCGGCTTCCGCCCTGCTGGCAATCGTCTGCAGCTTGGCCATCGTGCGCACCACCTCGTCCCGGGCGTCGTCAAGGCGCGTCTCCAACTCCTCGACTTGCGTTTCCTTCTCGATCACGCGGAGCTCGAGACGGGACAACCGCCGCTCCAGCTCCGCATCGCGGACCGTGACCGTTTCCCGAACGGTGCGCGACGGGACCGGCGCGCCCTGGACGGGAGCGGGCACCGGCTTGGTGGCACACGCGGAAAGCAGTACCGCGGCCAGCTGGAAGGTGGCTAGTCGCAAGTCATCCTCGCCAAAGGGTGATGAGTGACAGTAATGCCCAGACGCGTTTCGTCCAGCCAGCCGGGCAACCGCGAGGTTGCCGTGGGGGATTCACTGTCGGCATCTTCAATCGAACGTCATCCCGAGCCATCCCCCTCACCTCCTCACATGCGCACACTCGCCCGACGGATCGGAATAGTCTCGCTGCTCCTGATCGTGCCGGCCGCCGCGATCTCGCAGCAGCCGTCGGTCTACCGCGCCAGTGCGCTGCCGCCCCACCAACAGCTCGCGCGCGACATCTACAGGCAGCTCGTCGAGATCAACACGGCGGACAAGACCGGAAACGTCACACCGGCCGCCGTGGCCATGGCGC
Source organism: Gemmatimonadaceae bacterium (assembly GCA_040902075.1). Taxonomy (GTDB): domain Bacteria; phylum Gemmatimonadota; class Gemmatimonadetes; order Gemmatimonadales; family Gemmatimonadaceae; genus DASPMP01. The sequence goes on from JBBDXZ010000100.1 coordinate 77,572, forward strand.
AGCGGTTTCGTGACGCGGGAATTCCTCCAGCGGACATCTTCGTCGGCGGGCCGCGTCCGGAGAAGCACAACGTCGTCGCGCGGATTCGCGCGCGTGAGGGCGCGACGCGCCAGCCGGTCCTGCTCCTGGCGCATCTCGACGTCGTCGAAGCACTGAAGGCCGACTGGTCGTCCGACCTGGACCCCTTCGTGTTCACGGAGCGCGACGGCTATTACTACGGCCGCGGCACCGCGGACGACAAAGCGATGGCCGCGATCTTCGTCGCGAACGTCTTTCGACTGAAGCAGGAAGGCTACCTGCCTGATCGCGACATCATCATCGCCCTGACCGCCGACGAGGAGGGTGGGTCGGCGAATGGCGTGGATTGGCTGCTCAAAAACCATCGCGACAAGATCGATGCGGCGCTGGTCATCAACGAGGGCGGCGGCGGCACGCTGCGCGCGGGGAAGCCCTTGTTCAACGCGGTGCAGGCGACCGAGAAGATCTTCGCCAACGTGACGCTCCGGGCCACGAATCGCGGCGGACACTCGTCGGTTCCGCGCCCGGACAACGCCATCACGGCGCTTGCCGACGCGCTGTCGAAAGTCGCGCGCTACAACTTTCCGATTCAGTTCAACGAGGTGACGCGCGAGTTCTTCACGAAGACGGCGCTCGCCGAGACTCCCGAAATGGCGCGCGCGATGCGAGCGCTGGTCGCCAACCCGAATGACGCCGCCGCTCTGGCGGTCGTTTCCTCCGAACCGCGGTACAACTCCATACTGCGCACGACGTGCGTTCCGACCCTGCTCAAGGGCGGACACGCGGAGAACGCGTTGCCGCAGCTGGCGGAAGCCAATGTGAATTGCCGCATGTATCCAGGCAGCACCGCAGAGCAGACGCGGGCGGCGCTCGCCAAGGTCGTGAACGACACCACCGTGCAGGTCCTCGCGTCGTTCCCAACGCGGCCCCCCGAGCCGCCGACGCCGCTCCTCTCCGAAGTGATGCAGCCGATCACCCGCATCACCCGCGAGATGTTCGGTGACATCCCGGTTGTCCCCTTCATGTCCACGGGAGCGACCGACGCCAGATACTTCCGCCAGCTGGGAATCCCGGTGTTCGGAGTATCAGGCCTTTTCAGTGACCCCACGGTTGACGCCAGGGCGCATGGACGCGACGAGCGCATGGGGATACAGAGTTTCTTCGAGGGGCAGGAGTTTCTCTACCGGCTCACAAAGGCCCTCACTCAACCGCTTCGCATGACGCCTTGACTGGGTGCCAGACAATTCCCGACGGCGGTGGCGTCTCCGTTGCGTGACGTTTCGGAACCCGCGAACATTCAATCATGAGGGACCGAAACCGCCACCGGATTGACCCTGCCGAGTCCGACCCGCCGACCCCTGAGCCTCAGGGTGACGGCGGGCCGGCGCCCGAAGAAAGTGCACCCAGCGACACGCAGGTGCCCAGCGCCGCGGACGGAGGTGATCCGGCCTACACTGAGATGAGCCAGCAACTCTCCGAGCAGCGGGACAAGTACCTTCGCCTCGCCGCCGAGTACGACAACTACCGCAAGCGGAGCGCGAAGGAACGCGCCGAAGCGGAGGCCCGGGGACAAGCGGAGCTGGTGTCGAAGCTGGTCGACGCCATCGACGATCTATCGCGCTTCGCGCACATCGATCCGGCGGCGACCGATCCGCAGACGCTGCATAAGGGCATCGAGCTGGTCGAGCAAAAAATGCTCAAGACGCTCGGCGGCGCCGGGCTGGAAGTGATCAATCCGATCGACCAAACGTTCGACCCGACGCTGCACGAAGCGGTGGCGACCGAGCCGGCGCTGTCGCCCGAAGACGATCACACCGTCGGCAAGGTCTTCCAGCCAGGGTACCGCTTCAACGGCCAGCTCCTGCGTCCGGCTCGAGTCGTCGTGAAGCAGTGGAACGGCTGAGCACGTAGTAATCACTATGGCGCAGAACAAGGACTTCTACGCGGTCCTCGGCGTTCCCGCGTCCGCGTCGCAGGACGAGATCAAGAAGCAGTATCGCAAGCTCGCCGCGAAGCACCACCCGGACAAGAACCCGAGCGACGCCAAGGCCGCGGAGCGCTTCAAGGAGATCTCCGAGGCGTATCACGTCGTTGGGGACGCCGAGAAGCGGAAACAATACGACGACATGCGCCGACTGGGTGCATTCGGAGGATTCGGCGGCGGAGCGCGATCCGGGGGGGGCAGGCCAGGCGCCAGAGGCGCCGGCGCGCGCGACGGGGGCAGCGGCTTCAGCGGCGGGTTCCGGTTCGAGGAAGTCGATCTCGGCGGCCTCGGTGGCTTGGGCGACATCTTCGGTTCGATGTTCGGCGGCGGCGCCAGCCGCAATCGGAACCAGCCGGAGCGAGGCCAGGACGTGGAAGTCACGCTCGAAGTTCCATTCCGCACGGCGGTGCTTGGCGGCAAGGTCAACATCGACCTCGAGGTGAACGAGGAGTGCGAGGTCTGCAAGGGAACAGGCGGCGCGCCGGGAGCCAAGATGCAGCCCTGTCCCGAGTGCGGCGGCCGCGGGACGATCTCATTTGGACAAGGGGGATTCGCCGTTCAGCGCCCTTGCCCCCGGTGCTTGGGCCGCGGTCAGATTCCGAGCGAGCCGTGCAAGACCTGCGGCGGGTCGGGTGAAGTGCGCGCGCGGCGCAAGATTGCCGTAACCGTCCCCGAAGGGACCGATACGGGGACCAAGATCCGCTTGCGGGGACAAGGAGGTCGCGGCTCGCGCAATGGTCCGCCGGGTGACCTGATCATCAACTTCATCGTGCAGCCCGACCGCTTCTACAGGCGCGAAGCGCTCGATCTCATCGCGACCGTACCGATCAACATCGCGCAGGCGACGTTGGGCTCGAAGGTGAACGTCAAAACGGTGGACGGGAAAAAAGTGTCGATCAGGATTCCGTCCGGAACGCCGTCAGGAAAGCGCTTTCGAGTGCGCGGCCAGGGAATAAGAAAGGGCGACCAGCGTGGTGACCTGATCGTCGAAGTCGAGATCGTGGTGCCCGAAAAGCTGACGGAAGAGCAAGAAAAGATGATGAAGGAGTTCGCGGAATCCGGTGGGCTGAAGTACTGATCTTACGGCGCGAGATGCACCTTCAGGACCTCCACGAGGCGTGCCTCGAGCGCGCCCTTCGAGGTGCAGCGAACGTACTCTCCCTTGTACGCAACCGGGCGCGCCATGGCTTCAACGATCGTCCCAACCGTCGTGGTGGTCGTGTCGGGTCGTGCGCGCTGGACTTTGGTGAGCACCGTCAGCATCACCTCGTAGGAATCGGCGTTCGGCCCGATCTGCGTCGTGCCACAATCCAGGTACCTCATGAGTGGCACCTTCGCCAACCGCCGATACAGCTTGAGCCCCGGATTCCCGATGACACTTTCATCAGGATCGACCTGCGCAATCGGTATCTCCAGCGCCGAGTAAACCGCCGGCAGCACCTCCCAGACGCGATCGCGCTGCGTCCACAGCGTATCGACTCTGGCCGTGCTCGTCGAGGTCATGCGGAGCGACGTAACCGCGCCTCCCGCCGTCACACCTGCGGTGCCGACACTGACCACCGGGCCACCGGTAACCCTGACCGTCTGAGAAGGCGTCGAGGGCGCGGGGTCAGGAGTCGAAGCACAGGCGGTCAAAAGGCCGAGAGACAGTAGCGCGAATGATCGCATTTTCTACTCCGATGGTTGCCAGCTAGGACGATGTGGAGCCGACTTGACGCTGTCAACCGAGCATCACGTCCGGAGCGCAAGATATGGGGGGCCGCTAGAATACTGACCATGCATCCAGGTCTCACGCGACTGTCAGTGCCCGCTATTGCGTTCGCGATAGCGGGTTGCGCCTCGTCAGGCGCGACTCGTGAGAATGGCGACGGATCGTGGCCGCGCCAGCTCGCTTTCGAGTTCGCGAGCATGCCCGACTCCACGCCTCAGCGCTGGCGCGGTCTGATTGGAGAGTACGGACTCGACTCCACCCGCCGCTGGTACGCGCTCGAGCGAGATCGTCGCCTCTGGATTCTGGACCATCAGGGCAACTATGTCCCGCTTGCGGAGCGAGACGATACGGTCTTCGATGCGCCGATCGCTACCGCCGCGGTCTCCGGCGAGGTCCGCTTCAGCAGGGATGAGACCGGACGCGCGACGAGCGTGCAGGTCGCCGATCTGGTGCTTCCGCGGCGCCGGATCGAGCCGCCATCGGGGGCAAATCAGCTGCGGATCACGCCCGTGCGTCCCGTCGACGGGCTGCGGCGCGAAGCGCTCGCCGCGACGGCGCCCGCCGAGCCGGGAACAGTGAAGCCCGTCGATCTCGTCGAGCTCACGAAGCTCGATTCCACGATCAAGCTCGACGTCAGGTATGCCGGCACGAACAACTTTCTCGGGAGCAAGCTGTACGACGAGCCACGCGTGTTCCTTCAGCGGCCGGCGGCCGAGGCGCTGGTACGTGCCAGCCGCACGCTCCGGTTGCTCGGATTTGGCTTGCTGGTCCACGACGCATATCGCCCATGGTACGTGACGAAGATCTTCTGGGATGCGACGCCGGACAGCTTGCGCTGGCTGGTGGCGAATCCGGCGCAGGGATCCAAGCACAATCGCGGCGCCGCCGTGGACCTCACGCTCTACGATCTCGAGAGCCGCAGGACGGTCGAGATGCCGAGCACGTACGACGAGAGCACGACACGCGCAAAGGCGGACTATCCCGGGGGCACGTCGGTCCAGCGCTGGTACCGGTCCTTGCTGCGCCGCGCGCTCGAGCACGAAGGGTTCGTCGCGAATCCGCTCGAATGGTGGCACTTCGACTACAAGGACTGGAAGAGCTACCCGATCATGAACGTGCCGCTCGATCGGATTCCGGAGCCGGCGCCGTAGTCTACGCCGCGAGAACCGGCAGTGCCGCGCGCTGGCCGCGAGCGGCCTCGATGATTCCACCGCCGAGCACGCGGTCGCCGTCGTAGAATACCACACTCTGGCCCGGCGTGATCGCGGCGACCGGCTCGTCGAGCGCCAACTCCAGCTCATCGGGCTCGGTGCGAATGACCGTCGCCTGTGCAGGCTGCGCTCTATGGCGCACCTGAACGGAAAGCTGCGAGCCGACAGCCCACGGCTCCCGGGTTGCGGTCAGCGCGTTGACCTCTCTCGCCACCAATCCCCGTCCCAGCAGCTCCTGCCGGGGACCAATCACGACCGCGCGATCTTCGGGCCGAATGGCGACGACGAACATCGGCTCGCGAAATCCACCCGGCACGCCGCGTCGCTGCCCGATCGTGAACCGCGCGTACCCGTCGTGCTCACCGATCACCTGGCCATTCGAGAGGATGAAGGGACCGGTGCTCAATGAAGGGGTCTCAGAGCCAAGCTTTTTGCGAATGATCTTGGTGTGATCGCCGTCCGGGACGAAGCAAATGTCCTGACTCTCCACCTTTTCGGCGATGACTTCGAGCCCAAGACAGTGCGCGACCGCGCGCGTCTCGGCCTTGGTCTGGGCACCGACCGGCAGAATCATGCGCGACAACACAGACCGGTCGATCCCCCACAGGAAGTACGACTGGTCCTTGGAGTGATCCACACCGCGGTACAGCACTCCGTCGATCACGCGCGCGTAGTGGCCGGTCGCGATGAAGCGCGCATCGATCGCGTCCGCTTTGCGCACCAGATCGCGGAACTTCGTGAACGTGTTGCAGCGCACGCACGGAATCGGCGTGCGACCGCGCGAGTACTCGGAGACGAAGTTGTCCACGACGTCATGGCCGAACGCGCTCTCGAGATTCAGGACGTAATGCGGAACGCCGAGCTGCTGGCAGACGCGCCGGGCGTCATTGATCGAGTCGAGCGAGCAACAGGGCCGGTCGGGCACATCCTCGCCATAACAGAACAGCTTCATCGTCGCGCCCACGACGTCGTAGCCCTGCTCGACGAGCAGCGCCGCAGCCACGGACGAATCGACGCCGCCGGACATGGCGACCAGAACGCGATCACTCATGAGAGCCTGTCATGCTGAGCGCAGCGAAGCATCTGCAGTTGCGACTCGCCGCGCCTTCTCCACCAGTCGTGCAAACACCTCGATCACGCGATCCACCGACGTCTCGTCGCTCATCGATCCCAAGCTCATGCGAATCGCCGAGTTCACGAGATCGCGCGGCGCGCCGATCGCGGACAACACGTGCGACGGGCTCGAGCTCCCTGACTGACACGCCGATCCCGCCGAGCATCCGATTCCCTGGAGATCCAGCGCCATCAGCATGGACTCGCTGTCCGTGCCGGGTACCGACACGTTGACGATGTGTGGCGCCCGTTCCGGAGCGTTCGCGCCATGAATCACCGCATCGGGGACGCGCTCGCGAATGCCCCGCTCCAACCGCACGCGCAGCTTTCGCAGCCGGGCCGTCTCGGCCTCACGCTCCGCGCACGCCAGCTCAGCGGCCTTCGCGAGCCCGATCGCGGCGGCCACGTTTTCGGTGCCGGGCCGCTTGCCGCGTTCCTGGGTCCCGCCGTGAAAAAGCGACTCCAGCACTGTGCCGCGTCGCACGAACACGGCCCCACACCCCTTTGGCGCGCCGATCTTGTGCCCCGAGATGGTGAGAGCGTCGAACAATACCCGGCGCACGTCAATCTCGATTTTGCCAAACGCCTGCACCGCATCCGTGTGAAAGAGCGCGCCACAGGCCTTGGCTGTTGCCGCCAGCTGTTCTACCGGCTGCACGGTGCCGATCTCGTTGTTGACCCACATCACCGTCACGACGGCAACGTCGGTGCGCACCAAGCCGTCGAACGATCTGCCGTCCACCACGCCGTCCGGCGTGACGCGACAAAGACGCTCCTCGGCGCCTTCCCGAACGGCCTGATGCACCGCTCCGAGTACCGCCTTGTGTTCAATGGGGTCTGTTACGATCGCATTGCGCCCTTCGCGATGCCGGGCGCGCCAGCCGCCGAGAATTGCGAGGTTGTCGGCCTCGGTTCCGCCGGATGTGAAGCACATCTCGTCCGAGCGGGCGCCAATGCAGCCCGCCAGACGTTCCCGAGCCTCGTCCAGCGCTGTCCGAGCCTCACGTCCCCAGCGGTGCAGGCTGGAGGGATTCCCGAAACGGGGGCCGTAGAACGGAGCCATGGCCTCCAAAACCTCGGGTCGAATCGGGGTCGTGGCGGCATGGTCCAAGTAGATAGGCTCAGGCATGGCAACAATATACGGGCTCGAACTGCTCCTTACTAATAGCGGCTGGTGTGGCGTCCCTGGACTCTAGCAGACGGCCGTCGGCGGGTGCCCAGCGCAGCTGGGCGGGTGTCTCGGCAACTTCGAGGTCAAGCTACTCGTCAGAGAGACAGCCCTCCCTAGTGTTTTCCCGAAGTCCGAAGCCCGACAGCCGACGCCCAAAGTGTCTCCTATTCGAACCGCGCTATTAGCCCTGCTGTTGGCCCAAGCAGCAGCGCAAGCGCAGCTCATCCCAACCCGCCAACCCTCGCTGAGCGACCAGTGGGTCTTCAGCGGCAGTCTCTTTGGCGGCCTTCCCGTCGGGGAATTCAAGAAGCATGAGGATGGGGGCGGCGGCGGAGAGCTCATGGTCGGCTTCCAGCCGTGGCGACGACAACCGTTCGTCCTCCGCGGCAGCTTCGCCGGAATGAAGTATGGCGGGGTCAAAGCGCGCGCTTATCAGGATGTCTGCGACGCCTTCACCTGTTGGACCGAAGAAATCACCTACGATGCGCGGAACCACAGCATGTGGATCCTGCAGGGCGGGCCTGAATTCATGGCGACCGACGGGACGTGGCGACCGTTCGGATTCGCGCATGCCGGCGTGACGTTCTTCAGCAGCCGAGCCACTCTGATAGCGAATGGGCCAACCGGTCCCGACCCGGAATCACAAAGTATCTTCTCGTCCAACAATCTTTCGACCGCGTACGGCGCCGGCATACGCCGGGTGACGACGAAGCATGGGCGAGAGGGCGGTTTCGAGCTCGCGTTCCGCGTGACGCGCAACGCAAAGGCCAGCTACCTCACCGAGGAAGGGATCCGCCAGAACCCCGACGGGACGTGGGCCGTCTCACCGCGTCACGGCGCGGCGAACGTCCTCGGCATTCATCTCGGCTTCTGGATCGGGCCGCACATCCTCTGGAACGAGCGGCGCTGACGTCTCCTCAGGCGGGCAGTCCAGCAGCCATGTATTTCCTGACCGCCGAGACCGTCCGGTCGATCTCGTCCATGGTGTTATAGAAATGCGGCGAGAACCGCATTCCCGGGCGGCTGACGCCCCCGGCGGCCGCGCACACGATCCGCTCCTTCTCGTACAGGGTGGAGACGAAGCGTCGCGGATCGAGAGCTCCCGGTTTGGCGACAATGATCGCACCTGAACGCGACGGATCGGGGTTCGTCCACAGCGTGATCCCGTTGATGCTTTGCAGGCCGGTGGCGAGATGCTGGGCCAGCTGTCGTACCCGCTTCTCGATGGCCGCGCGTCCGATCTCATCCTGGAACTTCACCGCCGCCCCCACGGTCGCTAGCGCCGCTTCGTCGCGCTGACCGAAGGCTTCGTGCGTTCGCGAAATGCCGACCGCGCCTCCGTACAGACTCACGATGCTCTGGGCGACCCGGTCGTTGATCGCTCGATTGATGTAGAGGACGCCGGTTTCCTTCGGGCCACACGGCCACTTGTGCACCGAGCCGGAATAGAAGTCCGGGCGCATCTCGCCGAGGTTGACGTCGAGCACGCCGAACGACTGCGCCCCATCCACAAGCGACAACACGCCGCGCTCGCGCGCCGCGCGGCACAGATCCGCCACGGGGAGCATGTCTCCCATTGTGTTCGTCACGTGCGTGACCGCGAGCACGCGAGTTCTTGACGTGATCGCTTTCACAAAGGCGTCGACGTAGAACCCGGCGCCCGGATGCGGATTGGTCACCGCCACCTCGACGACGGTGAAGCCGAACCGCTTCGCCTTCTCCCTCCACGCGTTCAAGTTGCTCGGGTGATTGTCCAGGAAGACGATCACCTCATCGCCCGCGGCGAGCTGCAACCCGCTCGAGACGAGGTTGTTCGCTTCGCTCGTGTTGCGCGTGATGACGATTTCTTCCGGCGAGACGCGCAGCGACTCCGCGATGAGTCGCCGAGACGCCTCGCGTCCCTCGGTCAGCTTGGCGCGGCTCGCAGACGAGGGATTCGAGTCGAGGTACTTCGTGTTCGCGGCGAGCGCGTCGAAGACGGGGAGCGAGGTGGGGCAGAGGTTCGCGGCATTGAGGAAGGCCAGATCGGGCGGTAACAGAAAACGGGCCCGCACCTCTTTCCAGAACTTCTCGTCAGGCTCGATTGGCGTTGGGGGAAGCGGTCCTTCGGCGAGACCCAGCTCGCGCACCAGTTGGCCGCGGTGCAGCGGCATGCCCGGCAACAAGGCGGCGGAGCCGGAGAGCGTGAGCAACCTGGCAAAGTCGCGGCGGTTCAGAGCAGTCACGAGAGCCTCCCGGTCACGCGTGAAGATACCGTTTGCGTTCACCTGGCGCGATGGCGCCACCGCGAAAGACATTGACTTCCAGTGCGCCATTGACTTGCCCAGTCGGCGCGGCGCTGGCCGACCGCTATCGTTTCGAGCCCGAGATCGGTGCTGGCGGCATGGCAACCGTGTGGCCGCGAAATGGATTAGCGTGAACCCAGAGGATCCTGCGAAATCTCGCCCAGTTGAGCAAACTCCGGGTCCCGATGCACCAGCACCGCATCATGGACCAGGGCGGTCGCCGCAATCCAGCTATCGGCAACGGAAAGACCGGCGCGGGCTTTTAGCATTGCCGCGGACTTGAGAATGTCGGGCTCGCAGCTGATCCAATCGACATGGAAACTGTCGACCAATCGAAGCGCCTCTTGTGCCGGCTCTTCCCCTTCTTCGCGCTGGATGAGGTAGAGCAGTTCCATTCGTGTCATGAAGGACAGGAGCACGCGGCCGCGCCCCCTCTTCGCGCCATCGAGAATGCGCTCGACATGGTCGGCGCCGGCCTCGTTGCCGCGCAGCGCGAGGAGGGCAGTGGTGTCGAGCACGCGGACCGCGCGCTCAGCCATTCTCTTTCAGCCGGTCGCGTTGCCGCTCTCGCAGTAGCTTGGCCGTTTGCCCGCGGCGTCCCGAACCCCGGAAAGCCCGAACGGGGTCGGCCGGGAGGGGAATAACCCGGGCCGTGGTGCCCTCGACCACCCACTCGAGCAGCGTTTCAGGGCCGATCTGGAGCTGGCGCCGAACATCGGCTGGCACGGACACCTGTCCGCGCTTAGTCACTCGCGTACGCATGACAGGAACTTACAAGACGAGGTGCCGAGTCGCAAGTAGCCAAAGGAAGCATCATGTGAAGTGCTGGCGACCTTCTAGTGTCACCCGCCGACGAGCGAGCTACCGCTGGCTGCTGAAAAATGTGGCCCGAACCTCGGCCAACTTGGGAAAGAAGCGGATGCTTGTCGTCCGATGCAGGACGCTCGCACCTTTGGATCCTCCCGTTCCCGCGGTGTCCGGACCGAGCATCCGCTCCACGAGCTGGGCATGCTGGAACCGCCATTGGCCGAATTCCATCTCGTACTCCAGCAGCGCCTCGGCGATGAAGAAGTGGAGCTTCGGTCCCGGTCCGATGTAGAGCTGCTCGAGTGACGTGCCTTCCTTCTTCAGAAACTCGAAAAACATCTCCTGCAGCGAAGGACGGTCGAGCCAGCGCTTCACCTCCGGTGGAATCCCTTGCTCCTTGAGCATCTCCAGAAACCAGGGCTCGCGCAGCCCCGACGCCGCCTCGATCGCTCGGAACTGAAAGCTCTGTGAGCCGCTGGAGCTCCCGAGATTCGTCCGGAACGCCGCGAAATGTTGGGGCGGCAAGAGCGCGAGTGACGAGAGCTGCGCCGACACGATGCGCATGATTCCGTTCACGCGCTGCAACTGCCAGAGCGCGAGACCGGCATCGCGCTTCTCGAACGCGGCGGCGAGCGTATCGAGATCGCGCAGCAACACCTTGAACCACAGCTCGCTCGACTGGTGCACGACGATGAAGAGCAGCTCGTCCGGATGCTCGGGCTTTGAGCGCGGACGCTGAAGCGAGAGCAACTCCTCGAGCGCCAGGTACGACCTGTAATTCACTTCGCTCACAGCGTAAATACCTCGGGCGTGATCACGTCGTCAGGAAGCTAGGCGATCGAGAGAAGGTCAACCGTCGTTGCGTGAACTTGAGTATTGACGCAGTTCGCCGGCGGGAAGATAAGCATCGGCGCGTCGTACCGAACCGTCCTCGCACAGTTTTGGTACCTCGGCGCCGCGCCGAGCGTTTAGCTTCTCGGAATGATCCAGTCGGCACTGGGCGCCGACCCTCTGCTCGATCGCCTCACCAAGGCCATCGTCGGGCGCGTGCACCCGCGCCGGATCGTTCTGTTCGGGAGTCGCGCGCGCGGTGATGCTCGGCCCGACAGCGATTACGACATCATGGTCGAGGAGGAACGGGAGCCGGAGGACGAGTGGACGCGCGCGCATGAGATACGCGCTGCCATTCGCCAGGGCTGGTTAGTCGACGTGCAGATCACAGTTCGCACGCCGGCTCAATTTGAGCGTCGCAAGGATGACGTCGGCACGATCGATTACGACATCGCGCGCCAAGGGATCGTCTTGTATGCCGACCCCGCCATCTCTGACATCGCGGAGCTGCGGCCGACGCCGCGCGTGCGCGAGCAGTCCGGGAAGCCGCCCGAGTCGCTGGCAGAATGGATCGAGCCGGCGGACGCAGATCTCCGCACGGTTGAAACGCTCACGAATGCAGCGCACATCGATTGGGAGATCGTCGCGTTCCACTGCCAGCAAGCAGCCGAAAAGTATCTCAAGGCGGCGCTTGTCTACCGCCACATCAGACCCGTGCGGACGTACGATCTCGAGGCCCTGCTGGACCAGCTAGGCAAAGCCGGCTACGCCGCGTCTGCGCTAGAGGCCGCATGCCGGCGCCTTACAGAGTACGCGGTTGAGCCGCGCTATCGGCCGATGCGAATTGACGAGACTGCGGGCCGGCTCGCAGTCGATGATTCTCGCCGAATCGTGAATCAGGCGAAGCGTTGGATCTCGGGGCAAATGCAAGCCTAACTCCGGCGAGAGAGGCATTCGCGCCTCTTGAGGCCGAACCCAGGGAAAGTGTGGAAGGCCAGTGAGTTCGTTGACTTAAAAGGTCGATACCTCGAGCGCGACGACGTCGTCGACGCGCATCGTTTCCGTGGTGAAGAACGGCTCGCCATATCGCGACCGGATCATCGACCCGTAATAAGCGGAGTAGTGCCGCACCGCGTCGTACAGGGGTTCGCCGGTGGGATACACCTCGCCAGCCTGCTTGGCGTCGCCGAACTGGGATTCGAAGCAGCGAATGGCCTCGAGCTTCTGCTCGAACTCCTCGGAGATGTCCACGACGAACGTCGGCTTCTCGAAGTCCTGCCTGAAGCTCACGCAGTGGACGACCTTGTGCGGCCGATGCTTCGGGGCGTCGGGTGCCACTTTCGCGAGCCCGGCGATGAAGCAGGCGTCGCGGACGAGCTCCGACGTGACCCGATGGTCGGGATGTCGTCCCTGACGCGCTGGGGCAATGACGACCCGCGGCTTGAACTTGCGAATCGCTCTCGCCAACAGCGCGCGCGTCGCCGGATCGTTCACGATCGCGGCGTCGGGCAGCGCGAGGTTTTCACGCGCCGAGAGCTGCATGATCGTGGCCGCCCGCTCGGCTTCATCGGCGCGGCTCTTGGCGTCGCCCTTCGTGCCCATCTCGCCGGCCGTGAGGTCGATGACCGCGGTCTTCCTGCCTTGTTTTGCCGACTTGATGAGGGTGCCGGCGCAGGTGAGCTCGACGTCGTCTCGATGAGCGGCAATCGCGAGAAGATCGACTGGCATGCTGCTAAGGTCTCCCGTCGATCACGCGGAGGTTCCCATACGCACCATACCGCACGATGCGATCGTCGCAGGTGAGCATCGTGGCACCAAGCGAGCGTGCGGTTGCGACGATGATCCGATCGGATGGATCGCCATGAAGGAATCCGGGAAGCTTCGCACCATCCACCGCGATGTCAGGGGTGACATCGACGATGCGCACCCCCGGTGGTTCGCGCGATGCGTCGATCCAGTCACCGACATCGGTCGCGAGAGTCAAACGGCCCTTGTCGACCAACATTGCCAATTCCCACGCCGACATCGCGGACACGAACGCTCGACCATCATTAACCGCGCGCTCGACCTTTCGCGTTACGGTTCGCGATACACGCTTGTTCTTGCCCTCTGCGAGCCAATACCAGACATGGGTGTCGAGGACTACCGCTTCAGCCACGCTCGGCTTCCCACTCCACGTCGATGGGCGTGATCATGTCGCCCTCAAAAACCGTCATGCCGGCGTTGCGCCCGAAAAACGGCCTAGACACGTAGGTCACCGGGACGAGGCGCGCGACGGGCTTGCCGTGCTTGGTGATTACGACTTCTTCGCCGGTCGCCCGTACCGTCTCCATCACCTTCAGGCATTTGGCCTTGAACTCCGCGGCGGGAATAGTGGTCTTCTTCTTCGGGGCCATTGGCACACCTCCTCCTATGGTCATAAATATATGACCACTTTAACACGGCGCCACCGTTCCGTTGCTACTCGTGCCGAAGGGCTTCGATTGGATCGAGCCGAGCGGCGCGTCTGGCCGGAAGCAGCCCGAAGACAATACCAATGCCAACCGAGATGAACACGGCGAGCAGGGTCAGGTCCAATGGTGGCACCGAGTCGATGCGCATCCACACGTTGGCGGCGCGACCCACCAACAGGCCAAAGAGAATCCCGGCGAATCCGCCGAGCCCCGTGAGCGTCGCCGCTTCGACGAGAAACTGCTGCAGGATGTCCCGCTGCGTCGCCCCCACCGCTTTGCGAATGCCGATTTCACGCGTCCGCTCGGTCACCGAGATCATCATCACCGCCATGACGCCGATGCCGCCCACGAGCAGCCCCACCGCGCTCAACGCCAGCATCACCAGAAAGAACGCGCCGCTGAGCTGGTTGAACAGATCCAGAATCTGATCCTGCGTGATCATGTCGAACGTGTTCCGATCCGCGGGACGCAAATGACGCATCTCGCGCAGCGCGACGGTCACCGCGCCTTGCGCGTCGGGTACGGAGACGCTGGCGTGCGGCTTCACGGGGATGAACAGCGCGTTGGTCTTGTCGATCGTGAATTGGTGGTCGAGCATGCGATACGGAATGATCGCGAACTGTTCCTGACCGGGCGGCTCGAAGATGTTCGCGGCCGTCTGGTAGATCCCCACGACGCGCGCGGGCCGCCCCCCCACTTTCACGAGCTTGTCGATCGGATGCACGCGCCCGAAGAGTTTGATCGCGGCATCGCTCTCCAGCACGACGACCGCGGCGCCGGACCCCACTTCACCCTTGGTGAACCACCGGCCCTCGGTCAACTCGCCGCCATAGATCTCGGTGTACCCTTCGTCGGCGCCCGTAATGATGCCGAGGCCTGTCCGCGTGCCACCGTACTCGATTCTGTTGAAGATCTGCCCCCACAGCGCCGCGTACCTGATCTCGGGCAGCTCCGCGATGCGCTCCGCCTCCGCGCTCGAGAGATCGGGTCGGACGCGCACCCACTTGGGCAGATTCTCCGGATTCAGCGGCGTCTGGGAAAACACTTTCATGACGTAGAAGGTCGTGGGACCGGACACCTCGAGCGTGTTCAGGATCTGATCCTGAATGCCGCGCACAATGGACGCCATCGCCATAACGCAAGACACTCCAATCACGACACCGAGGATCGTAAGAGTGGAACGCATCTTCGCGGCCCGGAGCGCGCCGAGGGCGAGGCTGACGTTTTCTCCAAATGAGAGCAAGAAGCGGAAGCGGGAAATCATTCCGCCCTCAACGCGTTCACCGGATCCATCCGCGCGGCGCGCGTCGCCGGATAGACTCCGAAGAGCACGCCGACGCTCGCGCCAAGTCCGAGCGCGAGCATGATCGACCAGAGCGTCACGCGCGCGGGCAGGGGCGACGCCGCCGCGATCATCGTCGCGAACATCCAGCCGGCCATCGCCCCCATCGCGCCGCCGATCGTCGCGAGCATCGTGGCTTCGGCGAGAAACTGACGGCGGATGTCCCGGTGGGTGGCGCCCACCGACTTCCGCAGTCCGATCTCGTGCGTCCGCTCTTTCACCGACATCAGCATGATGTTCATGATGACGATGCCTCCGACGACGATCCCGATCGCGACCATCGCGGGCACGACCGCGAACAGTACGCTCGTGAGCTGCTTCCAGAAGCTGACCAGCGCATCGGCGGTCTCGATGGAGAAATCCGGCTCGGCGCCCGGGCGCAACCGGTGGGCGACGCGCATCGCCTCCTCGGCGCGCGTCATGGCGCCGTCGACCTCGAGCGCTGTCGGCATCTTTACCGAGATCGTCGTGGTCTGCCGGCGGCCGTAGATCGATTCGAAGGTGGTGATCGGCATCATGACGAAGCCGTCGAACGACTGGCCGAGCACGCGCCCTTTGGCCGCGACGACGCCTATGATCGTGAAGAGCTCGCCCCGAATGCGAACTTCGCGGCCCACGGGCTCGACCTCCTCGAACAGCTTGTTAGCGACGTCGGCACCGATCACTGCCACGTTGCGCCGCTGGCGAACGTCGATGTCGTTCAACGGAACTCCGCTCGAAAAGCGATAGTCCTGCACGACCTGATGCTCGGGACTCACGCCGAAGATCAAAACGTCGCCCAGCGTCCGCTCTCGCCAGACGACGTCCGACTGCGGCGTCGGCCACCCCGAGGTGATGCTGATCGCCTCGGCGTCGGGAAGCGCGGCCCGGACGACCTCCGCGTCGGCGTGCGTGATCCTCGGACGCCGCTGCATCCGCCGCCAATCCTCGTCCTCGATCAAGCCGATGTTGATCGGAGTTCGGCGCACCTGGAAAGCGTTACTACCAATCATTGCATTGGCCACGTTCTCCTTTACATAGGAGTTCATGCCCTGAATGATTGCAATAACAGCCACCAGGAACGCGACGCTCACGATGATGCCAAGAAGCGTGAAGAACGACCGCAGCTTGTTGGCTCGGATCTGAATCAGCGCAGTGAGGAGGACGTCGGCGAAGCGCATGGGGAGGAAGTGCCGGCCTCTCGGCCGGAGAAGAGCCGCCTACGGCGGAGAACTGCCGGCGCGCCGCGCCGGATGTTT
>JBBDXZ010000101.1:0-18601 GCA_040902075.1 Gemmatimonadaceae bacterium
CAGAGGACGCAGAGGACGCAGAGGACGCAGAGGACGCAGAGGACGCAGAGGACGCGCGGCGAGTCACTGTCTCTGGTTGACAATCTACCAGGAGGTGCCCATACTCTAGTAGCATGCCTCCTAGAGAGTCGCCGGATCGAGACTCCCTCCTGCAGGGAACGCTCGACCTCTTGATCCTCCGCATCCTCGCCCTCGGCGCGCATCACGGGCACGGGATCGCAATCGCCATCCAGACCCGATCGGGGGACACGCTGCTCGTAGACCACGGATCGCTCTACCCTGCCCTGCAACGCCTGGAGCAGCGCGGATGGATCAAGGGCGCGTGGGGCACGAGTGACAACAACCGACGCGCGCGGTTTTACTCGCTTACGGCCGCGGGTCGCAAGCAGTTCTCGGCCGAAACGAGTCGCTGGAACCGGCTCGTGGAGTCCATCGGCAAGGTCATGCAGGAGGCGTGATGTTCTGGCGCAGGCGTAAGCAGGCGGACTTCGAGGACGAGATCCGGGCGCACCTGGAGCTCGAGGCGGATCGACTCCGCGCTCGCGGAGTCGCCACGCAAGACGCCGAGCTCGCGGCACGGCGCAACTTCGGCAACGTCGGCATCGCGCAGGACCGGTTCTATGCCGCGCAGAGCTTGAGCTGGCTCCAGGACTTCGCCAGGGACGCGCGCTATGCCATGCGCACGCTGCGGCGCACGCCGGGCTTCTCGATCGCCGTCGTGCTCACGCTCGCTCTCGGCATCGGCGCCAACGCCGCGATGTTCACGATCGTCAACGCGGTCCTGTTCCGGCCGCTCCCCTACCCCGACTCGCACCGCATCGTGTCGATGTCGATGATGAGCGAAGGAATCGATCGGGAAGTGTTGGACGATCACACCTTCAGAGCACTGGCGGCCGAAGGCACGCCGTCGCTCGAGGCCGTCGCGGTGTCGCGCGGCGGCGACGTGATCGTGCACACCGTCGATGGGCCGCGAGAGATTCCCGGCAGCGACGTGACATCGCAGTACTTCGCGGTCTACGGCTTCGCGCCGCTGCGGGGGCGCACGTTCAGCACGGACGAGGCGCGTCCGGGCGGACCAGAGGTCGTCGTCCTCAGCGAGCAGCTTTGGCGTGGCATGTTCGGCGGCGACTCTGCGATCATCGGCCGGAGTCTCGTGCTCGACGAGAAGCCGACGACCGTGATCGGCGTCATGCCGGCAACATTGACCACGTCGCGCCGCGCGCAGCTGTGGACGCCGCTGCGCATCAGGCCGGCAGTCGAGGGTCAGACGATGTACTACTACGCGGTCGGCCGGATGCGCGCCGGCGCGTCGATCGAGATGGTGCGGGCCGAGATCGGCACCATCGCGCGTCGCGCGGCCGACGCACTGACAGGAGTGGGCCCGCGCGACCGCGAGCTCACCCCGGTCGCGATGACGCTGCACGACCGCCGCTTCGGTGACAGCCGGAAGGCGTTGCTCCTGCTCTGGGGAACGGTCGGCGTTCTCCTCCTCGTCGCCTGCGCGAATCTGGCCAATCTGTCGCTCGCGCGATCGGCGCAACGCGAGCGGGAGTTCGCGCTGCGGCTGGCGCTCGGGGCGAGTCGCACGCGCATCGTCCGCTACGTCCTGTGCGAGAGTCTGGTGCTGTCCACCACCGGCGCGATACTCGGCGTGCTGCTCGCCGCGGCCTCGGTGGGATACTTCGTGCGGATCAGCCCCGGCTCCGTCGCCAACGCCGAAGGCGTTCGCGTGGACGCGACGGCCCTTGGGTTCACGCTGGTTGTCGCACTTGCGACCGCCCTTCTATTCGGCCTGGTGCCCGCGCTGCGCGCGGCGCGCGGGCACGTCAGTCTGGCGCTCGCGAGCGGAAGCCAGCGCAGCGCCGGGAGCCGGCGCGAGCAGCTCCTGCGCCGCGCGCTCATCGTGGCACAGCTCGCGACCGCGCTCGTGATGCTCACGGGTGCCGCGCTGGTGACGAAGACGCTGGCGCGCGTGACCGCCATCGATCCGGGGTTCGACACCGAGAATCTGTTGGTGATCCGTCCGACGCTCGCGCGCGCGCGATATACGCCGCCGAATGCGGACGCGTTCTATCAGCAGTTCATGGCGCGGCTGCGACGCGATCCGGACGTGCGTGCCGTCGCGCTCGCGGACGCCGCCCCGCTCGGCGGCGCGCGGATGACCGTCGTCATCACGGACTCGGCCGGAAGAAGCTCGCCGCCGGTGGATGTCCTGGGCGTTGATGCCGGGTATTTCCCGACGATCGGGGCGCGCATCATCGAGGGACGCGGGTTCGCATCCAGCGACCGGCTCGGCGCGCCGCAGGTCGCCATCGTCAACGCGACGCTGGCGCGCTTGATGTATCCGGGGCGATCGGCGCTGGGGCAGACCATCCGTGCCGATGGCGAGAAGACCATCATCGGGGTGGTAAACGATATCAGGCAGCGCGGAGGGCTCGAGGCGCCGGTGACACTAGTCGCGTACATCTCGCTGACACAGACAGGCGTGAGCCACTTCCAGAGCGTCATCGTCCGGACGGTTCCGCAGCCGAAGGCGCATTACGATCGAGTGCGCGCAATGATTCGGGAGATAGACGCGGCGCAAGTGCCGCCGAGCCTCAACACTATTGAGGAGCGCATGACGGAGGAGATCGCGCCGAGGCGCTTCACGGTCGTTCTGCTGGGGATCTTTGCGGGGCTCGCGGGTACGCTCGCGATTGTCGGGCTCTATGGCGTGCTGTCGTATCTCGTGGCCGAGCGCACGCGGGAGATCGGTATCCGGGTCGCGCTCGGGGCGGATTCGGGCCGGGTGCTGCGGTTCGTTCTCGGAAGCGGCATGGCGCTGACGACGATTGGTGTCGTACTCGGCGCGGGCGCTGCCGCGTTCACCGTTCGCCTGTTACGGACCATGGTGTACGACATGAGCGTGTACGATCCATGGACGTTCGCGGCGAGCGCGGGCTTGCTCGTGGGCGTGGCATTCCTGGCGTCGTATGTCCCGGCGAGGCGGGCGGCTGCCATTGATCCGGTGAGGGCGCTGCGAATGGAATAGTGTGAAAGAGATTTGCCGCAATGGAGCTAGTGCAAGAGTTCGATGGCGACGGGTTCCGAGGCAACGTGCGCCAGCTTGCCTTCCCAATCGGCCCCGGCGCGCTCCAGCGCGATGAGGGCGCTGGTGTCGACTACGAGTCCCACGGATTGCTCGGCGGCCGGTCGGCTCGTCCTGCGCGCTCCAGATCGTCGGCAAAGGATGCGTCGGCCGGCGCCGAGGTCCAGGCAAGCGCGGCATCACGGAGCGTCGCCTTCACGGCCCCCGCCACCGGCCCGATCTGCGCGATTGCCACGTCCTGGCGTTCGATGAGAAATACGTCGCCGCGATATCGCACGCGTCCGAGGATATCCCCCAGCCGCCGCGTGAGCTCCGACGCCGAAATCCGTTGCATCCCACAATATACGGAATTACGTAAATTGGTGGATGCCAGATTCCAACAAGTGGACGCGATTTCTAGCGCTTGCGTGCGGCGCGATCGCGTCGGCGTGCGCCCGCGAACAAGTGGCGTATCGTGGAGCGGGCCTTCCGGTCGACACGCTCCCACCGGGCGACATGGTTGGGGTCTACCGCGCTGCGCTCGCCGGCGCCTTCACACTCAGCGATCCCACGCTCTCCATTCTCGTCGACCCGGTGCTCCTTCCGCGCTCGCAGGGACTCGCCGGCGGCGACACGATGCCGTCAGAGGTTCGGTCCGCGCTGCTGACCACCGGCCTCGCGAAAGGAACATGCAGAACGCAGGTGACGACGTCGCGTGTGCCGCTGATCTGTCGCGCGGAACGCGCGGGCTACGTTGCGCGCTTCTCGGAACCGTTCGCGCTCGGCGGCGGCGATTCGGTCCAGGTGCATCTCGTCGTCCAGCAGTATGCCATTCAGGGCGGGCCACTCGAGCAACGGCTGCGCTTCGAGCGAGCGTACCACGTCGTAAAGACAGGGTCGGCGTGGCGCGCGGTGCGCGAGGCGCGAATGCAGGCGCCGTGACCTGTTGTTTCCTTGCCGTGAATTCACCGATCCGGCCACATTAGGGTACACGGCGAAAGCCCCTGAACGGAGGTAGTCCATGCTCGTGCTGCAAGCAGTCCCGGCGCCGGGCCGCGACGCATTCCGGCTACTCCGCGCCCGCATCAAAGAGGCACCCACCTGGAACTGGAGCAACAAGAAGAAAACTCGGCTGAAGCACGTGCAGCGGCCGAAAGGCGGCCATATCGACATCGCCAACGCCAACGGTGTGCTCGTGGCGCACGTGCTCCCAAAGGAGCCGGCCGATCTGTTCTACTTGGCGGAGAAGTTCACCGGCCGGCTGGTGGCGTGGTTCGAGGCTGACTTGCTGGCGATCAACATCCAGTTCGTCGTGGATCCGCCCAAGGCAAGAAGGCGTCGCAAGCGGCGGTAGCCAGGATCGTTGCATGTCATCCCCGCGCGTCATCACGGTGCTCATCGCGACGTTGCTGTCGGTCGCGTGCTCGATGTCCGACTCCGAGGAGCGCCAATTCGGCGGCGAGTACGTGCAGCAGATCAACGCGCAGCTTCCGCTCGTCGCAGACACTCGGGTCACGGGCTACGTGGACGCGCTGGGCAAGGAGATCGCGCGAAAGACGAGCCGAGGATCGCTGGACTGGAAGTTCTTCGTGGTCGACAGCCGCGACGTCAACGCGTTCGCGGTGCCGGGCGGTTTCGTGTACGTCAACCGCGGACTGATCGAGCGCGCTACCACGTTGGACCAGCTGGCCGGCGTGCTGGGACACGAGATTGGGCACATCGTCGAGCGTCATTCGGTGGAACAGATGAAGAAGGCCACCGGCGCGAACATCGGCGTCACGCTGCTCTGCACACTCACGAGCGTGTGCGAGAGCGGGTTATCGCGGGTGGCGATCAACGTCGCGGGGTCGGCGCTCTTCGCCAAGTACAGCCGGTCGGCGGAGATGGAGGCCGACTCGCAGGCCGTGATCAACGTGATCAACGCGGGCATCCATCCGGACGGCATTCCGGAGTTCTTCCAGATCCTGCTCGCCGAGCGCCGGCGCAACCCGAACGTCCTGGAAGGCTTCTTCGCCTCGCATCCGCTCGAGGAGAGCCGCGTGGACCACACGCGGCAGCTGATCCGCGAGTACGGCGATGACCGCGTGCGCGGTCTCACGCGGGATGACGCGGGCTTTCAGCAGTTCAAGGCGATCGTGGCCGCGCTGCCGCCGCCGGTCCGCCCCCCTACTGGCAGGTCCGGGAGCTCCCCGACTTACTGAAGACGAGCGTCGACGGGACCACGGTGGCATCGACATTGCCGTCTCATGACGCGCGCATCGGCGCTGATGCAATACTTTCAGACACCTCCGAGCGTCACTCCCGGCTCGCCGTACCAGAGGCTCGCAACGCAATGCCCAGCTTGGATCTCGCGACCACAGCGGAAGCCGTCGTCCGCACCGCGAGCATAATGGACTCGACGGATTTGGCAGTCATCGCGACCGACAACACTGGGACCATCCTGTACTGGAATACACACGCGGAGTCGCTGTTTGGCTGGCGCTCCGACGAGGCGGTGAACCGCAACGTCGTCGACGTCACGCCCGGCCAGCAGAGCGCAGCCGAAGCCGCGAACATCATGCGCGAGCTCCTGGCCGGACGACCATGGAGCGGGACATTCCTCGTGCGGCACAGGGACGGCACTCCGCTCGTCGTGCACGTGACGGACATACCGGTGCTCGTGGACGGCTCCGTCGCCGGTATCGTCGGGTTCTCCAAGCGCGTTTAGCTCGGTCTGACGTAGCACGCTTGCCTCGCGCCCTGCACACGCCACATGTTGGCGTGTGCCGACCGAGGATCGCGCCGACAGAAGAGACAGTCTCCTCGAGCGTCTGTACGCGCTCAGGCGGGCGGGGGGGGCGCTGGCGCCCGCGACGCTGTTGGAGAAGATGCGCGCGCCGCTGGAGCGCCGCTACCGGGTGCAACGCGAATTAGGCCGCGGCGGGATGGCCGTGGTGTTCCTCGCCGAGGACATCAAGCACGGGCGGCGCGTCGCGCTCAAGATCCTGCGCCCCGAGCTGACCAGCGACATCGGCAACGCGCGCTTCCTTCACGAAATCGCCATCGTCGCGCAGCTCACGCACCCGCACATCCTCCCGCTGCACGACTCGGGCGAGGCCGCCGATCTGCTGTACTACGTGATGCCTTATATGGAAGGCGAATCACTGCGCGACCGGTTGTCGCGCGAGGGGCGAATCGCGCTGGACGAGGCCCTGCGACTCACGCGTGAGGTCGCCGACGCCCTCAGTTACGCCCACGCGCACGACGTCGTGCACCGCGACATCAAGCCCGAGAACATCCTGCTGCAGTCCGGCCACGCCGTGGTGAGCGACTTCGGCATCGCGCGCGCCATGTCCGCGGCGGGCGGCGAGGACCTGGCCGAGGCCGCGATTGCGCTCGGGACACCGGGATACATGAGCCCCGAGCAGATCCGCGGCGACGCGAAAATGGATGGCCGGAGCGACGTCTACAGCCTGGGCTGCGTGCTGCACGAGATGCTGCGGGGCGCGCCGCCTTTCAGCGGCGATTCCACCGCCGTCATCATGGACGAACACCTGCACGGCAAGGCTCCCGAGATACCCGGCGTGCCGGTCGCGGTGGCGCGCGTGGTGCGGCGCGCCATGGCCAAGGAGCCCGCGGAGCGCTGGGCCACAGCCGCGGATTTCGCCGAGGCGTTGGGGAGCGCCGCGGCCTCGGCATCGCCCGCCGCGAGACGGAACCGCCGGCGTCTGGCGGTACTCGCGGGCGCCGTTGCAATCGCGGCGGGGGTGGCCGCCACGGCGCTCACGAGGACGCGCTCGCCGGTGCACCCGGCGGCGGCTGTCATGGCGATCCTGCCGCTCGTGCCCGCCCAAACCGACTCGGCGCTGGCTCGGCTGGGGCGGGATCTTGTGGTGACGCTGAGCGCGAGCCTCGACGGCATCAGCGAGATCCGGATGGTGGACGCGCTCACCCTGCTGGCGCAGACGCGTGAGTCGGGCGCGCTGGGACAGCTGAACGAAGGCTTTCGTCTGGCGCAGCGGCTGGGCGCGTCGAGCATCGTGCACGGCACGCTGGCGCGCGGCGACAGTTTGGCCCCGATCGGCCGCGTACGTGTCGACCTCGGGATCTACGTGGTAGACGGTGGCGCGCGCATCGGCAGCGCGTCTGTCATCGCCGATGCGCACGATCTGGCCGCGCTCACCGACACGTTGGCGTGGACGCTGTTGCGCGAGGTCTGGCGGACTCGCGCGCCGCCGACACCGAACCTGGCCGCGGTCACGACGCGATCGCTTCCTGCCCTGCGCGAGTTTCTCGACGGCGAGCGCGCCGCCCTCGAGAGTCGCTGGGACGCGGCCGCCGAGTCGTACGCCCGAGCCATGCGCGCCGATTCGACCTTCTGGCTGGCACACTGGCGCTACGCGTTCGCGCGCTGGTGGTATCTCGAGGCGGTGGACGACGCCATCATCGCGGGCATCAAGCGGCATCGCCACGCACTGCCGGAGCGCGACCGGCTGGTGTTCGAGTCGTGGGTGACGGACACGTTCTCCGTCGCGTTGGCGCGCTCGCGCGACGTGACCACACGCTACCCCGACTACTGGCCGGGTTGGATGCAGCACGCGGACTGGTTGTTCCACGTAGGGCCCGCGTACGGACACGCGCGCGCCGAAGCCAAGGCCGCGCTGGAGCGGACCGTGGTGCTGAACCCGGCGCTGATCCCGGCGTGGGAGCATCTGTACTGGGCGACGATCCACGACGATACCGCGATGGCGGCCGTGGCGAGCGACGCGCTCGAGCGGCTGGGCTTCGGGCGCACATCCACCGCGGAGTTCGGGTTCGACCTCGGGCGCGTGTATCGGTATGAGCTGGCATTGTTGGGCGCGACCCCTGCGGTCGACAGGTTGCGCGACAGCATCGTGGTGGACCTGGTCACCGCCGCGCGCGCGCGTCACGGCGGCGGCGCAACGCTGGCCGCGGCGCAGGTCGCGATCAGCGAGCGCGTGTTGCGGGCGCGTCCGCGCCCCGAGCTGGCGGCACTCCACGGGCGCATCCTGAGCGACGCGTGGGCGAGTCGCGGCGCGTGGGACTCGGCCCTGGTGGTCGCGGACCAACATGTCCGGCGACCGATGCCGGCCGGCGCGGATCGGCTAATCGCATATCGGCTGGCCGTGATCGGCGCGTGGGTTGGCGCCGTGCGCGCCGACGCGGCGGTGCACCGGCGCGACGTGGCGGCGGCCGCGGTGTCGCGCGTGGGCACAAACGCAATGTTGCGTGCGGAGCTCGCGTGGCTCGATGGGATGCTGGCCGTAGCGCGTCGCGATCGCGCGAAGCTGGTGGCGGCGCGAGAGCGGCTGCGTCGCGCGGACACGGTGTCCACCGCGCTTTTGGACCGGACACTGGGAGCGTTCGAGGCGGAGCTGGCCGGCGATCGCGAGCTGGCGGCGGCCACCCTGGCGGCCACGAACTGGCGCAACCCGGACCTGCTCGTTCCCGGCTACAACGAGCACCCCTACGTGATCGCGGTGAGTCGCCTGGCGGCGGGACGGTGGCTGGCCGCGCAGGGCGCGAACGAGGAGGCGCTGCGTCTGCTGCGGTGGTTCGAGGCCGAGTGGGCGCTGGACGGGTATCGTCCGGCGCGTCGCGTGTTGTTCGCCCTCGCCGCGCTGGATCGCGCGCGGATCGCCGAGGTGCTCGGGCGTCCGGAGGAGTCGCGGCGCGAGCGCGCGACGGTGGCGCGACGGTACGACATGGCTGGCGCACCTCTCACGGTTGGAGCGCCAGCTTCTCGCTCCCTGCCGCGGTGATCACAACGCGCTTCACCGCCGGCAAGCGCTGAAGCGTGTGAGTAACCGACTGGCGGATCGCCGTCGCGGCGCAGGAGCCGCCAACGTTCTGGAGACGCTCGTTGAAGTCGACCGTGAGCACTCCGTCGCGAAGCACGACGCTGTTCATGTCCGATCCGCGGGGGAATGGCGACACGGCTCCAGCCGCTTTCTCCGAGCTGTCGGGACCGGCCACCAGCGCCTCCACGATCAGGCGCGCGACGGCGGCGGACTTGGGCACGGCACGTGTGAACGCCCGTGTGCTGGTGCAGTCGTCGCCGACCGGGAAGAGCAACGTCACCTGCATGCGTGCGACGTCGTATGGAAGCACCGTGCTCGTGAGCGACCGCACCGATCCATCCTTGGCCGAGTACTCGAACGCCTCGACGGTCACGCGCGGCCCCGGATCACGCGCGATCCACAGCTGCGCCGAGTACGGGTTGTGGTGTCCCATCTCCCCCACGCTCGTGGTGTACTCTTCCGTGATGACGTCACCCTCGGCGTCGCGGACGCGCACCTGGACCGTGTTCTCGAACGTGCGCGCCCTGCCCGAGACCACCAGCGGGTTCGTCGGCACCACGCTGTCGATGTAGATCTCCCGCGAGCTCGTGGCGCCGGTGTCTGATGACTTGGCAGTGTCAACCGCGTCCGAGCCGGAGCTCACGCACGACACGACCGACAGCAGAGTTGCCCAGAGCAGTTTCACCACTGAAAGTCGCTACGGCTGCAGCGCCGGGTGCCGAGGCACCGACGGCGGAATCCCCTTGTCGAGCCGCGGGCGCGCGGGTGAATCGGCCAGCAGCCACGCCGTGGCGAAAACAAGGCGCGAGACTTTCTGCATCTTCTCGAGGTCGAGCTTGTGCGCCTCGTCGCCCACGCCGTGATAGTCGACGTGCGTGCCATCCGCGAAACTGATGACCGGCACGCCGCGCTCGAGCAGCGGCCCGCCATCCGTGCGCGGATAGAAGAACTCGTGCGTCGGCAGATCGTAGCGGTGACTCAGCTTGAGATCGTGCAGCGAGCGATTCGTGCGGTGGATCAGGCTGTCCAGCTCCGTGCTCATCACGCGAGGACCGATGACGTAGATCTCGTTGGGGCCGACCAGCTCTTCGTCCTCAGGGGCATTGGTGCCCGGCGCCTTGGAGCGACCGATCATGTCCACGTTGTAGTGCGCGACGACGTCGCGGAGCGGCACGACGGGATTGGCGGCGTAGAAGCGCGAGCCCCAGAGGCCGACCTCCTCGCCGGTATCCCACAGGAACACCACGGAGCGCTTGGGACGCGGCGCGCGCATCATGGCTTCGGCGACCGCGAGCAGGCCCGTGGTGCCGGACGCATTGTCATCGGCCGCGTTGTAGATGCTGTCGTTCGCGGCGGCGGGCGCATCACCGACCGCGCCGTCGAGATGCGCCATGAGCACCACGGCCTCGCGTCGCAGTAGTGGATCACTGCCCTCGATGCGCGCGACGACGTTGTGCAGGCGCTGATCCTCTTGTCGCGCGACGCCGATGCTAATCGTCGCCCGTTTCGTGGAGTCCAGCGCGAATGAAGCCTGATACACACCGCGCCCGGCGTTCGCGAGCAGTGTGTCGACGTTCACGTTGCTCCCCGCCAGGAGGTGTTTGAGTTGCTCCGGCCTCATCACCACCGCCGGGAACTTCGGCAGCTGATACGCCGACGGCACTGACGGCTGCAGGTCCGTCTTGGTCAGGTAGAACTCACTGCCGCGAATGAAGTCCCACCGCCGCAGCATGTTCCCGCGCGCAATCATGATCAGGCCAGCGGCGCCGCGCTTCTGCGCGGTTTGCCAGGCAAGGAACCAGTCGACGTCGACTGTGCCCAGTGATGCGAACGTTTCGCCCGCGGGGAAAGCGCCGAAACCATGCGCGATCACGATCTTGCCGCGGACGTCCACATTAGCCCACGGGTCGATTCCCTTCTTTGGTGCCAGGATACCGTGTCCGACGTAGACCATGGGCGCGGTGAACCGGACGGCGTCGTCGAAGAACTGCACGAGCAGGCTGTCGCCGAACGGGATGCGGCGGCCGCCGACCTCGAGGTACGTCGACGCGGTGTCGAGCGTCGCGGTGCGAATGGTGTAGTGCTGCCGGTACGTGTCGGCGTCGCCCGCGGGCGAGAGCTTCAGCGCTTCGAGGCGCTTCGCGACGTACGCGGCGGCACTGTCGAGCCCCGGCGACGGCGACCTGCGTCCGCGCAGCGCGTCGGAGGCGAGATAGTCGGCGTCGCGTTTGAGCTTGTCCTGTTGAATGACATTGCCGGCGGTCCGCACAGGCTCGGGAAGACGCGACTGCTGCGCCGCGAGCGGAGCGGCGAGAACGAGCAGGACGGAACAGATGCGCATCATGCCTGGAACCTAACGACGGACATAACGACGGACGTACCTATATCCGCACCCATGTCCGCAGTAATGTCCCTACAGTGAAAAAGACCATTCTCCTGTACGGCATCATCGGCGGCCTGCTCATCGCCGCGCTCAAGCTCATCGAGTATCGCTTTCTCGTCGTCGAGCACTCCCTCGAGATCTACGGGGGAGTCGTCGCGCTGCTCTTCTCGGTCCTCGGCATCTGGCTCGGCCTCAAGCTGACGCGCCCGCGCGAGACGGTGGTCGTCAGAGAGGTTCCCGTTCCGGTGCCAGGGCCGTTCGTGCTGGACGCGGCGCGCCAGGAGCAGCTCGGCATCACGCAGCGCGAGCTGGAAGTCCTGGAACTGATCGCCGCGGGCTTGAGCAACCGCGAGATCGCCGAGCGGCTGTACGTCAGCGAGAACACGGTCAAGACGCACGCGGGCAGCGTCTTCGAGAAGCTCAACGCCAAGCGGCGGACCCAGGCGGTGCAGCTCGCCAAAGCGGCGGGGCTGATCCCCTGAAAGGATGATCTTGCGGTTCGGGCACCATGATCATCCCTTCGGGTGACGCGAAACGGGCGATGACAGGCCATTCTGCGCGCATTCAGCCACCCGTTTTCGCGCAAGGAGCGCCAATCCAATGAGTAAGATCGTCCTGATCTTCGGGCTCATCTCCGGAGCAATCCTGTCGGCGATGATGGCCATCACGATGCTCTTCGTAGACGCTATCGGCTTCGACCGGTCGGAGTTGATCGGCTATACGTCGATGGTCGTCGCCTTCCTCCTGATCTTCTTCGGCATTCGCTCGTACCGCGACAACGTGGCCGGCGGTTCCGTGGGCTTCGGCCGGGCGTTCTCGGTGGGCGCGCTCATTGTGGTCGTCGCGTCGCTCTGCTACGTCGTCACCTGGGAAGTGATCTACTTCAACTTCGCCCCCGACTTCACGGAGAAGTATCAGGCGCACTTGATCGACAAGGCCCGCGCGCAAGGGGAGAGCCAGGCGGCGATCGACAAGAAGGTCGCGGACATGGAGAAGTTTGCGGAGCTGTACAAGAACCCGGCAATCAACGCGTCGCTCACCTTCCTCGAGCCGCTGCCGGTCGGCCTGATCATCGCCCTGGTGTCGGCGGGAATCCTGCGGAGGAGGCCGGGCGTGCCTGGCGTCGCAGGGTGATGCGAGCTTCGCGAGGACGCAGTCCGCTGTAGCGGCTTGCGGATTCAAGACACGATTGGTGACATTGCGACATGCTGTTCGGCGAAGTAGTGCGCGTCGCGTTGGAGTCGCTTCGCGCCAACAAGCTCCGTTCGATCCTCACGATACTCGGGATCGTCATCGGCATCGGGTCGGTGATTACCGTGGTCGCGTTGGGAACCGGCGCGCGGCTGGCGGTGGAGGAACGGATCGCGCGCCTGGGCTCGACGCTGATTCAGATCAATCCACAGCGGGTCCGGATGGCGGGCGTGCAGTCGACGTCCATCGCGAAGCTCACGCCCGACGACGCGCGCGTCATTCGCGAACGCGCGCCGCACGTCGCCGCGATCCAGATCCAGCAGGATCGCAACCTCCCCGTCACGTTCATCGACCGCAACACGTACGTCCGCATCGTTGGAACGTCGGCGAACTATCTCACGGTGCGCAACTTCCAGCTCGCGCGCGGACGCATGTTCACCGACGAGGAGGAGGCGCGACACCGGCGCCTAGCCGTGGTTGGCGCGTCGGTGCTGGAGGAGCTGGACCTCCTGTACCCGGAGCAGATCATCGGCAGAAGGATCCGAGTGGGCGGCGTGCAGTTCGAGGTGATCGGCGTGCTGGCAGCCAAGGGACGCACGTCGACATTCGGCGACCCGGACGACGTGGTGCTGATTCCCTTCCGCACGGGTCGATTCCTGGTGTTCGGCACCGACCGGCTCAACGACATCTGGGCGCTGGCCAGGAGCGAGGAGCACGTCGATCAGGCGATGGCGGAGATCACGCTCGCGATGCGGCGCTCGCATCGCATCGCGACGGGCCGCCCCGATGATTTCCGCGTGCGGCATCAGGCCGCGTTCCTGAACATGATGAGCGAGGCGACCGACGTGTTCACCTTGTACCTCGCGGGCGTCGCGGCGGTGAGTCTCCTGGTGGGCGGCATCGGAATCATGAACATCATGCTGGTCTCGGTGACGGAACGGACGCGCGAGATCGGCATCCGCATGGCGATTGGCGCGACGCGCCGGGGCATCCTGATGCAGTTCCTCGCCGAGGCGGTGCTCTTGTGTCTGGCGGGCGGCGTCGCCGGCATCGCGGCGGGCGCGGGCGCCGCCGTGGTGTTGCGTGAAAGCTTTGGCTGGAACGCCGAAGTGGCGCCGTTCTCGGTGGCGCTCGCGTTCGGGTTCGCCGCGGCCATCGGCATTCTTTTCGGCGTTTGGCCCGCGCGCCGGGCCGCTCGGCTGGATCCCATCGCGGCGTTGCGATACGAGTAATCGAGGCGCGTTTTGACGCGTGACTAGCGCACCGGCCCCAGATACTTGTCGATCCAGTCCAGGGTCTCCTTGATCAGCTGCGTGCGCGGCACGAAGTGCCCGCCCTCATAGACCACCCAGCGTTTGTGCTCGGGCGGCGTGCCAAGCAGGCGGAACATCGGCTCCTGTGACGTCTCGGCGGGAAAGAAGTAGTCCTGCTTCCCGTTCAGCATGATCACCGGAATCTTGATGCGCGGCAGGAAGTTGATGGGATCGGCCTACGCGCGAAACTCGACGCCTGAGCTAGCGACTCGAGCTAGTGTCCGACAGCGTCGCGCGGTTGCTGCGATAGGGCGCAAAAGCACGCCCCCAGTCCACGCCGATCACCTCGAGCCACATGCGCGGGCCGTCCACGTGCACGACCACGTAATGGTACGCGTTGTCGCCCAGCTCCATGCCGGGACGCACGAGGTGCTGGATGCGGACTGAATCGGCACCGGACGCCGCGCGGTACGGCCGCAGATCCGGCTCGCCCTGATAGGAATACAGCGGCGCTCCCCCGCCCCCGCTCACGATCTGGTCCATGCGGCGCGTGCGTCCCGTCGAGTCGCGGTAACGCTCCACCCAGTGCTCGAAGAAATGCTCGTGGCCCACGAGCAGCAGGTCCACGCCGTGCTTGCGGAACAGCGGCATATAGCGATCGCGGAGCACGGCCGTGGGACGCTCGATGTTCGCCCCGCCGTGCGGCCCGGACGAATACACGGGATGATGGAAGAACGCGATCAGGTTCACGTAGCGGCGGCGGTCCAGCCGCTCGAGCTGGGTCTTGATCCAGGCGTACTGCGTGGAGTCTTCCGCGATGTTGGAGTCGAACGCCAGCACGAAGGTGTTGCCGTACGCGAACGCGTAGGTTGGATAGCCGTCCAGCCGGCGCGCGCTGCGGTCCGGCGGAATAAGCTGCGCCACGGCGCGCAGGTAGTTTCCGAGCCCGGTGAGCCGCCCTGGATTGGTGAGATCCGGCGATCCGGTGACGTCATGATTTCCGGGCGCAAGAAAATAGGGCACGCCCCCTTCCCTCGTGATACGGTTGATGAGCCCGACAAAGCTCACGTTCCACTGGCTAGGGTCGCGTCCGTTGACGACCGCGTCGCCGCTCTGCAGCACGAAGCGCACGGGGTCGGGCCCGTTCTGCATGGCCTTGATGGTGCGCAGCATGGACTCCACGACGAGCCAATGCTCGTACTGCTCGTTGGTGCCGTCGCGCCGGCCGCGCGTGTCTCCATAGGCGATAAAGGAGAAGCGAGTGACGTTGGCGCTGGCGGCTTCGGATGGCAGCGGCGTGCGCGGGCTCTGAATCGCCACGATGGGCGTGGTGTCCAGTGGGGGCCGTTGCGGCACCTGGGCGAAAACGGGGCCGGCCAGTGCTGACGCCCAGGCGGCGATCATGAAATTCTGTCGCATGGTGCTTCATAGTAGCACTACTGCAGATCCTCGCGAAGCCTGCCCCGAAGCCAACTGCAGATCCCTCGCTTCGCTCGGGATTATCTTAGGCGAGGGGCTCGGGATGACATTATGTGCCGGCGAGCCAGGGATCGTGCGACATCCAGTCGCCGTCAGGCGCGAAGAGGAACACCATCCCGCCGTTCGCGATCTTCGGCAACAGACGCCGGGCGCGGCCCTGCTCGATCGCGGGACACCCCTCGCTCTGCCCCGCTTTCCCCGGCGTGACGTACGGCGCGCCATGCGCGACGACGCCGCGGTCGCGCGCGTTGTCGTTCCAGCCGTCGGACAGTCCGAGCAGGCGCAGCCCCACCGATGTGTACGAGCGGCCCGCGGCCTTGCCGCTGAAGCCGTACGTCTCCTGCGCGAGATACAGACCCAGGGACGTGGCGTAACTCCCGTTCGCGTTGGAGAAGCGCGTAGGAATTCCCTTTCGCGACGCGGACGAGCCCCGTCCGTGCGCGACCATGAACGGCCCGTCCACCACCTCGAGCGTCTCCATGTCGAACACGTAGCCGCGCGGCTCGGTGCTCGGAATGCCATAGTCGACGAAGTAGAGGTACGGCTTTTTCACGTCTTCGGGATGCGCCGTCTTGTACGCGAAGTAGCCGCGGAACGCGCTCTCGAGCGCTTGCGGGTGGCTCATCCGGCGCACGCTCGCCGTGAGCGTCTGAAGCGCGCTCGCCATCTTGCCGCTCACCGTGCTGGACGGTGTCTCGTCATCGGACTCAGCGGAGTTAGCAGACGCAGGCGTGGACGTCACGACGGACACAGCGGCAGCCAGTACCGGACCCGGCTGATCGCCGCCCGGAATGTAGCGTCCGCCAACCGTAAGAATGGCGGTCGCAACCACAAGGCCGTTCATCAGAGGGTGCCGCAGAAGCATTAACGCGAATCTCCAGTGTGTAGTCGACACGTAAGTTACGCCCCGACGGGGTTGCGTAGTGCGTGCGTGCTCACCGGTGTAATGGACTGCACCATCGTGTCACGAAAGGACGGGGAATGGGGAATAGGGAATGGGGAAGAGGGCAACCCCAACGGCGGGAAAGGGAAAGGGAAAGCGAATAGGGAACAGTGGCCGATTCCCTGTTCCCATTCCCGTTCCCGTTCCCGCAGTTGTAGTTGCCCTCTTCCCCATTCCCTCTTCCCCGTTCCCCGCAGTTACGTCTTGTCGCGCAGGAGACGCACGACTTCGCTCTCGAGCCTGCCTTTCGAAGCGCAGAAGACGCCGGGCGTCGACGCACCCGCGTTGTCCTTCGCCTGGCCCATGACCGCGATGCCCAGTCGCGAGCCGCCACTGTCCGACGGTTTGATGTAGACAGCGTACGCGACCGTCACGCGCCAGTTGTCCGCGTAATCGCCCGTGGGACCGAATCCGCAGCGCAGCGCCGTCGAATTTGGGCCGCCGGCGAGCTGTCCGCCGCGCGTCACGAAACCCTCGTTCCAGATCATTCCCTGCGCGGAATCCCTCTGCGTGTAGGGCACCTTCAGCGCGTTGAGGATCTGCTTCACGCGCGCGAACACCTGTCCGGTGCTGCCGGGGACGTCCTGCCAGATCGCCAGCGTGTCGAGAAGGACCTGATCGCGGAATCCGCGGAGCATCCTGTCCCCGTCGCTCATGCGAACGGTCGGGGTATTCGGCAGCGCCTGGGCCGCCGCGCGCACGGGAGCCAGCAGCGCCAGCGCGCCGGCCGCAACCCCAAGCCACAGTGGGCGCGTCATTATCATCGAAGCATTCCGGTGGTCACCTCGAACAATACCGCCGCGCGCAGGCGAACTCAAAGGGTCCGGCAAACGCGTTGCCCGCGCCGAGGCTCGCCGCGCTCGACGAGGACGGAATCGGCACGGTAATCGAGGAATTGTGCCGGCAGTCCCTCTCCCTTTCCAAAGCGCGGTTTGGTCTGAAGGTGATAGTGAATGTGCGGCTCGCTCGAATTGCCACTATTGCCGCACTGTCCCAGAAGATCGCCCGCTCGAACCACGTCTCCCTTTCTCACCGCGACCGTGCCATTCCTGAGGTGGGCGATGAACGAGTACTCGCTGTTCGAATGGTCGATGATGACGTGGTTGCCGAGCGGCGTTCTGGCGTTCATCACACCGGGTCGATTGTCGGCGATCCCATCCTCGGCCGCCACCACGACTCCCTGCGCCGGCGCCACCACCCGTTGCCCGAAGCAGAAGTACTGTTCGTTCTCGGTGCCGTCACCCTCGTGCGTACCCCGCCCGTCCCCACGAACGACGACAAAGTCGCATGCGAAGCGCTGGTCCCTGGTGATCGCGTGCGCGTTATCGACGACGTCCCGGCCACCCCAGAACACAAACCACTCGTCGTCGAACGGAAGGCGGAGGTCCGTTCGGGTGCGATGCTCGAGAGCGCGAGTGCTGCCTGCTTCCGGCACGGGCGTGACCATCAGTCCCTGGGCTCTGCCATCGGGGTCGAATGCCCACTGGATCAGCACGGGTTTACGAAAGCGCTCGAATTCCGCTATCCGGTTGTAGATCGTCGAGCCGAGCCACGGCGTGACCGTTTCCGTGACGACGCGAAGCTCGCGACCCATATGAGACTCGACCTCGGCGCGAAAGTCGGCCAGGCCGCGCGGGCTCCCAAAGAGCTCGTGCAACGGAGACACAAGCCCGGACCAGAGCGAATCGAGCTCGCTCCCGTAGAACGCGAGCGTAAGCTCGCGTCCCAGGTCCAGGAAGAGAGCCGACGAGGGTGCCGTCATGGGAGTGCCGTTGCGATGGTAGGCAAACGTAAATGAATGCAGGGAAGAGGGAACGGGGAAAAGGGAAAGGGGCAACTACAACGGCGGGAACGGGAATCGGAACAGGGAATCGTCTACTGTTCCCTATTCGCTTTCCCTTTCCCTTTCCCGCCGTTGGGGTTGCCCTCTTCCCTCTTCCCTCTTCCCTCTTCCCTCTTCCCCGTTTGCTCTAGCGTCGGCCTGACGCGCCGGTAGCTTAGGGCGGGCACCTGCAGATCCCTCGCTTCGCTCGGGATGACAGCGAGGGGCTCGGGATGACAGCCCACCGCCGGCATGGACGCACTCGCCCAACTGAAGACGGCGCTCGCCTCACGATATCTCATCGAACGGGAGATCGGGCGCGGCGGCATGGCCACCGTGTATCTCGCGCGCGACGTGCGACATGCTCGCAACGTCGCGGTCAAGGTACTCAACCCCGAGCTGGGGGCGGTGCTCGGCGTCGAGCGGTTCCTGAGCGAGATTCAGGTGACCGCCAACCTGCAGCATCCGCACCTATTGCCGTTGTTCGACAGCGGCGAAGCGGATGGCTTGCTCTTCTACGTCATGCCATACATCGAGGGCGAGTCGCTGCGCGCGCGACTGCAGCGCGAGAAGCAGCTCCCGATCGACGAGGCGATTCACTTGGCCACCGCCGTCGCGAGCGCGCTGCACTACGCGCACCGCCACGGCGTGATCCACCGCGA
>JBBDXZ010000102.1:0-18480 GCA_040902075.1 Gemmatimonadaceae bacterium
CACAACCTTGCCAAGGTTGGGGTCGCGGGTTCGAGTCCCGTTTCCCGCTCTGCATTCGACCCATACGAACGGCGGGGGACCGGCCAAGTCCGTTCCTCCGCCGTTGTTTTTCGCAAACGGACACGTCGGCATGAGATTGTTGGATCCGCCGGGATGGCGAAAGTGGTAGACGCAAGGGACTTAAAATCCCTTGGGGGAAACCCCATCCGGGTTCGAGTCCCGGTCCCGGCATCATCGCGCATCCGCGCCGCGACGTTGGTCATCTTCGTCAACGCCGTCGGCGTCATCCTCTTCCTCCAAGGCAGGACAGAGAAGGTGCTGTCCGCGGTTGTCGATCCGCTCCATCCGGACTGGGCGGGAATGTCGCAGGCATTTGGAGGCTTTGCGCTCTACGCCGTCTCGCTGCTTGCCGTTTGCGGGATCGGCGCAATGCTGATCGCGGGAGCGCTCGCGAGACGGACGCGCCTTCACCCGCGCGCAGAGATGGCCGGCTGGACGCGCCTCATGCCGGCGATCGCGCTCGCCGGCGGTCTGACCGCACTCGTGGTGCTCGTGCTCATCGAGGTTCTCCTCTTCCAGGATTACGGCGTCCACCTCTACGAGTTCGACGTGGTTGGCATTCTCGCGAACGCCGCGCTCCGGCGCGACCTCGGTATTCAGCCGGCCGAAGTCCTGCGCGTTACCGTGGCCGCCATGACGCTCCTCGCGGCCGAGCTCCTGCTCTGCGCGGTCGGCATTCGGCTGGCGCGGTGGCGTGATGGGACACTCCCGCGCGCGTGCGCCATGGCGATGGTCGTCGCCATCCCCGGCGGCCTGGCGATTTTTCGAAGTGGGGAAGAAGAGATCCATTCCGATCGTGCCGAGTTCGAGGGCGCATTGCCGTTGGGAAAGCAGCTGTTACTCCGCTCGACGTCGCGTCCTTTCATTCCGGTTACGCCACTCCTCGGGCCGGGTGGCTATCCGGTTCTGGCCGCGACCGACCCTGCTCCGACGCTGTCCAACAAAAGCAACATCGTCTTCTTCGTCGCTGATGGGCTCCGTGGCGACATGTTCGGGGCCGAGTTGACTCCCAATCTCACGGCCTTCGGCGGCCGGCCGGACGTAATCACCTCACGCCGGCACTACAGTACGGGCCACGTTTCAGAGGCCGGCATTTTCGGTCTCGTGTACGCGCTCGGCGGACACACCTTTCATTCGTTCATCGAATCGCGCGTCAAGTCTTACCCGATGGAAGTGCTGAAGCGAAACGGCTACCACACGCTGCTGCTTGCCAGCTCGCGACTCAGCCCGTACCCCTCGGATCAGCTCGTAAAGTCGTTCGACGAAGTCGTGTCTCCCCAGAACGACGATGAAGCGCTGGAGGTGCTGCGGCGCTACATCGCGGCTCGGAGGACTGACCGGAAGCCGTACTTCGTCCTCGGTTTCTTCTACACGCCGCACTACCCATTCACGTCGGCCAAGCCGCATCTGCGTAAGTTCCCGATGGTCGGTCCGAAAGCACGAACGAATTACATGAACGACGTGCTGCAGTCCGACGACTATTTCAAACAGACGCTCAACCTCGTGGGCGAGGATTTCGAGCAGGGTCGCACGATCGTCTTGGCGACCTCGGACCACGGCGAGGAAATTCGCGATCATGGCGCCTTCGGCCATGCATCGGCGACTTTCTGGAACGAAAAGATCGTCGTTCCGTTTCTCCTCGGGATCCCAAACACGCGGCTTTCGCCTGAGCTGCGACGCCCGAGTCTGACGTCGCACGTGGATGTGTGGCCGACGCTGTTCCAATATCTGGGAGCGACGCCACGCATGGACCCGTCCAGCTATTCCGACGGCCGATCATTGCTCGACCCACCTGTCGCGGACCTCCAAGCGCTGGTCACAGGCCGATTCTTCCCGTACGCCGACAGGCCGAGCGTCCTCATAGATGGCACAGCCAAGTACTGGTTTCGCGTAAGCGATCTCGGCGCCAACGATCGCTTGTGCGTCGTGGTCACGCGCGCCACCGATCTCGGCGACAAGGAGCGTTCGACTGACCCGAACCGGGTGGAAGCCCGGATGGTCCCGGCCTTTGAGCAGTTGCAGGCCAGTTTCTGGCGCTTCCTCCAGCCCTCCGCTGGCAGCTGGAGCGACCGCGGCGAGCGCAGGATCTGCTGAAGCAGCGGTTGGTGGCGGCCCGCAAACTGCACCATGCTCAGCCGTCTCATAACCGGAGTGAGCCTATGCAGCGGGGCGTCGAATTCCTGAGAAGCCAAGTGTCCAATTCGGTGTTGCTGCACCGCGCGTTCGTGCAGGCTCTCGAGGATCACGAAGGCCAGGCCAAAGATCAGCGGTTCCGCGACCTTTGCATGCGATTCATCCCGAACGCCCTGGAGCATCAGCGGCTCCTCGAGGACTACCAGCGGACGCTGGGCGGCGGTGAAGGGCTCGTTAAGAAAGCCGCCGGCGTGGCGCTCGGCGTAGCGCGCGATCTGGCCGACGTGGTTCGCGAAGACGACTTCCTGAAGCTCGTGGGTGACATCGTCATGGCACGCCAGGCGGAAGACACTTTCAAGACATTTCGTGATGCGGGCCGAACGCTGGGGTTGCAGCAGCTGGCACAGATCGGCGAGATCGGCGAACGCCATCATGACGAGTACGTGAAGGAAGCGAACAAGCTCGTTCAACAATTGTTCGTCGAGCGCGTCCAAGGCTTCGAGGAAACCATTCGTGCTGCTGAGCAACCAGCCAGTCGAGCTTGACGGCGGCTTAAGAGCACGACTGACGACTCACGCTGACGCGCGAAGCACGACGCCCCTAGTTTCCAGCTCATGACGGATGTCGTCGCGCTTGCTGCGGAACTCCTTGCAATACAGTCATCTACGGGAGCCGAAGGTGAGACCGTGGAGTTCGTCTCACGATGGCTCCTGTCGCGCGGCTGGAATGTCGAGCTCCAGGAAGTAACGAAGGGTCGAGCAAACGTCTGGGCGACGCGGAAGGGAAAGGGTGTCACGCTGTCAACGCACTTGGACACCGTGCCGCCCTACATCCCGCCGCGCGAGGAGAACGGCCGGCTTTACGGTCGTGGATCCAGTGACGCGAAGGGCATCGCGGCGGCCATGCTCGCCGCAGCCGAGCGGCTGGCCAAAGCCGGAGAACAGCGGGTGGACTTGCTCTTCCTGGTTGGGGAGGAGGCTGGCTCTGATGGAGCGCGCGCCGCAAATCGCCTGTCGCCTACGAGCAAATATCTCGTCAACGGGGAGCCCACGGAGAGCAAGCTCGCCAGCGGCGCCAAAGGGTCCCAAAGGGTCATTCTGCGCTTTCGCGGCAAGGCCGCGCACTCCGCGTATCCCGAGCTCGGAAAATCCGCAATCGCACCGA
Source organism: Gemmatimonadaceae bacterium (assembly GCA_040902075.1). Classification (GTDB taxonomy): domain Bacteria; phylum Gemmatimonadota; class Gemmatimonadetes; order Gemmatimonadales; family Gemmatimonadaceae; genus DASPMP01. The sequence continues at coordinate 3,358 of JBBDXZ010000102.1, forward strand.
TGCTCGAACTGCTGCCCACTCTGAGCAAGATCGACCTGCCCAAGGACCCGGATCTCGGCGCGACCACGGTCAACATCGGAACGATCAGGGCGGGAACGGCTGGCAACATCATTCCCGAGCTCGCCGAAGTGGAGCTGATGTTCCGGCTCGTCGGCGACGTCAAGCCGCTCAAGAAATCCATCGAAAAGTGGGTTGGGAACAAGGCGGAGATCGAATACGGCTCGTACATCCCCGCGCAAAAGTTCGAAACCATTCCCGGATTCGAGGTCGCTCCGGTCGCGTACACGAGCGACATCCCCCTTCTGACGAAATGGGGCAAACCGCTGATGTTCGGCCCCGGCTCGATTCATGTGGCGCATACCGCGGACGAGTACATCGAGGTCGAGGAGCTGCGCGCCGCCGTGGACGCCTACGAGCGTATTGTGCGCTCCCTGCTCAAGGCGTAATGCGCGAGTCACCGTTCGGCGCGTCGAAACTTCCCGTGGCGGTCTTGGGTGCTACCGGCGCCGTGGGCCAGGCGTTCGTCCGTCTGCTGGTAAACCACCCGTGGTTCGAGCTTGTGGAAGTCGCGGCGTCGGAGCGATCGGCGGGCCGCAGCTACGCCGAGGCGACGCGCTGGATCGGCGACGATCCGATACCCGCTCGCGTCGCAATGTTGACGGTTCAGCCGTGCGATCCGAAGAGCATTCAGTCGCCAGTGGTATTCTCGGCTCTGGACTCGAGCATCGCCGGAGAGGCGGAGGCCGCCTTCGCGCGCGCGGGCCGAGCGGTCTTGAGCAACGCGAAGAACTATCGCATGGAGCCGGACGTGCCTCTCGTCATCGCCGAGGTGAATCCGGATCACCTCGAGGTTCTTGAAGCACAGCGCAAGAACCGCCGCTGGACGGGCTCGATCGTCACAAACGGAAACTGCGCCGCGATTGCCGCCGTGCTTCCTCTCGCGCCACTACACGAGCGCTACGGGGTGAAGCGCGTGTTCGCGGCGACGATGCAGGCGGTCTCGGGCGCCGGATATCCTGGCGTGCCATCGCTGGACATCATCGGCAACGTGATCCCGTTCATCAAGGATGAGGAGCCGAAGCTCGAGGCGGAGATTTGCAAGTTTCTCGGCAGCCGTAAGGCCGGGCGCATCAATGACGCGTCTATCATTGTCAGCTCGCACACGAATCGCGTGCCCGTGGAGCACGGCCACATCGTGGTCATGTCCGTGGAGCTGGAGCGCAAAGCCGAGCCCGCGGAGATCGAATCCACCTTGGCGGGTTGGCGCGGCGCCTCGGAAGCGTGCGGGCTGCCCTCATCGCCCGAACGGCCGCTGATTCTGACGTCGGAACCCGATCGGCCGCAGCCCAGGCGCGACGTCAACGCCGGCAAGGGAATGTCCGTTACCGTGGGGCGCGTTCGCCGCGATCCGCTGTTCGACGTGCGGCTCGTCGCCCTCGGCCACAACATCATTCGTGGTGCCGCGGGGGCGTCGGTGTTGAACGCCGAGCTGATGGCGGCGACCGGGCGTATCAGCCGCTCGTGATCGTCTGCAAATTCGGTGGGACCTCGGTAGGCGACGCGGAGGCGATCAGACGCACGGCGTCCATCGTCCAGGCGCGTGTCGACCGGCAGCCCATTGTCGTCGTCTCCGCGCTCGGCGGCGCCACCAATATTCTCATCGCGCTCGCCGAGCAGGCCGCGCGCGGTCAGCTCATCGGCGCGCTGCGCGCCGTACAGAATCTGCGCGATCGGCATCTCAACGAGGCCGCGGCGCTGCTCGGGAGCTCCGAGACGGCCACCGAGGTCACGAGTGAGCTGAGCGGAATGTTCGACGAGCTGGCAAGTCTGGCGGAAGCGCTTTCCGTGCTCGGGCATCTCACGCCCAGAAGCTTGGATGCCGTCGCTTCATTCGGCGAGCAACTCTCGTCCCTCCTTGTCACGGCGGCGTTTCGCTGCGCGGGATTGCCCGCCGAACACGTTGACGCGCGCAAAGTGATGATCACCGACGATCAATTCACGCGCGCGGAACCTCAGCCCGACGCCATCGCCGAAGCGGCGCGTCAACTCCTCCTTCCGCTGGTGAAAGAGGGAAAGGTCCCGGTTCTCGGCGGCTACATTGGCTCGACCACCAACGGCGGTGTGACGACAACGCTCGGACGAGGCGGGTCCGACTATAGCGCATCGCTCATCGGCGCGGCGCTCAAGGCAGACGGCATCGAGATCTGGACGGACGTCGATGGCATGCTGACCGCCGATCCGCGCGTGGTGAGCCAGGCCCGCACGATCGAGCAGGTCGGGTTCGAGGAGGCGTCGGAGCTCGCATCATTCGGCGCGAAGGTGCTGCACCCGTATACCATTGCTCCGGCCGTCCGTATCGGCATTCCCGTCTGCGTCCTGAATTCCCGAAAGCCCGGCGGACGCGGTACGCTGATCACGTCCGACGCGCCAAAACGCCCCGTCACCGCGATCGCCGGGAAGAGCGCGGTCACGCTCGTGAAGGTTCGGTCCCCGAGAATGCTGCTCACCGAAGGCTTTCTGCGGGAGCTGTTCGGAATCTTCGAGCGACACAAGACCTCCGTCGACGTCGTCGCGACATCGGAAGTCTCCGTGTCGGTGACGGTGGACGATGGCAGCCAGCTCGAAGAATTGCTGGGCGATCTGCGAAAACTGGGTGACGTCGCGATCGATCGGAACCGCGGGATCGTTGCGCTCGTGGGAGCCGCGCTGAGCGAAAGCGCCAACGCCATGTCGCGCGCGCTCGCCGCCATCGGAGAGACGCGGCTCCACATGCTCTCGCTCAGCGCAACCGGGATCAATCTTACAATGGTCGTGGACGGGGACGAGGTGAATCCGCTCATGCAGCGGCTGCACGCGGAGTTCTTCGAAGGAAAGACCTGATGCCGCGACTCGCGATCATTGGCCTTGGAAAGATGGGCCGCGCCATCGAGCAGCTGGCGCCAGAGCGGGGCTTCACGGTGGTGAGCCGCATCGATCCGAAAGGCGGCGAAGCGGGAACGGTCACCAAAGAAACGCTGAAGGGCGCGGATGTCGCGGTCGAGTTTTCTACTCCAGGTTCGGCACCGGCCAACATCATCGCCGCCGTCGAGGCGGGGTGTCCAGTCGTCGTCGGCACCACCGGGTGGTACGACAAGCAGCCCGAGATCGAGAACGCGACGCTGGAGAAGCGCGGCGCGGTGCTCATCGCGCCAAATTTCTCGATTGGCGTCGCGGCATTCGGCGAGATCGTGAAAGCCGCCGCGCGCACGCTGAAGTCCGCTCCGGGATTCGACGCGCACATCGTCGAGACCCATCACACGGCGAAGAAGGATGCTCCGTCAGGCACGGCGGCGAGCTTGGAGAAGCAGGCCGCATCGGAGTGGGGCAAAAGCATTCCCATCACGAGCGTTCGCATCGGATCGGTGCCTGGAACCCATGAGCTCATATTCGATGCACCGTACGAACAGATTCGGATCGAACACGTCGCGCGAGACCGCCGAGTATTTGCGGACGGTGCGTTGCTCGCGGCAAAGTGGGTCATCGGGAAGCACGGAGTGTTTACGATGAAGGACGTTCTTTCGGGATAGCTTGGGCTGAGAGGCTTTCAATGGCGGATCGTCTAAAAGGCTGCGGCACGGCGCTCGTGACGCCATTCACCAGGGACGGCGCGGTGGATGAGCCAGCGCTGCGCAAGCTCGTCGATTGGCAGATCACCGAGGGTATTCACTTTCTCGTACCATGTGGCTCGACGGGCGAGGCCGCGACGATGACACCGGCCGAGCACCGGCGCGTGGTCGAGATCACGGTCGAGCAAGCCAAAGGACGGGTGCCGGTTGTCGCAGGCGCCGGATCGAACGACACGGCGAAAGCCATTGCGATGTCCAAGGAGATGCGAGCTGCCGGCGCCACGCATCTCCTGCACGTGTCGCCGATGTACAACAAGCCGCCGCAGCGTGGTATCATCGCCCACTTCGAGCGCATCGCGGACGCCACCGACCTGCCGATCATCGTCTACAACGTGCCCGGTCGCACCGGCAGTAACATCGAGGCGAAGACGACGCTCGCGCTCGCCCGCCTGAAGCACATCGTCGCGGTCAAGGAAGCGTCGGGGAACCTCGCGCAGATTACCGACATCATCCGCGAGCGGCCGGATCACTTCTCGGTGCTCTCCGGCGACGACGAGATCACGCTGGCGGTCATGGCCGCCGGCGGCGACGGCGTGATTTCGGTGATCTCGAACGCGACCCCCAGAGCGATGGCGCTGTTGTGCAATATGGCGGCGCGGAACGATTTCGACGCCGCGCGGACACAGCACCTTCAGCTGCTCGCCTGGATGCGCGCGGCCTTCGTCGAGTCCAATCCCATTCCCGTGAAGGCGGCGATGGCGTTGCTCGGCAAAATGGAAAACCACCTGCGCCTCCCGCTCGTGCCGCTCGCGGACACGCATACCGAAGCCATTCGGGCGGCGCTGCGCACTGCGGGAGCGCTCAGGTGACGCCAGAGGAGCTCAAGGAGCTCGAAGAGCGCATCGAGCGGTTCAGCGCGGAGCAGGACCCCAAGAAGCTCGGCAGAAAGGCGCGTGGAGCCGTTGAGGATTTGCTGGACGCGCTGGAGGAGGGTCATGTCCGCGCCGCCGTGCGCGACAAGCGCGGCGCATGGAGCGCGGTCCCGTGGGTGAAGCGCGGCATTCTACTCGGATTTCGCGCGAGTGAGCTCGAGGAAACGGCCATCCCGGATCCCGCCCTGGGGATCGCCTTCACCTTCCTCGACAAGGACTTGTTTCCCCCGCGCCAATTCGCGGAAGAGGACGGCGTACGCATCGTCCCCGGCGGCTCGATGATCAGGCGGGGCGCACACATCTCGAAGGGAGTCGTCTGCATGCCTCCGATGTACGTGAACGTCGGTGCGTACGTGGGAGCGGACACGATGATCGACTCACACGCGCTGGTCGGTTCCTGCGCGCAGGTGGGCGATCGTGTGCATTTGAGCGCCGCCGCGCAGATTGGCGGCGTTCTCGAGCCCGTGAACGCGAGCCCCGTAGTCATCGAAGACGATGTGCTCGTCGGCGGCAACTGTGGCGTATATGAAGGGACCGTGGTACGACGCAAAGCGGTGCTGGCCGCGGGAGTTGTGCTGACACGCGGCACGCCGGTCTATGACCTCGTGAACCAGCGGGTGTTGAAGGGAAGCGCTGACGCGCCACTCGAGATCCCTGAATGCGCGGTCGTGGTCCCCGGTGCACGCGCGGTAACGTCCGACTGGGGTGCACAGCACGGTCTGTCGCTGCAAACGCCTGTGATTGTGAAATACCGCGACGAGAAGACCGATCTCGCTACCGCGCTCGAGGCATGGCTGCGCTGAGACGCACCAAGGTAACGGGCACCATTCGCGTGCCAGGCGACAAATCCATCTCGCACCGGGCCCTGATTCTTTCGGCGTTGGCCAGAGGCAAGTCGCGCATTTCGCACCTCCTCGATTCCGCCGACGTCCGCGCGACCGCCCAAGCGCTCCGCGCGCTTGGCGCCGGCTTGCCGCCGCTTTCAGACGAATTCCTCGTCACTGGAAAGCCCGCCAGAGAGCTGCGGTCGAGCGACAAGCATCTCGACTGCGGAAATAGCGGCACGACCGCTCGCCTGCTCGCCGGCGTCGCCGCGGGCGCGGGCCTTCGCGCGACGTTTGTCGGCGACCCGAGCTTGAGCCGCCGACCCATGAGACGAGTTGCCGAGCCGCTCAGGGCAATGGGCGCAGACGTGCAGCTCGCGCCGCACGGCGGGCTTCCCATGGTGGTCTCCGCCGGGGCGCTTCGCGACATCGAGTGGGAGTCGCCGGTGGCAAGCGCGCAGGTGAAAAGCGCCATCCTGCTGGCAGCGCTGTTAGGGGGTGTGCGCGCACACATCGCCGAGCCGCATCTCTCGCGCGATCATACGGAGCGCATGTTCGCAGATCGGGGCGTCGAGCTGCACCGGAGCGGCACCACCGTCGAGTTGCCCGCGGGACAGGTCATACGACCTGTGGACGTTCGTGTGCCGGCCGATCCATCGTCGGCGGCCTTCTTCGTCGCGCTCACCCTGCTCGCGGACGACGCGGAGCTCTCCCTGAGCGACGTTTGCTTGAACGAGACTCGGACCGGCTTCCTCAGCGCGCTCCGTCGCATGGGGGGCGACATCGAAATAGCGGACAGGAGGGAGGAGGGAGGGGAGACGATTGGCTCGCTCATCCCGCGGCCCTCCTCGTTGCGCGCCATCCAGGTCGACGGCGCGGACGTCCCGGGGATGATCGACGAGCTCCCCCTGCTGGCCTGTGTCGCTACCCGAGCGAAGGGCGACACCGTCGTGCGGGGCGCCTCAGAGCTCCGTGTGAAAGAAAGTGATCGCATCGCCACGCTCGTTCGCAACCTGCAAAAGCTGGGAGCGGACGCCGAAGAGCTGCCGGATGGATTTCGCGTCGTGGGAGCCAGCAAACCGCTGCGTGGGAGAGTTGAGACGCGAGGCGACCACCGCATCGCCATGGCTTTTGGAATCCTCGGCGCGCTGGCGGGCAATGCAATCGAGGTCGATGATCCGGATTGCGTCGCGGTGTCGTACCCCAACTTCTGGTCCGACCTCGCTAGCGTTCAGCAATGATTCGACCGATCGTGATCGCGATCGACGGCCCGGCCGCATCAGGAAAATCTTCCACGGCACAGTGGGTCGCCGAGCGCCTCGGGTTGCGGCACGTGGATTCCGGCGCTCTGTATCGCGCCGCGACCGCCGCCAGGCTGCGTCAGAAAGGCGATCCGAAAAGCTGGACCGAGGACGACGTCCTGACGGCTGCCCAGCAGCACGTTCGACTGGCCCCCTCCGAGCGCGGATTTGTCCCTCACATCGACGGCGCTCCGACCGAAGAAGAGCTCCGCGGACCGGAGGTTACCAAGAACGTCTCGACGGTCGCACGAATGTCGCGCGTGCGAGATTGGGTGAATAAGCAAGTCCGTGACGCCGCGCGGTCCCAGTCGGTCGTGGTGGACGGAAGGGATATTGGCACCGTTGTCCTACCCGACGCCGAAGTGAAGATTTTCCTCGTCGCGGACCCTTGGGAACGCGCCCGGCGGCGGCTGGTGCAGCAGCTGCAGCGCGCTCCAACCCACGAAGAGATCGCCGAGGAGACCGACCGATTGGTGCACCGGGATGCTCGCGACGCTCAGCAGAGCGGGCAGGCACCGGATGCCATTTTGTTGGATACGACCTACCTGACTCAGGAGGAGCAGGTGGACCGAATAGTCGCGTTAGCCAACGCCGTAACTCAGCGTGGAGACGGGACTTCCGTTGGTTGAATGGAAGTTGTACTTTGTTAGGTTGCAAACGATAAAGGTGCTAGGTGATCGGTGGTGGGTGGTAGCTCCCTACGACCAACCACCTACTACCTACACAACCTTTCACTTCAACCTCGCGCGCGGCGAGCGAACAACCGCGTTCTGGAGATCAACTTGGTCGTTATGGCTGAACTTCCCCCCAAACCCGGCACAGCGAAAGAGAAGCGCGATCAGGAGCGCGCGACGCTGCGTCCACTGATCAACCGCCGGCCCGAGCTCTACGACGAAGACGAGTACACCTCATCCGACTACGAGCGGATGATGGACCTGTATCAGGGCTCGCTCGCGTCCATCGACGAAGGCGAGATCGTGAAGGCGAAAGTCCAGAGTGTCCGCGACAACGTCGTGGTCCTGGACATCGGCTTCAAGTCAGAGGGGACGGTCCCTCTCTAAGAATTCAAGGACATCCCCGACCTCAAGCCCGGCGACGAGGTCGAGGTCCTGCTGGAGCACCTGGAGGACCAGGAAGGCTCCGTCGTTCTCTCGAAGAAGAAGGCGGACTTCATGCGCGTGTGGGAGCGCATCCGCGTCGCTTACGAGAGCGACCAGCCGGTCGAAGGTGTGCTTCAGAAGAAGATCAAAGGCGGCGTCGTCGTCGACCTCATGGGTGTCGACGCGTTCCTGCCGGGTTCGCAGATCGCCCTCCGCCGCGTGCCGAACATCGACGAGCTGCTCGGTCAGAAGTTCGAGTTCAAGATCATCAAGCTGAACAAGCGCCGTAGGAACATCGTTGTCTCCCGTCGAGTCATTCTCGAATCTGAACGGGCGGGCAAGCGCGAAAAGCTCATGAAGGAGCTCGAGAAGGATCAGGTGCGCAAAGGCATCGTGAAGAACATCACGGACTTCGGCGCATTCATCGATCTCGGTGGCGTGGACGGCCTGCTGCATATCACCGACATGAGCTGGGGACGCATCCAGCATCCGTCGGAGATGGTGCAGATCGGCAACGAGGTCGAAGTCAAAGTGCTCGACATCGACTGGCAGCGTGAGCGCATCTCGCTTGGCCTCAAGCAGCTACACCCGTATCCGTGGAAGGACGTCGCGGAGAAGTACCCTGTGGGAACGCGCGTTCAGGGAAAGGTGGTCTCGATCACGAACTACGGCGCGTTTATCGAGCTGGAGCCTGGAATTGAAGGCCTCGTGCATATCAGCGAGATGAGCTGGACGCGCAACGTCCGTCATCCGTCGAAGCTCGTGTCCATCGGCGAGACCATCGAGGCGGTTGTCCTCAAGGTCGATCCAAACGAGGAGAAGATCTCGCTCGGCATGAAACAAACCGAGCAGGATCCTTGGGTCGTGCTGCCCCTCAAGTATCCGGTCGGCACGCGTATCAACGGCAAAGTGCGCAATCTCACGAGCTTCGGGGCCTTCGTGGAGATCGAGCCGGGGATCGACGGCCTGATTCACATCTCCGACATGAGCTGGACCAAGCGCGTCCAGCATCCGTCGGAAGTCGTGAAGAAGGGCGACGCGGTCGACGTCGTGATTCTCAACATCGACGCGGAGAACAAGCGCATCTCGCTCGGCCTCAAGCAGGCCGAAGAAGATCCATGGCTCAAGATCGGCGAGAACTATCCCGTTGGCTTGGACGTCAACGGCAAGGTCGTGCGCCTGATGGACAAAGGCATCGTCGTCGACATCGGCAACGACATCGAAGGATTCGTTCCGATCTCGCAACTCCATCCGGAAGGGAAGCAGGTCGCCAGCCCCACGGACCTCGTCTATGAGACGATGAATCTCGAAATGAAGGTCATGGAGGTGGATCCCATCCACCGCCGCATCGTGCTCGGGGTGACGAGTATCCCGGCGGAGCAGCCGCCTCGCCCGGCAGAACCGAGCAAGGTCGAGAGCATGGATGCGCTCGAGCAGCCCGTACCGGTACCCGTCGGCAGTTACGACGTGGACGAGATCGAGTAAATCCGACCGCCAATTTGTCCTGGGGTGTGATTGCGGTCACGAAGTCGCAGTTGCGATGCGGCGGTCCCGCTGCATCTTAGGATGACCCTCTTCTCCCCAGGTGCCATATGCGCAAGTACTGGCCAGCAGTTCTAGTGGTATCCGCGGCGTTGGCTCTGCCGACGATCGCGACCGCGCAGGACGCCACACAAGCCGGCGCGCCCAAGGCGGCAGCGGCCGAAGCCGCGGTTGGCACGTCGATCGCCGACCGGACGCTCGCGGGTGCCGCCGAGTCATTCCCGGCGGGTACGGCAAAACTTTATTGCTTTAGTCGCGTGTCGAATCTCGATGCGGGCAGCGAGATCGAACATGTGTGGTACAAGGGCGACGCCGAACAGGGCCGCGTGAAGCTCAACATCGGCGGATCGCCGTGGCGGACGCATAGCTCGAAGACGATGCCCGCCGACGCCGCCGGCGACTGGCGCTGCGACGTCGTGCACGACGGCAAGGTGCTTCAGTCGGTCAAGTTCAAGGTCGAATAGCCGCCTGCATCACACGAGAGCGCTCCGCGGAGGCGGGGCGCTTTTTTTTGTTTTCCGCGGCGATGCGTCTGCTACGGGCGCATCATGCGGGCGCAGGCTTCGCTGTCCGACGGATCGGCGGCGCCGTATTTCGCGCGAATGAAGCGCGGTGCGCCCGTGACCGGCAACTCGAGCACGAACAGCATGGAGTACTGGTTGTCACACAGGTCCGGCATGATCGGCCCCCCAAGCGCCCGGATGATCGCGGGGATGGTGTTGCTGTGACCGACGACAAGCACCAGTTCACCTGGCGGACGCCGCTTGACTGTGGCCACGACCGCGTCCACGTGCCGCTGCGTCGGACCGCCCGCAGTGACGACAATCGGTGTCAGCCGGATTGAGTCGGCGATTGGCTTGGCGGTCAGTTGCGTGCGCTGAAACTGGGTCGTGATGATCGAGCCGACGCGCGCGAACGCGAGCGCGGCCAAGAGATCCTGTGCCCGTTGTGTCCCGGCATCCGAGAGAACCGGATCGTCGGCCGGAGCCGCCGCTCGCTCTGCATGACGCACCAGAATTACCGTTGACGGCTGAGCGGTCGCGCCGTCGCACGCCGTGGCGAGCAGCAGCAACGTGGCGAGGGCAAAACGGGAAGGGCGGTTCATGGACTCGGCGGCGATTGGGTGTTCAAGGTAGTCGCAAATGTAGCCTGGATTGGGGGCCTTAAAGGCCCATAAGCCTAAAGGCGCCTTACGGTTTCCCGCGAAGGCGTCTACTTGTCGGCCCAGGAGGGGCTGCCGAGGCCGGCTGGGGACACCTTTTGCGGCTTCCGGCGTAAGTCCTATATCGGCGCCGGTTGCCAGGAGCCTGGGCAAACGGTTTTTATTCACCTGGTGTCACATCCGTAAAGTGACAGGGGGGGCATGACGATGCGAATTGGGATCCTTGCGATGTTCATGGCAGGAGCGCTACTCATTGCCGCTCCCACCGAGTCATTTGCGCAAAAGAAGCAGCGCGACGTCATCACCCGTGAAGAAATCGAGAAGTCGGGACAGAAGGATCTCGATCTCTTTGCGGTGATTCGGGCTCTTCGTCCGCATTTCCTCGAAGGGCCGCGGGGCGTCCGGACACTGGGCGGTGGCGCGATCTATCCGGTGCTCGTCGTCGTTGACAGCAAGCGCCAAAGCCCCGAGATCCTCACCCAGATTATGGCTCTGGACGTGAAGGAGGTGCGCTACCTGGAACCCGCCCGATCGCAGAACGAGTACGGCATCAATGCCAACGGTGGAGCGATCGTCGTGAAAATGATCGGCGCAAAGGAGAAGGAAAAATAGCGCCCGTTCCTTACTTGTTCTCCGGCAGCAGCACGAAGCGCGCGTAGTTGCCGGCATCGAGATAGCGTTTGGCGGCCTCCTGGATCAGGGAGGCCGTCAGCTTTTTCACCATTTCGTCGTACGGCGTCAGCAGGCCACCGATGTCCTCGCCGGCTTGCTCGCGCGCCATGATGTTGTTCAGCCAATACGAGTTCTGCTTCACCTCGACCTCGCGGCTGCGCGTGATCTGCTCGCGCACTTTATCGACGTCGGACGGTTGTGGACCCTGCGTTTTCAGAGTGTCGATCAGCGCAAAAACGGCCCGGGTCAGCGTCTCGACATTGTCCGGCGAAGATTCGAAGCTGATCTGGATCGTGTATTCCTGTCGCGGGGAGCGACTGCAATTGCCGCTGACGCCCGGGCTATACGTCCCGCCGAGCTTCTCGCGCAGGGACTCGGTCAGTCGCAACTGAAATGCGTCCACGAGCGCGCGAATCGCAAAGCGGGTTTCCGGCGTGTAGCTGCACGGCCCCGTGAACGCGATCATCGACGTCGCTTTGTTCTCGACTCCCTTGCGTACTGTTTTCTGGACGACTCCCTTCGGCGGTCCGAGGCTGACGACCTTCGCGCTGTCCCGGCGGCCGATCGTGGGGAGGGACGCGAGGTAGCGTTCGACGAGCGGTCTCAGCGTTGTCGTATCGACGTTTCCGACAAAGACGAAGGTGAAGTCACCCGCGTCCGCGAACCGGTCCCTGAAAAAGCCAATGGCCTTGTGAGCGCTCACCTCGCTGAATGTCGCCGGGGTTACGGGACGCGCGCGAAAACCGTACTGCGACATCGTCACCTGGACGGTGTCACGGAATACCTGCCCGGGATCGGCGCCCCGGTTGGCTAAAAACGGTCCGACATTGTTCCGAAAGGCGGCAAACGCGGTGGTGTCGACTCGTGCGCCCGTGAAATGGAGATACACGAGCTGCAACAGCGTCTCCAGATCTTGAGGGGACGCGGATCCGTTCATCCCCTCGCTCATCTCGCTGACGGAAGGGGAAACGCTGGTCGCTTTACCGGCAAGCTTTTTACCCAGATCGACGAGGTTGAACTTGCCAAGCCCGCTCAACCCCACGATTTGAGGGGACACCGCCGCCGACATGAAGTCGGCGTCGGATGCGAGCGACGTCCCGCCCGGACTATAGGCGCCAAACCTGACCTCGTCGGCCTGGAAATCGGTAGGCTTGACGAGCACGCGCGCTCCGTTGGAGAGCTTCCACTCAGTCACGTCCGCGATGGGGATCGAACGCACAGATACGACCGAGCCGGCGGGACGAAGAGCGTCCACCAATGCGTCCTCCGACACGTTTTCGGTGTAGGCGATTACTGGAGACTTCGACGCGCGATCGAACACGGCGAGAATGCCACTCTCGGTGGGGAGCGCCACGCCCTCTTTGATCGGAGAGCGGGCGATGACCACGCGGTTCTCATCCGTAATCCACCGGGCGGCCAGTCGGTTTACGTCGTTCAGCGTTATTGAGGGGAGCAGCCGCCGCACGGTCGCATACTCGTATTCAATGCCGGGAATCGCCTCGCCCTCCAGATACGCGCGAATGTACTCCTCGGCGTATGCCTCAGAGGGCGTCTTCTCCCTCTCCGCGTTGGCCAGCTCGTACCCGCGCAGCATGTTCGTCCGCGCCCGGTCCAATTCGGATGCCAAAAACCCGAATTGATCCACGCGTCTCGCTTCGAGTAAAAGTGCCTCCAGGCCCCGCTCGATGCCGCCGTCCTGTACGCTCGCGTTGAGCGAGAATGTCTCGATCTCGCGGCCGACGAAGCCACCCATTGACGCACCAGCTCCAGTGAAGGGAGCGTCCGGTTTCTGCGTGATCTCGCTCAGACGGCTGTTGAGCATCTGGAGATACAGCTGTCCAACGAGATCCCGCCGGTAGTCGCCTACGGTCGTCGTCGAGAGCTTGGGAAGCTTGAAGAGCAGGCTGACGTCCGAGGTGACGGCTTCCTTGTCAGATGCGATAGCAATGAGTGGCGCCTGGTTTCCGGGGATCGGAGCCACGGGGCGCTTTGGAGCCTGAGGGTTCCTGGGAATCCTGGAAAAGTGCGTTCGGATCTTGGACTCGATAGCCGCGGGATCAAAGTCCCCAACCGCGATTACCGCCATCAGATCTGGTTGATACCAATCGCGATAGAACGGGCGCAGGTTGGCCGGTGTCGCGGCCATGATAGTCTGTTCGGTGCCGATAGGCAGGCGGCGTGCGTACAGGGAGTTCTTTAGAGCGATCGGCAGAAACTGCTGCAGCATCCGTTCGCCGGCGCCCTTGCTCCCGCGCCACTCCTCGTGAACCACTCCGCGTTCGGCGATCACCTCGCTCGAATCGAAGATCTGGCCGTGTGCCCAGTCTTCGAGAATGGTGAACGCCTGCGTGACGATGCGAGGGGTATCGGTTGGGATCGGTAGGATGTACACCGTCTCATCGAAGGACGTGTACGCGTTCAGGTCCGCCCCGAATCGGACGCCGATGGACTGGAGGTATTTCACCAAATCGTTCCTGGCAAAGTGCCTCGTGCCGTTGAACGCCGTGTGCTCGACGAAATGCGCGTATCCCCGTTGGCTGTCCTTCTCGAGAATCGACCCGGCGTTGACGACGAGTCGCAACTCGGCGCGCTTCTCGGGTTTGACGTTTTTCCGGATGTAGTAGCGCAGGCCATTCGGAAGCGTGCCGACCTTGACCTTCGAATCCACCGGCAGCTTGGCGGTGAGAGCGGCGGATGAATCGCCCGGCTTCGCCTGTTGGGCGACGCTGGCGGCGAGGGGAAGAGCGAGAGCAGCGAGAATCAGGCGCATGAATACACCGAGAAAGACATTGGTGAGGCGATCAGAGTTGGTGCACGCTCGTAGCGTAGAATAGGGGCGCATTCGCATTGCCGCCATACAGCGTCGGGCTACCTTTCCGAGCCATGACCATGCGCGAAAAGCTGGAGCTTCTCGAGAAACGGCGAGCGGAAGCCGAGCAGGGTGGCGGCAAGAAACGGCTCGAGGCGCAACACGAGAAAGGGAAGCTCTCCGCGCGAGAACGACTTGACCTCTTGCTCGACGAAGGATCGTTCGTGGAATTCGATCGCTTCGTCGTCCACCGCTCCACGGACTTTGGTCTCGCCGAGCAGAAGGTCTACGGCGACGGCGTGGTCACGGGCTACGGGCGCATCGAAGGGCGCCTCGTCTACGTTTTCTCGCAGGACTTCACGGTGTTTGGAGGCTCTCTCTCCGAAGCCTTCGCCGAGAAGATCGTCAAGGTCATGGACCATGCGCTCCGCAACGGCGCGCCACTCATTGGCCTCAACGACTCCGGCGGGGCACGAATACAGGAAGGCGTCGTCTCGCTCGGCGGCTACGCGGAGATTTTTCTCCGGAATACCCTGGCGTCCGGCGTTGTACCGCAGATCTCGGCGATTCTCGGGCCGTGCGCCGGCGGAGCCGTGTACTCCCCCGCGATCACGGATTTCACCTACATGGTGCGGCACACGTCGTACATGTTCGTGACGGGACCCAACGTCGTGAAGACGGTGACGCACGAGGACGTGACGATGGAAGCTCTGGGGGGCGCTGACACGCACGCATCGGTCTCCGGAGTCGCGCACTTCGCCATGGATTCGGAGCCGGCGTGCCTCCAGGCGATTCGTGATCTCTTTCGCTTCATTCCCTCGAACAACATCGAGACGCCGCCTCGAGGAGCGGGGACGGATCCCAACGATCGGCGCGAAGAGTCCCTGCTCGACGTCGTACCAGACAACCCGAACAAGCCGTATGACATGCACGACGTCATCAAACAGGTCGTTGACGACGGCGAGTTCTACGAAGTGCACAAGGATTATGCGGGCAACATCCTCTGTGGCTTCGCGCATCTGGGGGGCGCGAGCGTCGGAATCGTCGCGAATCAGCCGGCGGTCCTCGCGGGGGTGTTGGACATCAATGCGTCGGTGAAGGGCGCGCGGTTCGTGCGCTTCTGCGACGCCTTCAATATCCCGATCGTGACCTTCGAGGACGTCCCCGGGTTTCTGC
>JBBDXZ010000103.1:0-17441 GCA_040902075.1 Gemmatimonadaceae bacterium
CCCAGCGTGACGAGCGCCAGCAGCAAGCTGGCGGGAATGCCGACCCGGTGGTCCACGGACGAGAACGCGCCGTCTATGGCGCTGCCCTGTCCGAGAATCCGGTACATCTCGAGCCGGTAATGCCACGCGAGCACCAGCAGCAACACCCCGGCGAGCATCGCGAGATGCCGTCGAACGTAACCGGAGACGTAGAGCCCGCCTTGTTCCCAGCGCAGGCTGGGCGTCAGCGCGTACAACACCACGACCATGCCGATGACGATGAGCACGACCGTCATCGTCCACGTGAACAGCGACAGCTCGAATGGGAGGCGATAGACGAAGAAGCCGAGATCCGCATTGAAGTACGGATCCGTCTCGCCGAACGGCTGGCCGATCCTGGCCCCGAGGTACGCGCTCCAATCGCGCTGCGACCAGGCCATCGCGATGCCGATGAGCACCGCCAGCAGTCCGGCCGTCCAGGTCAGCTGTCGTTTGTCCACCTCCTCGCCGATATCGAGATTGCCGATGCGGCGCGGCAGCACGAGTGAGACGACGGACTGCCGCACGGCGTAGAGATTCGCGAAGACGAACAACGTCGCGGCGATGCCGCAGACCAGGCGCAGCGCGATCAGCGACGCGTATTTGGCTCGCCAGACGTCGACCGCGCCGAGCGACGCGTACCAGAGGTAATCGGTGTAGATCTGGGCGATCCCGCGACCAACGAGCAGCGTCAACGCCACGCCGGCGACCACCATGAGGAGCCAGCGCCGCCCAGCCACGGTTACACCCGAACGCCCTGGCTACGCAGCCATCCCTCCATCTCGCCGCGGATCTGCGAAAGCCGCTCCGGCGTGAGCGCCTCGTAGCGCGCGACCAGCACGGGCTGCGTGTTCGAGGCACGGATGAGTCCCCAGCCGTCGCCGTAGAGCACGCGAACACCATCGATGTCGTTCACGTCGTGCAAGGATCGGAAGTGTTCGACCGCGCCCTTGACGATCTCGAACTTCTTCTCTTCGGAGACCTCGATGCGCAGCTCGGGCGTGGACACGAAGTCCGGGACATCGGCGAGCAGTTGGCGAACCGTTTTCCCCGTGTCGGCCATGATTCGCAGCAGGCGCGCCGCGCCGTACAACGCGTCGTCATGCCCGTAGAAGCCCTCGGCAAAGAACATGTGACCCGACATCTCGCCAGCGACGGGAGCGTGCATTTCCTTCATCTTGTCCTTGATGAGGGAATGCCCCGTCTTCCACATGATGGGACGTCCGCCCGCCTTCGTAATGGCATCGGGTAGGGCCTGGGAGCACTTCACATCGAAGATGATCGGCTGTCCCTTCCCCGTCCTCGCCAGCACGTCCTGCGCGTACAGGATGAGAATGCGGTCACCCCAAATGATGGTACCGGCATCGTCCACGACGCCGATGCGATCCGCGTCGCCGTCGAAGGCGATGCCGATCTCGGCCTTGTCGTGCTTGACCGCCTCGATCAAGTCTTCGAGGTTTTCGGCGACGGTGGGATCGGGGTGATGATTGGGGAAGGTCCCATCGCTCTCGCAGAACAAGCCCCTGCCGGTCACTCCGAGCCTCTCGAACAGCTTGGGCGCGACAAGCGCGCCCACCCCGTTGCCGCAATCGTACACGACCTTCACCTGGCGCTTGAGTTTCCCGACGCGCTGGATGATGTCGTCTCTATAGCGATTGGTGACCTCCACGTGCCGCACCTTGCCGCCGCCACCGGAGCTCGACTGCGCGGTGAGCTTGTACAACACCTGGATCTCATCACCATGGAGCGAGTCGTTCCCGAACGACAGCTTGAATCCGTTGTACTCCGGCGGGTTGTGTGAACCCGTGATCTGGATACCGCCGATCACCTTCTCGTGGTGCAGGGTCCAGTACAACAGCGGTGTCGGCACGACGCCGATGTCGACGACGTCCGCGCCGGCGGTCGTAAGGCCCTCCACCAGTCCGTCGCGCAAGCGTTCGCCACTCGGTCGATTATCGCGGCCCACGGCGACGGCGCCGCGAGCTCCATGCTCCGCGGCGTACACCGCGAACGCGCGTCCGATCGCGCGAGCCACGTCGGGCGTGAGGTCGCGACCCACGATCCCGCGAATGTCGTACTGGCGGAAAATCCCTACGGGAATGCTACTCGTCATGGAACGCCAACCATCTCAGCGCGAGCGTCGTATGGGCGCGTTGCCGATGTGGACGATCGACGCGTCCTCGACGCGCGGTAGTCCTTTCGCGGCCACGCGGTGCAGCCAGTTCGGATACACGCCCAATACGAGAATGCCCACGACCGCGGTGGCGAGCACCACCCGAGTGAGCGCCGGCGTCGGCGGCAACGGTTCGGCGTCGGCGCTCGGGGCGCGCATGAAGATCACCATGATCACGTACAGATAGTAGCCGGCGGACACCACGGTGGTGAGCACGAGCGCGACGGCGAGCCCCACCTGGGGATTGGGCGACTGCAGCGCTGCCTGCAGCACGTACCACTTGGCGAAAAAGCCGCCGCCGCCAAAGACGGGAAACCCCAACAGGGCGAGCATCAACACCGTCATGCCGACGGCGAGCCACGGACGCACCGCCCACAGACCCGACAGCTCGTCCACCATGACGGTCTGTCGGCCCGGGCGCGTCATCGCGATGATGACGGCAAAGGCGCCAAAGGTCGCGAGCGTGTAGATGAACAAGTAGAAGAGCATCGCCGACGCGCCCTGCAACGACGCCGGCGCGACCGCCACCAACAGATAACCGGCGTGTCCGATGCTGGAGTACGCGAGCAGCCGCTTGAGGTTGCGCTGCGCCAACCCGACGACGTTCCCCACGATCATCGTTGCCACCGCCAGCGCCACGAGCGCCGCGTGCCAGGCGCCGTACGCCGCCGGAAATGCCTCGAGCCACACACGCAGGAAGGCCGCGAACGCCGCGGCTTTGACCGTCGCCGCCATGTACGCGGTGATGGCCGAGGGTGCGCCGTCATAGACGTCCGGCGCCCACATGTGGAATGGAACGGTCGCGACCTTGAACCCGAATCCGACCAGAAGAAAGGCGATCCCCGCGAGCATCAGGGCGGCCGTGCCCGCGCTTCCCCCGAGCATCAACGCCGTGGCGCCCTCGCTCCCCGCTACCATGCGCTCCGCGATGAACGCGAGGTTGGTCGTTCCCGTAGCGCCGTAGACGAGTGCGATGCCATAGAGCAGAAAGGCACTCGAGAACGCGCCCAGGAGGAAGTACTTCAATGCGCCTTCGGCCGAGCGAACACTACGCCGGTTCAATCCGGCAAGGGCGTACGCGGCGATCGACATCAGCTCGACGGCAAGAAAAACGATCATGAGGTCGCGTGCCGCGGCCAGCAGCATCATGCCGGAGGACGCGAGCAGGATGAGCACGTGTGACTCGGCGACGCCGATTCCCTGCCGGTCGTTGTCGTCGCGCGCCAGCGCGATGGCGAAGACGGTGCCGGTCAGAATCACCAGGTCGGCCATCCATCGAAAGTTGTCGATGGCGATCGGGCCCGGAGCAGCCGTGTACCCGCGCAGCAAATACCACCAGACCGCCGCCCCGGTCAGAACGGTGAGAACGATGCTGGCCGTGGCGACTCTGCGCTGATGCGCGGCGCTGTCGGGACGCCAGGCCGCCCACAGGAGCAGGATCATCGCGCCCACCATCAACAGGAGATCCGGGCCGAGCGCGATGGTGAGTTGGAGCGGGACGGAGAGATCGAGAGATTGCATCAGCGCTCCGCGAACCCGCGAAATGCCCGCGTCTCGACCTGCTGGACGAACCGGGTCGCGGCACCTTCCATGCGGCGGAGCACCGGGGCGGGGTAAACGCCCAGCCACACGATGCCGGCGATGAGGGGCACCATGAGCGCCAGTTCGCGCCGGTTGAGGTCGGGGATGTGTTTGTTCTCGGGCTTATCGAGCGGATTGAAGAGAATCCGCTGAATGGCCCAGAGCAGGTACGCCGCCGCAAAGATGACAGCGGTTCCGGAAATCACCGCCAAGACGGGCCGTGTCTTGAAGCTTCCGACCAACACAAGGAACTCGCCGACGAACCCGTTCGTACCCGGTACGCCAATGCTGCTCAAGGACACGACCGTGAGCAGCGTCGCGAACAGCGGCACGGTGCGCGCGATTCCGCCATACGCCTCGATCATGCGTGTGTGGCGGCGCTCATAGATCATGCCAACCAGGAAGAACAGCGCGCCGGTCGAAATCCCGTGGTTGATCATGACGAGGAGCGCGCCCTGCACGCTCTCCACGGTGAGCGCGAAGATGCCCAGCATCACGAAGCCAAGGTGGCTCACGGATGAATACGCCACGAGCTTCTTGAAGTCCGGTTGCACCAGCGAAACCAGTGCCCCGTAGATGATGCCGATCACCGCGAGTCCCAGGATGACGGCGCGCACGTCCTCGCGCATGGCCGCCTCCGGAAAAAGCGGCACGGCGAGCCGGATGAACCCGAAGGTCCCGAGCTTCAGCATGATCCCGGCGAGGACCACCGAGCCGGCGGTCGGCGCTTCCACGTGCGCGTCCGGCAGCCACGTGTGGAACGGGAACATTGGGACCTTCACCGCGAACGCGAGAAAGAATGCGCCGAAGAGCCAGAGCGCCGCGGTGGGAGTCACCCGCACCGTCGCGAGGATCTGATCGTACGAGAAATTGGGGATGCCCGTGCGCGGATCCGCCCCGGCCAGTCCGAGATACACAATGGCGACGAGCATGAGCAGCGAGCCGACCATCGTATAGATGAAGAATTTCACGCTCGCGTAGATCCGGCGCTCGCCGCCCCAGATCCCGATGATGAAGTACATCGGGACGAGCATGACTTCCCACATCACGTAGAACAGGAACAGATCGAGCGCCATGAAGACGCCGAGCATCCCGCTCGTCATGATCAACATCAGCGAGTAGTAGCCGTGCGTCCGCGTCCGGACTCCCGTCCAGCTCCCGAGCACCGACAACACCATGATCGATGTCGTCAGGAGAATCATCATCAGGGCGATGCCATCGATCCCGAGCGTGAACCGCACGCCCCAGGATGGAATCCACGGGATGTCGAAGGGCGCCTGCCATTGGACGACGCCGGGATCGAAGGTCCACCAGAGCCCAACCGAGACGATGAACTCGACGAGCAGCACGATGAAAGCGAGCCAGCGGGGTCCGTTCGCGAGGCCGGACATGACCTCGTCGGCGCCGGGCACGAGACCTCGACGACGAGGAGTCGGCGTCAGCCAAATGAGGGCGGCGCCGGCCATTGGGATCGCCAGAAGCGCCGGCAGCACCCAGCTCATGTAACCGATGGAATTCAGGAATTCGCTCATGGATTAGCGAAGGTGACCGCGCCGACGACCGCCAAGACTCCGAGCACAAGGACCCACGCGTACGTTCCGAGTTGTCCAGATTGGAGCGCAGATCCGACCAAGCCGAAGCCGCGAGCCAACCACGCGCTTCCGTTGACCATCATGCCGTCGATGAGACCGATATCGATCCCGCGCCAGAGCAGGTTTTTCGAGGTGGAGTAAGTCGGTTGCACGATCGCTTTGTCGTACATCTCGTCCACGTAGTACTTGTGCTCCAGCACGCGCTCGAACCCTTCTTCCGGCGTCGCCTGTGTCTTTGGGACGAGCGCTTCGGGTTTGAGCCGGCTCCACGCGATCCAGATACCGAGCAACGCAATGAACACGGCCAATCCGACGAGGCCGTACTCCAACCGGTGCGACAGATGCGGTGCCTGGCCCTTCGCGATGTGCAATGCGGATTCACCCACCACCGGCTCGAGCCAGTGCTCGAACCGCGCGGTCGGCCCGACGGGCAGAAACGCCGGCAGATTGAGCGCTCCGCCGATCGCGCTCAACGCACCTAGCACCACGAGCGGGCCCGTCATCACCCACGGTGCCTCAGAGAAATGCTGCCGCTCCTTCTCGCCCGTGCGGTTCGGGCCGTGAAAGGTGTAGAGCATCATGCGCGTCATGTAGACCGCGGTCATGAGCGCCGCCACGAGCCCCAGGACGTAGCACGCGTACAGCACGATGTCGCCGGGGATTCCGAACCAGCGTGCGTCGGCGAGCACGGACTCGCGCGCGCGCGCGAACACCGAGGTAAGGATCTCGTCCTTCGAGAAGAAACCGGACAGCGGAGGCACGCCGGCGATGGCCAGCGTCCCGATCCACATGAGTGCCCACGTCCAGGGCATGTGGTGCCGCAGGCCGCCCATGTTCCGCATGTCCTGCGCGTCTTCGTGGACGTGTGTGGCGTGATACGCCCGGTGCATCGCGTAAATAATCGAGCCGGAGCCGAGGAACAGCAGCCCCTTGAAGAACGCATGCGTGACGAGATGGAACATCCCGGCGACGTACGCGCCGGCGCCGACGCCGACGAACATGTATCCGAGCTGCGAGATCGTGGAGTACGCCAGGACCTTCTTGATGTCCCACTGTTTGAGCGCGATCGTCGCCGCGAAGGCGGCGGTGAGCGCGCCGATGACGACGACGGTCAAGCTCGCGACCGGAGCCAGCGCGAACAGGAAATGGCTCCGCGCGATGAGGTACACCCCCGCCGTGACCATCGTGGCGGCGTGGATGAGGGCGGAGACGGGGGTCGGGCCGGCCATGGCGTCCGGAAGCCAGGTATACAGCGGGATCTGTGCGCTCTTCCCCGTGCAGCCGAGGAAGAGAAAGAGGCAGATCGCCGTCACCAGCACGCCGCCCGTCACGCCCTTCGTCGCCGCGTGGAGCCCTTCGAAGTCGAGCGCGCCGAAGTTGGCAAAGAGCAGGAACATGGCGACAAGGAACCCAAAGTCGCCAATGCGATTCACAATAAAAGCCTTCTTCCCCGCGTCCGCGTTCGCCTTCTCGCTGAACCAGAAGCCGATGAGCAAATACGAGCAGAGCCCCACGCCTTCCCATCCGACGAAGAGCACCGGGTAATTCGCGCCCAGCACCAAGACGAGCATGAAGAACACGAACAGATTCAGGTACGCGAAGTACCGCGGATACCCAGGATCGTCCCGCATGTACCCAACGCTGAACACGTGGATCAACGCGCCGACGCCGGTGACGACCAGGAGCATCACGAGCGAGAGCTGATCCACCATCAGCGCGGCGTCGATCTCCAATCCGCCCGCGATCATCCACGTGAAGTACCGCTGGACGAACGGCTCGTGCGACCCGGCCTGTCTGAAATCCCAGAAAATGACCGCCGAGACGAGGAACGACAGGATCAAAACGGCGGGCCCGACGAAGCTCGTGACGGCGGCGAACCGGTGCCGCCCGGCGGCATGACCGCTGTCGTGGTCGTCCCCATGTCCGCTCTCATGTCCGCTGTTATGTCCGCCGTCATGTCCGCCGTCATGTCCGCCGTCCGCGGTATGCGCGGCAGATGGATCCCCCGGGCCAAGGCGGGTCGCGCTGAACAGCGAAAGCGCGCCATTGATCACAAACCCGAGCAACGGCAACATCGGCACGACCCACAGCCACTCGGCGGCGGTGCCAGCGAGTCCCTGCGCGGCTTCGGGCGCTTGCAGCGCGGAGATCGGCATCAGCCCTTTAGCAGGTTGATGTGCGCCAGATTCACCGTCTGATTATGCCGGAACAGCGCGATGATGATCGCCAACCCGACGGCCGCTTCGGCTGCCGCGACGGTCATGACGAAAAAGACGAACACCTGCCCCGCCACACCGTACACCTGCGCGAACGCCACGAACGCGAGATTCACCGCGTTGAGCATGAGCTCGACGCACATGAAGATGATGATCGCGTTGCGACGCGTCAGGACCCCGACGACGCCGATGGCGAACAACACGGCGGAGAAGAACAGCGACTCAGCCAGCATCCTGTCTCCGTCGTCCGAGCACGACCGCGCCGACGATCGCGGTGAGCAAGAGGATGCTGGTCATCTCAAACGCGAGCAGATATTCGGTGAACAGCGGCCGCGCGATCGGCGCGATGGCTCCCTCGCGCGCCACGGACTCGGCGATGGAGCCGGGCGGCAGGGCGAGCTGCTCCGAGACCCGGGCGCGCGCCAGCGCGAACACCTGCGCGAGCAACGCCAACCCCACCAATCCCGCCGCGAGCTTCCACCCCGTGCCGCGCGCGTCCGCCAGCTCGGACGGATGCCCGAGGTTGAGGAGCATGATCACGAACAGGAACACGACCATGATCGCGCCGGCATAGACGATCACCTGGATGGCCCCGATGAACTGCGCGTCCAGCATCACGTAGAGCGCTGCGAGACTGAACATCGTGTTCACCAGCCACAGCGCCGCGGCCACGGGACTTTTGCGCGTCACGAACAGCAGCGCCGACACCACGGCGATGATGCCGAAGAGGTAAAAATGGAATGTGTAGAAGAGCGGGAAGTCGCCTTGCGGCATCGATGTCATTCCGAGCCGGGTGCCCGCGAAGCGGGCGTTGAGGAATCTGCGGTCATGACTATTCGCCTTTGGGGTCGGCGGGATCCCACATCTCGCACACCGGATGCGTCTGCGCCATCAATCGCTCGAGGTCGTACACGAAGCCGTCGCGGCTGTACTCGGAATTCTCGTAATGCCGGCCGACGTGAATCGCTTCCTCGGGACACACCTCCTGGCAGTAGCCGCAAAAGATGCAGCGGAACTCGTCGATCTCGAACACCAGCGGATAGCGGTTCCCCTTCTCGTCCTCGCCCGGCACCAACTTGATGCAGTTCGCGGGGCACACCGTCGGACACAAGCCGCACGCCACGCACTTGGCTTTGCCGTCTTCGGTGGTGAGCATCCGGTGCGTCCCGCGCCACCGGGGCGAGAGCGACCATTTCTCTTCCGGATACTGGACCGTGACCTTCTCCTGAAACATGTGCTTCAGGGTCAACGCCATTCCCTTGAGCGTCGCTCGCAGGTAGCTGGTCTGCTCGATCGGGCGCTCCATCACTTTGACGCCAATGGCCATCTATCGCGTTACCTCCGCGCCGGCATCGGGCGCATGCTGCATGCGGGCAGCGGTGAGCGCGCGCAACCGCTGAACGTGCCGCGCGTCGAGTCGCGACGACGCCGGACTGACGAGCCGGCCGCGGTCGAACACGAAGAACAAGAGGATCACCAGCACCACGTTCAAGCCGAAGAGCGAACCGCTGTACTGCCAGGAGGCCGGCGCGAAGCCGATCAGCTGGAGCGCGATGATGGCGCTGGCGACGATCACGATGTACGCGAGCGCGACCGGCAGCAGGATCTTCCAGCCGAGCGCCATGAGCTGGTCGTAGCGGAACCGCGGCAGCGTCCAACGGATCCACATATAGAAGAAGACGAAGAACAGCGTCTTCCCGAAGAACAACAGCGTCGTGAGCAGGGTCTTGACGCCCGTATGCGGCGCGGTGTTGTCCCACGCGGTGAACGGAATGTCCCAGCCGCCGAAGAACAGAGCCGCCATCAACGCGCTGGCCGTCACCATGTTCGCGTATTCGGCGATGAAGAACATCGAGAACTTCATCGCGCTGTACTCGGAGTGGTATCCCGTGATGAGCTCCGACTCCGCCTCCGGCAGGTCGAACGGCAAGCGGTTGGTTTCCGCGAACGCGGCGATGAGGAAGATCATCCACGCGATAGTGGCCGTCGCGACGTTCCACGAGAGCGGCCCGACCGCGGCCTGCTGCTCCACGATGCGGCTGAGTGACACATTCCCCGCGAGGAGCAACACGGGAATCGTCGCCATGCCCATCGCGATCTCGTACGACACCATCTGGGCGCTCGAGCGGATGCCGCCGAGCAACGAATACTTGTTGTTCGACGACCACCCGGCGAGCACGATGCCATACACGCCGATCGACGTGATCGCGAGGACGTACAGAAAGCCGATCGGCAGCGGCGCCAGCGCCAGCTCGATACGCCCCCACGGCGAATCCCAGGGTGCACCCCACGGAATCACAGCCCAGGCGATCAGCGCCGGGATGAACGCCATCATGGGAGCGAGTATGAAGATCGGAAGGTACGCCGCGTCGGGGTACGTCTCCTCCTTCATGATGTTCTTCAAACCGTCGGCGGCGGGTTGCAGCCAGCCCTTTCCCACGCGGTTCGGGCCGTGCCGGTCCTGCATCCACGCCGAGATCTTGCGCTCGGCGAGCGTCAACATGGCAACGCCTACCAAATAAATGGTGAAGACGATGAGCATCTTCATCACGGTCGCGACGAGAAACACGCCCATCGATTGCGGTGGCGCGGCTTGCGCGGCTTGCGCGGCTTGCAGCAGTGCGAGGACCGGAACGGGCAGGGTCATGCCCTCGCTCCCGTGCTTGCGCCGGCAATCTCGCGGCCCTTCACGCCGAGATTGTCGTACGTCAGGCCGCTGAACGGCGGGACGTCCTTCGCCAACGCGGCGAACACCTCGCTCGCGAGGAAGTAGTCGGTCTTCTCGCCGATCGCGCTCAGCAGGTCGCCGAGCACCCACCAGGTGGGGCGCGCGAACCCCGGTGGCGACTTTGCCTGCAGGAAGCGTTGGACGCGACCGCGCAAGTTGGTGAAGGTCCCTTCCTCCTCCGCCATGTTCGCGACCGGCAGGACAACCGCGACTTTCCCAGCCGCCCACTTCGGCACCATCGTTCCCACCACGATGACCGCTCCCGCCGCGCTGATGTTCGGGGTGTCGACGCCCGCCAACTCTTCATCGGCGACGATCAGGACGTCGCCCGATTTCATCCCAGCCAGGGGATTGTCCGTGCGGGTGAAGCCAAACAGCTCCGCGCCGTTCCCGTTCGCCGCGCGGTCGCGTCGCAGCGAGAGATCCTCCACGCCAGGCAGCGGCGCTTCGTCGCCCTGGGGCACGCGGAACGCACCCGCCCCCCCGGTCTTCTTCGCGATGCGGGAAAGAAGATACAGCGCCTCGTTGGACAACATCGGCGAGGCCAGGATGAACGCGCGCTTTCCGCTCAACACTTTGCCGGCCGCGATCAAGGCGCCGTCGAAATCCGTGGGTCCCATGGGTCCCATGGGTCCCATGGGTCCCATGGGTCCCATGCCGCTGCCGTTCCGAACGTGCGGGACGTCGACGCGGTCCTGTCTGTTCAGCCAGCGATAATTCAGGCGACCGTGGTCGCACATGAAGTACTGGTTCACGTCCTCGTTCGGGCGCGGACGCAGGCGCACGACGACGTTGTCGCGCGTCTCCACCATCATGTTGCACCCTTGCGAACAGTTCGGGCAGACCGACGCCGTGCGGTCCATCTCCCACGCGCGCGCCTTGTTCAGAGAGTCCTTCGAGAGCAGCGCTCCCACGGGACAGAGGTCGATGACGTTCCCCGCCCAGGGATGTGTGAGATCCTCGCCCTCGAACTTGCCGATGAGCGCGCGATCGCCGCGCTCGCTCACGTTCAGCACCGGATCGTGCGCGACGTCATCCATGAACCGCACGCACCGGGTACAGAGAATACACCGGTTCGCCACGTACACGACGTCGCCACCGAAGTCCTCGACGGGGTTGAAGCGCTTCGGCTCGCGGTAACGCCCTTCGCTGCGGCCTTCCTGGAACGTGTAATCCTGCAACTCGCATTCGCCAGCCTGGTCGCAGATCGGGCAATCGAGCGGGTGATTGATGAGCAGCATCTCGAGTACGCCTTTGCGTGCCTCAAGGGCCTTGTCCGAGTGCACGTGAATGACCTGCCCCTCGGCGACGGCTGTCGCGCACGCGGGCGCGAGCTTCGGCGCCTTCTCGACCTCAACGAGGCACATCCGGCAGACGCCGGCGACGGGCAACCCCGGGTGATAGCAGTAGTGCGGGATCAACACCCCCACTGTCTTCGCCGCCTCGAGCATCGACGTGCCCACAGGCACGGTCACCTGCCGCCCTTCGATGGTGAGCGTGACAGCGCTCGGCGGTGCGGTCGGAGGCGTGGTCATGCGACCGCCGGCACCGGGTGCATTGTGCGCTTCTTGATCGAGGCTTCGAAGTCCGCGCGGAACTTGTTGATTCCCGACACCACCGGAGTGGCGCACGAGTCGCTCAGCACGCAGATGGTCTTTCCCGTCATGTTGTCCGCGATGCTGAGCAGCGTGTCGAGGTCTTCGATGCTGCCGTCGCCGGCGGCGATGCGCTCCACGATCTTCGTCGTCCACGCGGTGCCTTCTCGGCACTGCGTGCATTGGGCACACGATTCATGGGCGAAGAAACGCGCGGCCCTCGCGATGAATCGCACCAGATTCTGGGCGTCATCGACGACGATCACGCCGCCAGAGCCGAGCATCGAGCCCTGCGCGACGAAACCTTCGTAATCCATGAGTGAGGCTTCCGCTTCCGCGAGCGTCTGGATGGGGACGGAGATGCCGCCGGGAATAATCGCCTTCAACTTTCTGCCCGGGGGTGGTCCGCCACAGAGCTCGTACAGAAAATCCTTGAACGGAAATCCCATCGGCACTTCGTAGTTGCCCGGCCGCTGAATGTTGCCGCAGACCGAGTACAGCTTGGTCCCGGTGCTCTTGGGATTGTCGGAGCGCGAAAACTTCTTGTACCAGTTCGCGCCCTGATTGATGATGGGTGGCACCGCTGCCAGCGTCTCGACGTTGTTGATCGTGGTCGGCTGGCCAAACACGCCGGACACCGCCGGGAACGGGGGCTTGATGCGCGGGTTGCCGCGGCGTCCCTCGAGCGAGTTCATCATCGCGGTCTCTTCGCCGCAGATGTACGCTCCCGCCCCTTTATGCACCCAGATATTGATGGCCTTGCCGGAACCCATCGCGTTCTTCCCG
The DNA here is from genome assembly GCA_040902075.1 of Gemmatimonadaceae bacterium. Taxonomy (GTDB): domain Bacteria; phylum Gemmatimonadota; class Gemmatimonadetes; order Gemmatimonadales; family Gemmatimonadaceae; genus DASPMP01. Next base: position 12,690 of record JBBDXZ010000103.1, read on the forward strand.
ATGATGCCGGCCTGGCGCGCCTCGCGCAGCGCCGCTTCCACGCGCTCCAGGGGCTCGGTGAATTCGCCGCGGATGTAGATGTAGCACGTTTCGGCGCCGATCGCGTACGAGCCGATCGCGCAGCCTTCGATCAGCGCGTGCGGCGTCCATCGCATGATCTCGCGATCCTTGAACGTTCCCGGCTCGGACTCGTCGGCGTTGCAGATCAGGTAGTGCGGCTTGCCGTCTCCCGGCTTCATGAAGGACCACTTCATCCCGGTCGGGAAGCCAGCACCGCCCCGACCGCGCAGACCTGAGTCCTTGATCAGTGTGACGATGTCGCCCGGAGACATTTCGAGTGCCGCACCGAGTGCCTTGTAGCCGCCGAATTTCTTCCAGCCGTCGAGGGTGATGGCGTCGCGATTACCGAAGTGCTTCGAGAGCACTGTCGTCTCGCGTCCGTGGGGTTTGTGCGGATAGCCCATTATTTCAGACCGCGAAGAATCTCCGGCACCTTCGCCGGGGTGACCGATTCGATGAACTGCTCGTTGATCATGACCGGTGTCGCGAACCCGCACGCGCCCAGGCACTCGACTTCGATGACCGTGAACTTCCCGTCTTCCGAGGTGACACCCAGCTCCTCACAGCTCGTGTGGCGGAGAAACGCGTCGCGCACCTCTTCGGCGCCGCAGATCTGGCACGGTGAGGTGGTGCAGACCTGGATGAAGTGCCGCCCGACGGGGTGTTGGTGGTACATCGTGTAAAACGTGACCACGCCTTTGACGTACGCGGGGGTGAGCTCCAACGCCTCCGCAACCTCGGCCATGCCCGCTTCGCTCACCCAGCCCCGGCTGTCCTGCACGATCCAGAGCGCGGGGAGGAGCGCGGCCATCTTGGTGGGATAGCGCGTCAGAATGTCGTCGAGCTCGTTCCGGCGGTCGCCGACGAACACGGGTTCGTGTCCAGACGTCGGATGTCCGACGCTAGACGTCTGGGCGTTCATCGGTCGATCTCCCCCATCACGATGTCGATGCTCGCGTTGATCGCGATCACGTCGGAGAGGAGATGGCCCTCCACCATCTTGGGGATCGCGGACAAGTTCACGAAGGACGGCGGACGAATGCGCCAGCGGACCGGCTTGGACGTGCCGTCCGATACCATATAGTAGCCCTTCTCTCCCTTGGGGCTTTCCACGGCGACGTACGATTCGCCGATCGGCGGCCGCGGTCCTTCCATGACCTGCTTGAAGTGGTGAATCATCGACTCCATGTCGCTGGTCGCCTTGCTTTTCGGCGGCAATACCACGCGATGGTCGTCGATGTTCACGGGCCCGTCGGGCAGACGCTCGATGGCCTGCTCGATGATGCGAATGGATTGCCGCATCTCTTCCATGCGGACGAGGTAGCGGTCGTACACGTCTCCGCTGGTGCCGATCGGGACATCGAAGTCGTACGTCTCGTAGTCGAGGTATGGAAAGTCCTTCCGGACGTCGTAGGCCACGCCCGACGCGCGCAGCATCGCCCCTGTGAGACCATAGTTGACCGCCTCGTCGGGGCTCATCACGCCCAACCCGACGGTGCGCCCCACCCAGATCCCGTTACGCGTGACCACTCGATCGACTTCGCTCATCGTCTTCGGGAACGTCCGAACGAAATGCTTGAGCTGATCGACCCAGCCGTCGGGAACGTCCGCCGCCATGCCACCGACGCGAGTGATCGAGACCGTGAGGCGCGCACCGACCCAGTCCTCGAGCAGCTTGTAGATCGCTTCGCGCTGGTAGAACATCCAGAGGAACGGGGTGAACGCACCGATATCGATGCAGGTCGTCCCCGCCCAAACCAGGTGCGACATGATGCGCGACAGCTCGCACGTAATGACGCGAAGCACCTTGCACCGCTCGGTGATCTCGATCCCGAACAGCCGCTCCGCGCCGAGCGAAAAGGCGACGTTGTTGCCCGGCGAGTTCAGATAGTCCTCGCGATCCGTCCATGGGATGATCTGATTGTACTGCCGGTATTCGCCCATCTTCTCAAAGCCGCAGTGCAGATACCCGATGTGAGGAATGCACCGCACGACTGTCTCGCCCTCGAGCTCCAAAACAAGCCTCAACACCCCGTGAGTCGCGGGGTGTTGCGGTCCGAGGTTGATGAGCATGTGCTCACCGATCAGATCGGGTTCAAGCCCGGGCGGCGCCTCCAGCGTCATCACGTTTCCCGAATCGTCGGTCACGAGCGGCGTCCGCTTGGGACGTCCCCGCGAGTCCAACCCGGACGTGGAGAGCTCGACCTCGACGGTGCGCTTCTGTGTGGCCACTGTCGCTACTCTCCCGTCTTCTCGCCGGCGGACAGACGACGGCGCATTTCGTCAGGCAAGTCTTCGTAGGCCTGCGCGATGCTCAGCTCTTCCATCGAGTAGCGGGCTTCAGGATTCGCGGCGAGCGCCTGCTTGAGCTGCTCGGAGCGGCTGAAGCGGCCGCGCAGCGGGAAGTCCTTGCGAAGCGGGAAACCCTCCCGGTACTGCTCCCACATGAGAATGCGGCGCAAATCAGGATGCCCTTCGAACTTGATACCGAACATGTCGAAGCATTCCCGCTCCAGCCAATCGGCCGCTTTATAGACCGACCATACGCTCGGTACCTTGAGCTCCTGTGTTTTCTCGAGAAGCACTTTGAGGCGAAGAAACCGGCGATACGGCAGGGATCGCAAGTGCCACACGACTTCGATGGGCTGCTCGGCGTCGCGGAATTCGACCGCGGTGAGGTCGGCCAGCAAATCGTACCGCTGCGATGGATCGTCGTGGAGCCACCGCACGACCGCAGCGAGCTGGGAATTGTCGACGACGACTGACGTCTCGCCCCAGACGACGTCGACGCGCTGCACCGCCTTGCCGAACCGCTGACGCAGCGCGTCAGCCGACGGATTCGGCGGCCCGCCACGGTGCGGGAGGTCCCTCGGAGTCACCGGCGCCGGGGCGTCCTTCGACGCCTCGCCCGCCATTACGGGCGTGAACGGAACGGGCGCGGTCACAGGCCGGAGCGCGTCTGGTGAACCGAGTTACCGAAGGGCTCCGAAAGCTCGTCAATGACCGGCGCGGGAATGTAGAGCTGGCTCTTGGGATCCGGCTCCATCTCCTGCCGCAGCGTTTTGTCCTTGGAGCGCTCGTTCATGACTTTTTTCTGAAGCAGCATGATCCCGTAGATCAGGCCTTCAGGTCGTGGAGGACAACCTGGGACGTAGACGTCCACCGGAATGATGGTGTCGATCCCCTGCACCACCGCGTAGTTGTCGAACATCCCGCCGGTGGACGCGCACGCGCCCATCGAAATGCACCATTTGGGCTGCGGCATCTGTTGCCAGATGCGTCGCAGGACGGGCGCCAGCTTGAAGGGCACCCGCCCGGCGCAGATGAGCACGTCCGCCTGGCGCGGAGAAAAGCTCATGCGCTCCATGCCGAAGCGCGCCAGATCGTACTTGCTCGCGGCCGACGCCATGAACTCGATCGCGCAGCACGCCGTGCCGAACGGCATCGGCCACAGCGAATTGGCGCGCGACCAGTTCACGAGGAAATCCAGGCGCGTCGTGATCCAGGGTTCGTCCGAGCTCTGGACGACTTGTGGACGGTCCGGACGTGGGCTCAATCCCATTGCAGCGCTCCCTTCTTCCACACGTAAATGAAGCCGACGAGCAGAATGAGGATGAAGATGACCATTTCCACCAACCCGAACAGCGACGTCTGGCCAGCCGGGCAGACACCACTGGCCAGTGGGACCCCGCACGACAGCTCCCGAAAATGCGCGCCCCACGGAATCATGAACACGGTCTCGATGTCGAAAATGATGAACAACACCGCGACCATGTAGAACTTCACCGAGAACCGCTCGCGCGCGTCGCCGAGCGGAGGCATCCCGGACTCGTAGGGCGTCTGCTTCACGGCGGTAGGCCGCGAACGCATGGTGAGATGAGAGAGCAGCAGCATCATCACCGCGTTCGCGACGACGAAACCGAGGAGCAGTAGCACGGGTAAGTACGTGCGGCCCATGGCCCTCCAACCTCGTGAAAAGTTTCACTAAGTCCGGAGAGAAAACTACGCCGACTGAAAACCAAGAGCAACCGATTAGGTTGTCGCGTTGCGATCGCGCCCTCAGCCCTGAGCGTCTATGACCATCATGTCCGACCGCTGGATCACTCGAATGGCTGAGGAGCACAGCATGATCGACCCGTTCGAGCGGCGTCAGGTGCGTGCCGGAGTCATCTCGTACGGTGTGAGCTCCTATGGCTACGACATGCGGGTTGCGCGCGAGTTCAAGATCTTCACGAACGTCATGAATTCGATCGTGGACCCGAAGCAGTTTGATCCCAAGTCCTTCGTGGAGGTCGAGACGGACGTCTGCATCGTCCCGGCAAACTCCTTCGCGCTCGCTCGGTCGGTCGAATACTTCCGCATTCCACGACAGATCCTGACGATCTGCGTCGGCAAATCGACCTACGCTCGGTGTGGGATCATCACGAACGTCACGCCATTCGAGCCTGAGTGGGAAGGATTCGTGACGCTGGAGATCTCGAACACGACACCGCTTCCCGCCAAGATCTACGCGAACGAGGGTATCGCCCAGGTGCTGTTCTTCCGGGGCGAGGAAGAACCCGAGGTGTCATACAAGGACAAGGGCGGCAAGTACCAGGCGCAGCGCGGGGTTACCCTGCCCAAACTCTGAGTGGGTAGTGGGTAGTGGGTAGTGGGTAGTGGGTAGTGGGTAGGAATCATTCCCACTACCCA
>JBBDXZ010000103.1:17451-18426 GCA_040902075.1 Gemmatimonadaceae bacterium
CAACCCCAACTCCCCACTTCCCACTCCCCACTAGAGTTTGACCACCTTCATCGGCTCGAGCACCGCGTCGGCGCTCTTCTTCAGGGCGGCTTTCTCGTCGGCCGTCAGCTCGACCTCGATGATCTTCTCGAGTCCCTTGCGTCCCAGCTTACACGGGACCCCGAGGAATAGCCCCTTCATTCCATACTCGCCCTCGAGCCACGCCGAGCACGGCAGGATCCGTTTCTGATCCCGCACGATCGCCTCGGCCATCTGTACCGCACCCGCGGAGGGCGCGTAGTAAGCCGATCCGGTCTTGAGGTGCTTCACGATCTCGGCGCCGCCGTTGCGGGTGCGATCCACGATCGCGTCGAGCTTGGCGCGGTCCATCAGCTGCGTGACGGGGATGCCGCTCACGTTCGTGTAAGACACGAGCGGCACCATCGTGTCGCCGTGGCCGCCGAGGACCATCGCCTGGATGTCGCGGACTGAGACGTCGAGCGCTTCGGCGAGGAAGGCCCGGTAGCGCGCGGTGTCCAGCACGCCCGCCATGCCGATCACGCGCTCGCGCGGGAACCCGGTCACCTCCTTGGCGACGTAGCACATCACGTCGAGCGGATTGGACACGACGATGACGATGGCTTTCGGCGAGGTTTTCTTTACCTGCTCGGAGACCTGCTTCACGATGCCGGCATTCGTGTTCAGCAGGTCGTCGCGCGACATGCCTGGCTTGCGCGCAATTCCCGCGGTGATGATCACGATGTCCGAGCCGGCGCTCTCCTCGTATCCGTTCGTGCCGATCACGCGAGAGTCGAATCCCTCGATTGGCGCGGATTGCCATTGGTCGAGTCCCTTCCCCTGCGGGACGCCCTCGACGACGTCGACCATGACGACGGTGCGGGCGAGCTCTTTTTCCGCCACCCGCTGAGCGGCCGTGGCGCCGACGTTGCCGGCGCCGACCACCGTGATCTTGTTGACCATTTTTCGAAGGAGAGA
>JBBDXZ010000104.1:0-18342 GCA_040902075.1 Gemmatimonadaceae bacterium
GCGCGCACCATGGCTTCGTGCGCCGCCTCGAGGTTGGCGCGCATGCGGCCGGCCGCCATCGCCATCTGCGCTTCCGTGGCGCCCTTGGCACGACCTTCCGCCGCCCGGCGGCGAATGGGTTGCGTGGGGAGACCGCGCTCGCGTGCGACCGCGACCTCAACCTCCACGGTTGTCGACGCTGAGACCTGCGCGCCGGCGCCCGACTTCACTTGTGCGTCTGCCCTGGTCTGCGATTGGGCACGCGCTCCTCCTTGCACCTGCGCTGCGAGCGCGGCGGGGGTGAGCGCAATGGCTAACGTCAGTGCAATCCTGTGCATCGTTCCTCCTTGAGGTTTCACGAACGCGACTTGGCGTCTCGTACGGTGAGCCAAGCCGATTTGCCACCGAATCCATCATCCACGGCGGTGGCGCCGTGCGGCACGCGCCATTCGATCCCATTTACCCGGAACGCATAGCGATACTGTCCCGGCGGAATCTTCAGGTCCGCGTACCACACGCCGTTGGCGGCACGACTCGCCGCCGTGGGCATCCAATCATTGAAGTCGCCCGCGACTTCGACTCGACGCGCGTCCGGCGCGTGGAGTGTGAGTCGCGTGATTCCCCGCTCCGGCGGCCGCGGGCCTCTCGCCTCGGGCAGCGAGGGCTCTCGGCCTCCACCGCCAAAGCGAAAGGACAATCCCGCGCTCATGAAATCGCCCCCGGGAGTGCCGAGCAGCCGATTGCGTGGGAACCGTCCCGCGGCGATGTCGAGTGATACGGCGGGGCTCAGCGCGACCGAGATACCGCCGCTTCCGAAGGTGACGTTTTCATCGCTCGCTTGACGCGAGCCTGCGTTGAGCGACACGGCGACTATGCCCTGACTCGCCGACAGTGAGAGCGCGCGATCGGCGATCGCGACATCGGACACGCGCATCCTGTCTTCGCGCGCGCCGAGCTGCAGGCTGCGCGATTCATCGGCAAACATCAGCAGGGCGCCGAATAGCGGCCCGGCGCCGCCTCGCGTGGCCGATACCACCGAGCGAGGCGTGCTGCCGATGGGAAGCCCTGATTGCGCCGACTGCTCCGCGGCGTAACCATGCGCCGCGCGCGCTCCACCGAACAAAGTCATTGGGCCAACCCGAAGCTCCATCGCGGGCACGACTTCGGCTTGAGCGAACGACGCGACCGTACCTCCCTGGAGTCGAGATGCGTTTGCCGACCCATTCAGCGTCAACGCGAAGAAGCGGGCGAGCGTCTCTCGAGCCCCGAAGGATCCGGCCGCGCCCAATGACCATGCTTCCGTGGCGAAACGTGTCGCGCTGCCACCGAGCTGAAACGACAACCGATGGTTGAGATCGACCGACATCGACGGCGCAAGCGTGACCGCGTTCGACCGGACGCCTCGCTGATCCGTGGCGACACCGCCCGTGAGCGCGATTTGAGAAGACGGCTGTGCGTTCGCGCGGCCAGCGCCCAGCATGAGCGCGCACGCAAGCACAGCCACTGATGTAGTAGTAGTGAGATTCGGCATGACTTTCCTCGAGGTACCCTCACGCTGCGAGGAAAGTGCCGACGTGCCGTGAATGTGGTTAAATCACTATATCACAGCGTGTTATGACGTAAACAGACGGTGAGGTAAATCACAATTATGCTGTCGAGTTCGCAACGCCATCAGATGACATTGCTTCAGCGGCGGTCCGGGCGACGAGTGCGAGGATCTCGCGAACGTCGTCCTCGCGCGTGCGGTACCCGGGGATGCACAGCCGTAATGAGAGCGCGCCGCGCAACACCGTCGACGACATCAACACGAACCCGGTGTGATTCACGCGGTCGTTGACGCGCTTGTTCAAGTCGTTGAGCGCATTCCTGTCGCTCATCCCACGGGGCCGGACTCGGAAGCAGACGATCCCGAACTGCGCGGGCGTGAGCACTTCCATGTCGGGCGTCTCCCGGACGATCCGCTCCGCGAGCTCCGCGAGCGACATCGCGCGGTCCTGTGCGGCGCCGATCGCGGCGGTGCCGAAGTACTGCACCGAGAACCACACCTTGAGCGCGCGCGAGTAGCGCGAGAGCTGTTCGCCGTAGTCCGAGAAATTGACCTCGGACTCGCGCACGCGCACGTCCTGCAAGTATTCCGGATGCACGCTGAACGCGCTCTCGAGCGCGTGTGGATCCCGCGCGAGCAGACACCCACACTCGAAGGGGACGTAGAGCCATTTGTGCGGATCGAGCGTGAGCGAGTCGGCACGGCCGAGTCCGTCCAGCAACCGCTGGCCGCGTTGCGTCAGAACACTGAATCCGGCGTACGCCGAATCCGTGTGAAGCCAGAGCTTCTGGTCCGCGGCGAAATCCGCGAGCTCGTGTAGCGGATCCACGGCGCCCGTGTTCGTCGCGCCCGCGGTGGCGCAGACGAGAAATGGACGGAAGCCCGCGTCCCGGTCGGTGGCCACCATTTCGCGCAGCCGGGATGCGCGCATTCGATACGCGTCGTCGCTGGGAACCGCGCGGACGTGCTCGCGCGCAATGCCCGCGATCCAGGCCGCTTTCATTATGGACGAGTGGGCCTGATCGGAGCAGTACGCGGTGAGACGGGAGATCTCGCCGGCCTGATTGCCGATCGCGGCGTGCCGTGCCGCGACCACGGCGGTCACCGTCGCGGCGGAGCCACCGCTCGTCAGGAGGCCACGCGTCCCTTCGGGCATTCCCATCCAGCGACGAAACCATTCGAGCACCGTCAGCTCGACTTCGTTCGGCCCCGCGGCCACCGACCACACGCCCGCGAAGAAATTGAAACCCGTCGCGAGCCAGTCTCCCATCACCGCCGGATATGTCGGACAGCTGGGGATGTAGCCCAGGAATCGGGGGTGCGGCTCGCGGGCGTGGTGCGGAACGACCTTGTCGCGAAACTGCTCCAACACCGCGTCGAACGATTGCGGCTGCTCCGGGGGACTGGCGTCCAGAAGACTTCGGGCCGACGCGCGATCCAACGTTCGATACGCCGGCTGGTCGCGCAGAGTCGCGAGGTGATCCGCGACGAAGTCGGCCACTTGGCGACCCATCTGTTGCATGGTCGCGTGGTCGAGGTCCAGCGATGAGGGCAGACTCGGAGGAGGACCGCCGGCGGACCGTTCAGCCACTCAGCGCTTCGTCGAGCGTTTCGCTTTGGGCTTCGACTTGGCCGCGGCTTTCGCGGCTTTTTTCGGAGGCGCGTGGCGCGCCCGCTTGGCATTGGGAGCGGACTTGGCGGTCCCCGCGCGCACCTCGGCCCTGTGCGGCTTCGCGCTCTTCGCCGGTGGAGGCGCGGTGGGCGAGACGACAGCCAGCGTTGGGGCTTTGGCGATCGGGGTCGAGATGAGAAACTCGGGCTTTGTCAGCGGTCGCGCGCTCGACGTCTTCAAAGGAGGGAGCGGGTGCTTGCGCGGACGTCCGCTCTTTCTCGCCGCTTGCCCCTCAGCCATCAGCTTGTCGAAAGCGGCCTTTGCTTCGGCCAGGAGCCGTGCATGCTGCGAGTTGCGCACGCTCAGAGCACGTTCTTTCTCGGCGCGGAACACATCTTCTGGCTTCGTCGGTGTCATTGGCGATCCCCTTTCATGGGATGAATATGCCATCCGAAGGACGTGCGCGGCACCGCCTCAGCGAAACCGAGCGAGCGAGAAGGGAGCGAGATCGAGCCAGGTTTTGTCGTCCAGCGCCAGCTGCGCGGCGATCTCACCGATGGCGCTCGCGAATTTGAAGCCGTGTCCGGAGCAGGCGCTCACCACGAGGACGCGCTCCCCCTTGAGCCAATCGATAATGAAGTGCCGATCGGGAGTGTTCGTGTACAAACACACGCGGGCTTCGCGCAGGCGGCCTCCGGCACCGGGCATGACGGTCTCGAGCAGCTCGCGTGCGACGGCGTTCTCTCCCTGCGTCACGGCGCGGTTGACTTTTTCGGGTGATGTGGCGGATCCGGCGTGATGCATCCCGCACTTCACTCCGTGTCCTTCGTCGGGCAGCGTGGCGAACACGTCACCGTCGGGCATCTGCCACAACCCCACCGGACAGTGTGCAGCACCGTACCGGCGCTCGTCTGGCTGCTCCGGCTCGAACCAATGCGACAGCTGGCGCTCGATCTCGAGTGGAAGTGCGACGCCGAGCGACTCGCGCAGCCCCGGAAGCCAGGGGCCCGCCGCGACAATGAGCCGACTCGCCTGATACGTCCCCTTCGCCGTTTCCACCGAGACGCCTTTGGCGCTCTGCGTCCAGCTCTTCACCGCTTCATCCACGAGAAGACTGGCACCCCGCCGTCGCGCCGCGGCGAGCTGGGCTTCCACGCATCGCTCGGGGAAAAGCATCCCGGCTCGCTGCTCGAGCAGCGCAACCCAATCGGCGCGCGCATGATACGCGGGAAATCGCTTGGCGAGGGCGCGCGCGTCGAGCACCTCGTGAGCAATGTCATGAGTGCGTGCGCTCTCGAGTGCGCCTCGGAAGACCGGGCCTGTCTCGGTACCAACCATGACTCCGCCGGTCTGAATGAACAGCTTGGCGCCCGATTCCTTTTGTAGCTCATCCCACAGCTCGTACGAACGACGCACGAGGGGCACGTAGAGCGGGTGCTCGTAGTACGCCTCGCGGATGATTCTCGTGTGTCCGTGCGATGAACCGAAGGAATGGGGCGGGCCCAACCGGTCAAACGCGACGATCCGGGCCCCGCTCCGAGCGAGCGCGTGTGCGCTTGCGCTCCCCATGGCGCCCAGACCGATCACGGCAATGTCGAAATTCGGCATTTGTGAGATGTGGCCCTTCGAGAATCCGCAGTCCTAAGCGGCCGCGGCCCTGAGTTTGCTTCTGAATCCGCTGCAGCCAGGTAGCGCTCTGAGCTCGTCAGCGGGCGTACGACCCTGACGGACCCAGCAGTGTCGCTGGAGTATCAGCGGAGCGAAATCGGTCTCCGTTTGAGCAACGGCACGCAGGATGCCCTACACGGCGGCGAAACCGCGACACTAACGTCGCGGCGTGCAACGCACCAGGAGGAGTAATCAGTATGCGCGTTCGTAATATCACCACCTGCGCGCTGGGCCTCGCCGCGGCGCTTACGCTTGTAGCAAGCGAATCGGCGGCGCAGTCGCAGGACACGACCCGGCTCCGTCGTCCATCGGACCAACGGATCAATATCTCGAAGGGTGATGTAGTGCCGACCCGTGTCGACACGGTATACGTCACCCGGTATGACACGATTCGTGTCGACAACACGATCGTGCGGATCGACACCGTCACGGTAATGGCGCCGCAGCCGCTCGTGATCCCGGACATCAAGGGCCCGATGTTCTGGGGCGTCTTCGCCGGAACGACCTGGCCGTACGGGAACATCGACCGTGTCTACACCAACGGCTTCCATGCCGGTGGCGTGCTCGGTTGGGAGTCGCAGACCAGCCCGATCGGTCTTCGCTTCGACGGCGCGATGTCGCAGCTTGGTAAGGAGCAGGGGAGCTGGGACCCCGACGAGCAGGGCAGCGGCACGTCGCTCATGCTGCACCTTGCCGCGGACCTGAAGGTCAAGCCGCTGAACTTCGGGGGCTGGGCTTTCTACGGGATCGGCGGTCTGAACTACAATCGCTACAAGAGAATTGCTCTCGCTTCGACGACCGGCAACGAGTGCGACTTTAACGTTCGCGGTGCCTGCTACACCAACGCGAACAACACCTCGTGGAGCGACAAGTTCGGCTTCAACTTCGGCGTCGGTACGGACTTCCATATCGGCAGCCAGGATATGTTCCTCGAAGCACGCTACTTCGCGATTCCTGCGAATGGTGCTCGCTCGTGGACGCTCCCGGTTTCGCTTGGCGTGCGCTACTTCTAAGCGAAGTGAAGGGTTGGACGGACGACGCAAGTCGGACGAAGCAGTTACGGCTCGCCGCTCGGGTTCGCCCGGGCGGCGAGTTCTGCTTCTGGGATCAACCGGACCCAGGCAGGCTAATGGAAATGCAAGACTACATTGCTCTTATACGGCATCGAACTTGAAGAAACAGATGGGCATAGGTGCCAACCGCGGGTGATGAAATGGCCGTACTCCCAGAAGTCGAATGGAAAAAAGTCCTCAAATTCCTCAGCGCGATCCTCGCTGCGCTGGTAGCCCTTCCAGGTTTGGTGAAGGCGCAAGCGCAGAAGATGAGCGGCGATTGGCTGCGTCTGACGCCGGCCGATCCACGAGCTCCGCTCCCGAGCTCCAGGGCTAGCGTTACGGTTGCCGAGGACACCGGAAAGACGACCGTCTCGATCGAACGGCGTCGGTATCGCTCGCGCGCGGACAGCGTGGCGGGGTCGATGGCGTACGAAGCCTCCAAGCGCGATCAGAACCTCCATATCTCGGTTTCGCTCGATGACCGCAAGCTCTGGGTCGTCGTCGGGACGGATACGGTGTTGGAAGCGCCGGTGGCGATCGGGAGCGGCCAGACGCTCGTTTTTGGTGAGAAGAGCTGGCAGTTCGACACGCCACGCGGCATTCGCTCGGTGCGCGGCAAAGACTCTGACCCGCATTGGACGCCGCCCGAATGGCACTACGCGGAGACCGCGAAAGAATACGGTCTCAAGATTCAGCAGCTTTCGCTCAACAAGCCGTTTTCGATCAGCGGCGGACGAAAGATCATGTTCCAGGACGGCGAAGCCGGTGTGATGCACCCCGACTCCGGGTTTGCGCTGCTTCCGCTCGACGAAGAGATCGTCTTCGACAATACGCTGTTCATTCCTCCGACCGGATCGAAGAACCGGAAGATCCAGGGAATGTTGGGCAAGTACAAGCTCGACACTGGGGGGGGAGTCCTGCTCCACGGGACGCCACACCAGAATTCGATCGGCAAAGCGGCAACCCACGGGTGCTTGCGTCTGCGCGACGAGGACATCGAGTGGCTGTTCGATTACGTGCCGGTGGGCACTAGGGTTTACATCTACTAGAACGTCAAGCGTCCCACTTCCAGGCTGGAAGTTCAGGCTCAATCGGTCAGCGATCGGCCAGTGACCACCATCATCGTCCCCTGCATGGCCGCGACGAGCTTCTCCGCACCGTCGGTGGCCGAAAAGACGTCCGCGCGGCACACCATGATCGTCTTGCCCGCCCGAATCACTTCTGCCCGGGCGACGATCGATTCCCCCTTCGCCGGAGCGAGCATGTTCACCTTGAACTCGATCGAGAGCACGGCGGCGTCCGCGCTCATGAGCGACAGCGCGGCGTAGCCGCAGGCGCTGTCGGCGATGGACGCAATCGTCCCGGCGTGCAGGAAGCTGTGCTGCTGCGTCAGGTCCTCCCGAAACGGCAGCCTGATGGAGACTTTTCCGGGCGCGACGCCCTCGAGAACGGCACCGATCGTTCTCATGAGCGGCTGCCTGCCGAAGCTGGCTCGAACGCGCTGCTCGAAATTCGGATCGCTCATGGGCGAGAAGCTACTGCCGCCAGCTGCGCTCCGTCACGCGTCGGGAGACAGCGGTGGCGCGAGCAGGTGGACGCGGCCGAGCGGGCGAACGTCCAGGGGCGTCATGAGACTCGGTTCGCCATCAAGATGGGCTTCTACGGGGCGGCCAAGCGCCTCGATGCGCAGACGGCGCATGCGCACATGCTCGACGAACTTCAGGCGCAGGTGCGGCGCACCCGGCAACAGGATCGCGAACCAGAAGAGCGCGAGCTCGGGGAAATTGCGGTACTGAAGGAGCAGCACGTCCACGACATCGTCGCTTGGATCGGCGGTCGGCACCAGCAGCTGCGGACCCGCCCACCGTTTGGCGTTGGCGACCATGGCCGAGGTGACCACGACGCTGCGGGTTGCGCCCTCCTCGAGCTCCCAGGTGACGCGCATCAGCGGATAGTCGAACGTCACGCCCTGGCGCAGCGCGCTGAAGACCACACCGAGGAATCCAAGCGCGCGTTTGATCCGGCGCGGGGTGCGCCATATCAAGAGGCCATCGAAGCCGACGCCAAGCTGGAGCAGCATCATGCGTCCGTTGGCGCTCCAGGTACGAAATGGGATCGGGCGCGTCGCTCCTCCGAGCAGCTTCGCGGCGCGCACGGCGTTCGAAGGAAGCCCAAGCTCATAGGCGAGTACATTGGTCGTTCCCGTTGGAACGATCGCGATCGGAATCTCGCGGCCATCCAGCGCGGCGGCGCACGCGGCGACGGTACCATCGCCTCCGCATGCGACGATCTGTGTCGTGTTCGGATGCTGGGCCAGCGCGCGACGCACGGGACCGACCATGTCGGTCGCTTCCGTCGCCACCAGCACGCTGCGTTCGGGCAGCGATTGCAGGACCGTCAATGCGGCGCGGAGGCGCGACCCCCAAATGGCCGCGCCTCCGCTTGGGTTGAACACGATCACTCTCACGCCGCCACTATGACTCTCGTGGAACCAGACTGCAAATGTGCACCTGTGGGTCGGCGTGGCGCCGCGCCGGGAGCGTGCTCGTGCCGATGCCGCGGCTCACGAGGACGGGAGCGTCGCTCTCGCCGGTGTGAAACACGCCGCCGTGCATGTACAGCTTGCTGATGGGCCCCTTGTGGCTTATTGCCGGCTCACGATTGCGCAGCAGAAACTGGCCGCCGTGCACGTGGCCGAAGAACCCGACATCGAAAGGCCTGTCGCCCACGACCATCAATCCGTCGGGCTGGGCCATGAGAATACGCGCGCCACCGTCGGCGCCGGCAAACGCCTTGCCGGCATCCGGCGCACCCTCATCCCAGTCGTCGAGGCCGCACACCCAAACGTCATCGTGCGGCGGGGCGAGTCGCGCGTTGGCGTTCACCAGTGTCGCGATCCCCGCGTCGGCCAGCCGCCGCACTATGTACGCATCGTCGCCACAGAGATCGTGATTGCCGAGAACGGCGTATTTGCCCAATGGAGCGTGGATGGATCGGAGGGGCTCTATCAAACGGTCCACATACCGCGCATGGAACGAGACGAAATCTCCGCCGAGCAGCAAGAGATCCGCGCGCGCGTCGCCTATGGCGGCAATGGAGTCCGCCATGAGCCTGGGATGCAGTGTCGGGCCCGCGTGGAAGTCGGACGCGAACACCACACGAAGGACGGGCGCTTTGGGGTTGCGCCGCCGAATCCGAAAGACGTGTTCGGCCACCTGCAGCGTGCCCTGAAGTCCGATGGCGCAGGTGATCACCGCCGGCCAGCCGCCGCTGTACAGGAGGCCGAGCGTTACGTCGATCGCCTTCTTCCTGAAGTTGGCGTGGCGCGCGCGGCCGAACCATTGCGGACCGGACATGCGCGCAAGCTACTCGACGACTCGCTAGAACTTCGCCTCGACGTACATGTCCATCCGGAACTGCTTGCGTGGGTAGAGGCCGCGCGAGAGATCGAGCCGAATCAGTCCGTCGACCAGCGACGCTCCCACGCCGACGCCGCTCAGTGGACGCCCTCTTTCTCGCATCGTTCGATCACCGGCCCAGCCGACGTCGCCGAAGACGACTGGCTTGACGCCCTGCATCGCGCGCCCGACTTCCAACCGTCCTAGCCAATAGGCGTTGCCCGATTGCGCCGTGTCCGCACGCTGTCCTCTCACGGTGTGCGCGCCGCCCAGATACCAGCGGCGCTGTGCGGGCAGTGCTCCGGCGGACGATCCACCGGACATCGTGAGCGCCGCCGCAACGGCGCCGAATCCCTGCGTGAAGGTGAGGTCCAGCGCGCCGCGGCCGTACATCGCGTTCGCCGAATCGCTGACGGCGCTCTCGAGACGCAGATCCGTGAAGACTCGAAACCCGTTCGGATCGAGCCCTTTGGAGTGAACGACGCGCGTGGCGACGCCCGCGTATTCTCCCGGGCGCGCGACGATGTTTGGTATGAACGTCGGACCGAGTGAGAAGTTGTTCTCCGCGGCCGCCGTGCGCTGACGTTCCGCAAACGCTTTCCATGTGACGAACGCGCCGCGCTCCCGCACCCATTCGAGCTCCAGTCCGCTCGCGCGATAGTAGAACCCTTCGTCGCGACCAAAGAGAAGCGCCGAGAGCGAGCTTCCAAAGCTGAGCGGGTTCCCCCAGTCGTTCGACGCAACGAGACGGTTGTATGCTCGGCCGCGAATGGTTTTGGAAAGATTGCTGCGCGAGAGCGTCAGCTCGGCGTTGGGCTCGAGATCGGCGTGGCCGAGGCGCCCGAACAGCGAGGCCGTGTAGCCCGCCCCGAGCTTCTGCTCGAGCAGCACGCCGGAGGAGAGCCCTTCGATGCGATTGAAGCGGGTGAATTCGAGCCCGAATTTCACCGTCGGCGGAATCGCGCCAATCGCGAAGGGCGGCTGAGCCCCCATGGCCAGCGCTTCCGCGATGAGAGCGTCCCGTTCCTTGGATCCGAAGATCTCTTCGCCTTCGTCAAAAATCGACTTTGGCAGCTCCGGCGAGCTCGCCAGTTTGCTGATGTCGCAGGGGACGCGCACGGCGACTTTCAGATCGGACCCTTGCGCCGCGCGGCGTTTCATGGTGCGCGTTCCGTCGGCGTCACAATCAGACACCGGCAGCCTGAGGCCCCGTTTCACCGAATCGGCCACCGCGCGCCGCTGGTCGCGGCGTTCTTCCCGCACGGAGTCACGCCACTTGTCGCGATCCGCCTCGGAGAGTGAATCCGGCGGCTCGGGTCGCACGGCGACGTCGATGAACGGGAGTGAGTCGAGCCCGTTCACCGACGAGTACTTGAAGCTTTGCTCGAACTTGAACGGAACCCGCATGAAGCTGACTTGCGCGTCGCCCTCGGCGCTGCGAAGCCGCGG
The DNA here is from genome assembly GCA_040902075.1 of Gemmatimonadaceae bacterium. Lineage (GTDB taxonomy): Bacteria > Gemmatimonadota > Gemmatimonadetes > Gemmatimonadales > Gemmatimonadaceae > DASPMP01. The sequence continues at coordinate 10,708 of JBBDXZ010000104.1, forward strand.
CAGCCAGAATCGCCCCTGGTATAGCCCGTATTCGACGGCGATCGCGCTGACCTGTGCCCGCATCGGCGAGATCAGCGGCTTGACCCAGACAGGAATGTCGTCCTGTGCCGTGGGGTCTTCCTCATCCACGATCGCCCAGACATCCATCGGGACGGCGAGCCGGTAGGCGGCGCGCACCAGTTGGCCAGATCGGGCATCGAACCAGAGCGATCCGACTGCCACGTTCCACTTCGATTGCCGCGGCCGCACGTTCAGCTCGCGCAGCTCGATCGTCCTACCGTCCGGCAGTCGGAAGGTGACGGAATCTCCGACGGCGTAGGTGTAGTACGCCTCGGCGCCCTCCGCGAGCGGATGCACCATGTCCCGCTCGTCCACCTGCGCCTTCACGACTTCCGTGCCGTTGAACGACAGCAGCGGTTCCTGACCGGGATAGTAGGGGACCGGCGTCATGTCCGAATCGTTCGTTATGTCGGCTTCCGCCTCCCTCTGGCCCTCGTCGGGCGCGACGGGGATCGCCGTGCGCGAACCCTTCACGTCGATCCAGGCGCCGACGTCACGGTGCCATTTCACATGGGTGACGTTCTCGTGCCGGAAGATGAGCCGGTCGCGACCGATCTTCGAGAATCCCAGCCCGGCTGAGATGCGGAGATACGCGATGGCCGCGTAGCTCATGAGCGCCGAATCCTGGGCCATACGCGCCGTCCGCGCTCGTTCCAGGAGCGAACGGGCGAGAGCCGACTTGAACGCAGTCCGCCTGTGTTCATCGGTCACCGGCATTCGTCTTGGCTCCCGCCGGCGACGCGTAGAGTCACTGCCGATTGTGACGGCGACGCTTACCCGCTTGCGGGTGGAATCGGTGCTGTCACGCTGCAGGCCGGCATCCGTTCTGACCTGCATGACCAACGCAACCAGCAGCAGAGCTTGCATTTCAACGGCAGGGAACAGGGAATAGGGATATGGGAATAGGGGCGGAAGGGTGTTTTCATGTACGGCTTGAAGCTCGCTGGTGTTTCGTGTCCATTTCGACCCGCTCAACCTCTCCCGCCAGACCTTACCCGGATGCGGATGCGCAGTCTTCGAAGCCACGTTGTGGTCCTGCGGTTCCTGTTCGACGTTCTGAGGCGGACGCAGTAGCGTCGCGCGTGGCGAAGAAATCGAGACTGGCTTCTCGGCTACGACTGGCTGCGCTCCCGGCCCTCGTAATCGTGGCGTTGCTCGTCGCGTGGAAGCTCGGCTACTTCGAGCTCGACCGGCGCCAGCAACTGCTGGACACCGTGCAGGGTCTGCGGATACGCCCCGGCATCCAGATCTGGTACGTCCTCGTACACGCCATCGTCATTACGTTCTGCGTCCCCGCGACCATTGCCACGATCCTGGGCGGCGCGATCTTCGGATCGTGGATGGGCGCTCTGCTCGCATGGCTCGCATCGCTCATCGCGACCGTGCTGTCGTACTGGCTCGCGCAGCGAGTGGCACGCAAACCGATCCAGCGCCTCTTCGGCGAGTACCGGCTGCTGCGCGAGATGAAGGCCAACGACGGGGTCCCGGCTCTCTTTCGCCTTCGCATCCTCCCGGTCGCTCCGTTCGCCGTGCTCGGGTACATCGCGGGCGTCGCCGGCGTGTCGCTGAGGCGCCTTCTCGCCGCGACGGCGCTGGGTGTGCTTCCGAGCGCGATCGCGTATTCGTACGTCGGCGCGGAGCTGATGACGGGGTTGACGTCGCCCAACGATGCCTCGAAGCGCGCGTTCTGGATCGCCGGCATCGTGACGGTCGTGATGCTGCTCGTCTCGCTCGTGCCGGCAATCGTGCGCCGCTTGCGTGACTAGTTTCCCCGCGTGACTCAAACGGCGCTGGCGCTCCGGGGCTTGCACAAATCGTACGGCAAAATACACGCGGTCACCGCGCTGGATCTCACCGTGACCGCCGGCGAGTGCTTCGGGCTTCTCGGCCCGAACGGCGCCGGCAAGACGACCACCATCGAGATCTGCGAGGGGTTGCTCGAGCCCGATTCGGGCGAGGTCGAAGTGCTCGGGATGCGCTGGTCGACGCACGCGCACCAATTGCGCGAGCAGCTCGGCATCCAGCTACAGGAGACACAGCTTTCCGAGAAGCTCACCGTGACCGAAACGGTGCGGTTGTTCCGCAGCTTCTACCGGAGCGGCCCGCCTGTGGAGGAAGTCGTCGCGCTTGTCCAGCTCGAGGAAAAGCGCGCGGCACGCGTGGGCACGCTGTCGGGCGGACAGAAGCAGCGGCTCGCGGTCGCGTGCGCCATCGTCGGCGATCCCAGACTGCTCTTTCTCGACGAACCGACGACCGGGCTCGATCCGCAGTCCAGGCGCCAGTTGTGGGATCTGATCGGGCGCTTCCGGGCAGAGGGGCGGACGGTGGTGCTCACGACGCACTACATGGACGAGGCGGAGCACCTCTGCGATCGTGTCGCGATCGTGGACCACGGGCGCGTGATCGCGCTGGACACGCCGCGGGCGCTGATCTCGTCGCTTGGGGCCGAGCACGTCGTCGGCTTCACCCTCGAGGAAGGATCCAACTCGGCCGACGAACAGGCGCTACGCGCGCTCGACGGCGTGAGCGCGGTGCGCCGCGAGGACGAGGCCTTCGAGCTGACGACGACCGAGTTGCGACGCACGATGCCGGCGCTGCTCGCGCTCGCGGAACGGAGCGGCCTTCGCGTCGCCGTGCTGCGCACGCACTCCGCGACGCTCGAGGACGTTTTCGTCGCGCTCACCGGACGGCATCTGCGCGATGCGTGATTCGCTGCGCCAGCTGGTCCTGACGCGATACCGCGAGTTCGTGCGGGAGCCGGAGGCGTTGTTCTGGGCGCTTCTTTTTCCGATTCTGCTGTCGGTGGGGCTCGGACTCGCGTTCAGGAACCGACGCGCCGAGGTGCTGCATGTCGCGGTGGTCGGAGCTCCGCCAACGACCCAGAAGACGCTGGAGGCGCTCGGCCTGAGCAACGGCATCGCGGCCGAAGGGCTGGACACGAGCGCGGCACGCCTGGCGCTGCGCACCGGGCGCGTCGCGCTGATCGTGCACGCGGTGGACACGGGGACCGTGCGGTACGAATTCGACGACACGCGGCCGGACGCGCGAGCCGCGCGGCTGCTCGCCGACGACGCCATTCAGCGTGGCGCGGGACGGGCCGACCCGGTCGCGATCGGCGAACAGCAGGTGCGGGAACCCGGCTCCCGCTACATCGATTTCGTGGTGCCGGGACTGCTGGGGCTCGGGCTGATGGGCAACGGTGTCTGGATCATCGGCTTCGCGATCGTGGACGCGAGGAAGAAGCGGCTTCTGAAACGCTTCATGGCCACGCCGATGTCCCGCGTCGAGTATCTCGGCAGCTTCCTCATCTCGCGCTTCGTGCTGCTGGTGCTCGAGGTGCTGCTCCTGGTCGTGTTCGCCGCGCTCGCGTTCGACGTGCCGCTGCGCGGCTCACTCTGGCTGCTCGTCGTGATCTGTTCGCTCGGCGCGATCAGCTTCTGCTGCCTCGGGTTGCTCGTCGCGGCGCGTCCGCGGACGATCGAGGGCGCCAATGGCTTGATGAATCTCGCGATGGTCCCGATGTGGATCCTCTCGGGGGTGTTCTTCTCAGCCGAGAACTTTCCAGTCGCTATTCAGCCGTTCATCCAGGCGTTGCCCCTCACCGCCGTGAACGACGCGCTGCGCGCGAACATGTTGCGCGGCGCCGGATTCGACGTCGTCGGTCCCGAGCTCGCGATTCTGCTGGCGTGGGGAATCGTGAGCTTCGTGATTGCGCTCAAGGTCTTTCGCTGGCGCTGAGCTCGGTCAGGATATCTCCGGCGATCCGCTCTGATCCGCGCGGATTTTTTTTCTCAGGGAAATGGCTCGCTTCGCGGCATCGGATGCGATGGCAAGCGATTCCTCCATGCGGATCAGCTCGCCGGTGTCGACATCCTCAACGCCGGTGTCCTCGCATACTTCGTCCAGCGCCGACTGCAATTGCAGTTCGGTGTCCGCCAGCGTAGGACGCAGCGGGTGATCGTCTTCATGGTCTGACACGGGACTCTCCCGATTTTTGCGCCGAATAGCAGGCGCAACGGTCGTGCCGAGACTCGCCTACGGTTCCGGGTCCAGCATCTCGGCAGTGCGCTCCGCGACGTGTCGGCGGCGCACGACGATCAAACCAATGAACATGACGAGCACGAACAAGGCTCCGATGATGGTCTCATACTCCTTCACGTGCCCGATCAGGTTCTCCGTCGTGCGTCCGAGGGCCCAACCCAGCACGGTGAAGATGAGCGCCCAGACACCGCAGCTGATCGCGGTGCCGACCGCGTACTTGGAGAACGGGAGACGGGCCACTCCGCACGCCAGCGGCAGGGCGATGCGCAGCCCATAGGCGAAACGATTCGCTAATGAGGCGCGCCACGGGTGGCGTCGCACAAGCGCGATGGAGCGAATGATCGTGGGGCGGAATCGTGGCCACCGCTTCCGAATCCGGTGCCCCTGGGAGCGACCGATCCAATAAAACGCTAGTTGGCCGAGCCACGTGCCCAACGCCACCGCGTTGATGACGGCGACGAGGTTCAGGTTTCTGTCGAAAGCGGCGAGGCCACCGATCAGCGGGGACGCTTCGCCCCACAGGCTGCCCATGACGCCGAGCGTGATGTACGCCCACATGCGCTCCAAAAACGTCATTTGCCGCGCTTCAGCACCCGCCCTGCTCTCGCGTCCATGAATTTTCCACCATCCACGGCGACGACGCCGTTCACGAACACGTGGTCGATGCCCACGGAGTACTGATGCGGCTGCTCGAACGTGGACTTGTCGGCGATGATGACTGGATCGAAGACCACGACGTCGGCAAAATTGCCGGCGCGGAGGACCCCGCGATCGCGAAGCTTGAGCCGCGCCGCGGAAAGGCCCGTCATTTTGTGGATGGCGGTCTCGAGCGAAAAAAGCTTGAGATCGCGCGCGTACCGGCCGAGCACGCGCGGGAACGTGCCGTACGCGCGCGGATGCGGTGACGACGCGTCGCCCATGCGCGCGAGCCGTCCATCAGATCCGACCATCGCCTGCGGATGCTGCATGATGCGCTGGACGTCGGCCTCGTCGAGCACATGGTAGATCATGCTGGCGCCGCCCTTAAGTTGCCCCTCGATCACGAGCTCAGCGCCGTTGTCGGGCGTCGGCTCCAAGCCTCGCTGCTTCGCCCAGTCCGCGAGTGTTTTTCCGTTGAGTGCTGGCTGCCAGCGCACGTTCGAGAACTGGACGCGAGAGATGTCGCCGCCTCCGCGGTCGGTGAGGAGCAGTGTGACGATTCCTTTCTTGATGCTGTCGCGGATCGCCGGGTCGTTGAGGCGGCGCACGAAAGAGCTGTCGCCGCCGTCGAACGCCCACGTTGGAATGAGCACGCCGATTCCCGTGGACGTCGCGGTGTACGGATAGACGTCGACCATGACGTCGATCCCGGCGCGTCTCGCCGAATCGACCATCGCGAGCGTGCGCTTGCTCTCCCCCCACATCTTCGGGCCCACGGCTTTGTGGTGCGTGAGGATGACGGGAATCCTGGCTTCGCGACCGATCGTGATCGCCTCGGAGACGCCTTCGATCAAACCGAGTCCTTCTTCACGCAGGTGTGAGGTGTAGATGCCGCCGGAGTTCGCGGCGACGCGGGAGAGCTCGATGACTTCGTCGATCTTCGAGAAGTTGCCGGGTAGGTAACGCAGACCGGTCGAGATGCCGAAGGCGCCGTCCCGCATGCCCTCGGCGATCAGCACCTTCATTCGCTGCATTTCGTCGGCGGTCGGCGGACGATTCACGGTGCCCATGACGCGCCGCTTGACCGTGTTGTGGCCGATCAGGTAACCGACGTTGATACCGATGCCGCGGGCGGACAGCGTGTCCATGTAGGGTCCAAGCGGCAACGGGGACCCGCCATCGGGACCACCCAGTGCGAAGGTGACCCCTTGCCGCACGGCGCTCACCGCCCCGAGGAGCTGGAGCAGCGGATCGATGTGCGCGTGCATATCGATGAAGCCGGGAGCCACGATTTTTCCCGTTGCGTCAATCGTCTTCGCGGCGCGAGAAGCGGGGATCGGGACGCGGGAAACGAGAGCAATGCGGTCGCCCTTGAGAGCGACGTCGGCGCGAAAGCGGGCCGCGCTCGTGCCGTCGATGACCGTGCCGTTCCTGATGAGGACGTCGAACTCCGACTGCTGCGCGCTGAGTGTCGATGCGGCGAGCAGGCCGACGAGAGCGATGCTTCGATGGGTCATCTGAGCGAGCTCCGCGAGCGAAGGACCTATCCTGAGCCAAGCAGATCCTTCGCTTCGCTCAGGATGACACATTCGGGATTGCGTTAACGCTGCGCGACCGCGCTGCCGGCGTAAAGGCGGCTCTGCAGGCCGGCATACAGCGCATTCGAGATCGGCCCGGGCTTTCCCGATCCGATTTTACGGCCGTCCACTTCGACGATCGGCGTCACGTCGGTGGTGGTGCCTGACACGAAGAGCTCGTCGAGGTTGAAGAGGTCGGTCTCGCTGAACGCCTCCTCGCGCACGGTGACGCCGTGTTCGCGGGCGATCTCGATCACGAGCGCGCGCGTGACGCTGGGGAGGATCAGCGGCCCGAGCGGATGGGTTCGCAATTCCCCATTCTTGACGCCGAGGACGCTCGTGTGCGTCCCCTCGGTCACGACGCCGTCGCGGATGAAGATCGCCTCGAGAGCGCCCGCGACCTGTGCTTTCTGCTTGGCCATCACGTTCGGCAGGAGCTGAATCGTCTTGACGTCACAACGCAGCCAACGCACGTCGGGCTCCGTGACCGCCTTGGCGCCCGCTTCGCGCAGCGCGTGCGGGACTTCGAACCGGTTCACCATCGCGAAGACCGTGGGTTTGGTGCCTTTCGGCGGATACGCGTGCGTTCGGGGCGCCGCGCCCCGCGTGATCTCGAGATAGAAGGTGCCTTCGCCGCGGGTCAGGTCGTTCTCGCGCAACAGCCGCTCGGCGACGCTGGACAGCGCATCGATCTCTTTCTCCGGCACCGAGATCTCGATCGTCTTCAGTCCCCGGCGAAGCCGCCGGTCATGGCGCGAGTGCTCGAACAACTTGCCTTCGACCACGCGCCAGACCTCGTAGACACCGTCGCCGAAGATGAAACCGCGATCGAGAACCGAGATGTTCGCTTGCTCGGCGGGAAGGAATTGGCCGTTCAGGTAAACCGTCATGGACTCAATGATAAGCCAATCTCAGTCGCCAGCCACGCTCGGCACCGGATGCTCCGCCGTGTGTGGGGCGCCCAGCCCGACGCGCCGCGCCAACTTGGTCCGGATCTCGTCCATCACCTCGTAGAACGTGGGGATTACGAGCAGCGTCAGGAACGTGGATGTGATCACACCGCCGATGATCGCTACACCCATCGGCGCGCGAAAGGCGGCTCCCTCGCCCGTGCCGAACGCGATCGGCATCATGCCCGCTATCAGAGCGAACGTCGTCATGAGAATCGGACGCAAGCGGATAGCGCCCGCCTCGATCAACGACTCGCGAAGCGGGAGTCCGCGCTCCTCGCGCGCCCACTTCGCGAAGTCGATCAGCAGAATGGCGTTCTTGGCCACGATGCCCATGAGCAGGATCACGCCGATCAGGCTCATGAGGT
>JBBDXZ010000105.1:0-2225 GCA_040902075.1 Gemmatimonadaceae bacterium
GTAGGGGCCAACGCGCCCCCTATCACCTACCACCTACCACCTATCACCTAGACTTCCACCGTCTCCTCTTCGACTGGCTGCTCGCGCAGAATCGTGCGGCGGACGATCCACACCACCGCGGCGAGGAAGAGCGCCCAGCCGCAGACGATTATCATCCGCGTCCACAGCGTGCCCGCGGCCATCGGCAGCCAGTCGCTCCACTCGGCGCGCACCGATCCGGACGGCTCGCGGCCGAACCAAATGAGGATCAACGCCGTCGCCGACTCCGCTGCGACCTCGACCAGCGCAAACAGCGGCGCACGCCAGAGCCAGCGCTGCAGGGGATAATTGGCAAGGTGGATCGTCGCCGCCGCGCAGAGCATCAGCAGCCCCAGCGCGAACGTTCCTCCCGCCCACAGCCAGCTCGAAGTCGAGCCGGCGCTGATGACGAGCGCGCGATAGAGCCGCAGGGCGACCCCGGTGAGGATCGCCATTTCCACCAGGGAGAGCGAGAAGCGACGCAGGATCGTCGGCTCCTCGAAATGCCACTGGACGGTATGCTTCGGGAAAAACGTGCTCATGAGGACCTCGGAGGTCTCCTCTCTTTTGAAAACACGACCCGCGGCCTCTTACCGCAACACTGGCCGCAACCACAGCACATACTTCGTTTCGCGTTCTACCGCTGCCCGTGAGAACACCAGCGGGAAGTACTCGCCACGCGTCCAGAGCGGTAGAAGGTTGGAGTAAAACTCACTGGCGGGCTGTCCGGACTGTCCCGGGACGCTCGTGGCCACCGACCGGTCCCAGTCGGCCAGGTCCAGGATTTCGCGGAACGACGCGCCGTATTGTTGCCTGAAATCCGAGCCTGATGTCGAGTTCACCGTGTTGCTGTTACCGCCGCGTTCCACCGGCCCGAGGTCATACGCGGATCCCACGCGGTGCGGGAAAACCGCGGTGTGCAGACGTCCCCATCTCCACTGCGCGCTGTCAGCGCCCAAGCGCCTGCGGAGCAGCGACAACCCGGAGCTCATCGCGTGCAGCGAGAGCGAGTCGCGCACAGCCGGGGAAAACCTGCCGAGCGGCACGTCGGGCGACGGCCAGTCATCGATCCACGAGTCTCCGAACAGCGAGTCGGCTACGCGGGACGGCGCGGCGTGACGCACGGCCGCGGCGCTCAACGCCCGTCGCCACGCTTCGAAGAGCGCGGGCGCTTGCTGGTCGGCGCGCATGACGTGGTCCCACGCTCTCAGCGTCGCGTACTCCCAGCGCCCCTCCAATCCCGCGCGCCGAGCTGCCGCCAGCAGCATGGGCACGAGGATGCGCGCCTGCAGCGAGTGCTCGTCGTGCTGCAGCCGCTCGAAGTCCTTGATGCTGAAGCGGCGGCCCGTGCGATGCTCGCTCAATACTTCGACGATGCGCTGCGCGCGCAGGGGCGTCGCGAACTCGAAGTTGAGCGGAACGTCGTAGCCCGCGGGCCGGATATCGTGGTTCGCGGTCACGATGAACCCGCTGGACGGGTTGTAGGATCGAGGCAGCTCGCTCGAGCCGCGAAATCCGCTCCACTCGTAGCCGCCTGTCCCCGGGACCGGCAGCAGCCCCGACCAATGGCGTTTGGGCATCAGCCCGGCCGCGATCCAACCGATGTTTCCGTCCACGTCGGCGTAGATGAGGTTTTCTGTCGGGAGCTTCCATCGGGCGGCGGCTGTGAGGAACGAGCTCCAGTCGGTGGCGCGGTTGATGGAGATCTGCGCGAGATAGCCGGCAGTTCCCGGCTCGCTTCCGACAAACCGGAGCGCGAAAGCGCGCCAACGGCCCGCTGAATCCCTCGCCAGGTCCTCGCTGACGATCGGCCCGTGCTCGGTGAACTCGAGCGTGACGACGCGCGGCGGTTCGCCCTTCACGTAAATCGTGTCGACCACTTGTCGGACCGCTTTCCACGTTCCCCCGTTCTGATAGCAGCGGCCCGGCGGCATCGTGCAGGAGCTGAGGGTCTCGACGTAAAGGTCTTGCTGATCCATGCCGACGATGGTGAACCCGAAGCCGATGCGCTCGTTGTGTCCGGCCGCGACTCCGGGGACACCCGGTTCCCCCGCGCCGATAACGTTCCAGCCTGGACCGACCAGATGCGTGAGATACCGAAGCGCGGGATTGTCGAGATAGCGGTGGGGGTCGTTGGCGAGCATCGGTTTCCCCGTCGTCGTCAGCGCCCCGCTGACGACCGGGTCTCGACGTCGATCGTGAGCGTG
>JBBDXZ010000105.1:2235-18290 GCA_040902075.1 Gemmatimonadaceae bacterium
TGACGACCCAGTTGTTCGAGCCCACCACTCGGGGGTACCGGAGGGGGCCCGTCGCGTCCGCGTAGGCCCCGAGCGACCGTGTGTTGATTCCGGAGTACGAGAGACCGGGAGCTGGGTCGAGGGTGCGGTGCGGGATCGTCGGCCAGAGCTCTTCGGTGCGCCGGACGCCAATCGCGTCGACGATTTGCGCGCGCAGCACTTCGTACTCGGCGTTCGACGTCATCGCGAGCGCGGCCAGACGCTGTAACGGTACTTCGGCGGTCCAGCGCTGCGGTGAGAAGCCCAACAGGGTGAACTCCACGGGAGGACGGACGCGCACGCGCTCGATGTACGCGTTCACGCCGGCGACGAACGAGCCGGCGATGGCTTTCGTGTCGGGTGCGTAGCTGGTCCACTCGGCGTCCATGTCGCCGCGATACTCGAGTAGCCGGGCGAATCTGTCGCGCGCGACGAAGGAGGGACCGAGCACCTCGGCCAGCTTCCCTTCACCGATGCGCCGCCACATCTCCATCTGAAAGAGGCGATCCTGCGCGGCGACGAAACCCTGAGCGAAGAACAAGTCGTGCTGCGTCTGCGCGTAGATGTGGGGCACGCCCCAGCGGTCGCGGCGCACTTCGACAGCGCTGTCGAGCCCGGCGACGTTGAGATTCCCGCTGATCTGCGCGAGACGCTCGCGCGCGAGCTCCAGTGTCGCCCGCTGTCCCTGGAGGACCAGCGGGAACAGACAGAGAAAAACCGATCGTCTCAAGGCGGATGCACGCGGATGCGCCAAACCCGTCACGGGTATCCCTCCGCCGGAATCCGGCCGCTACTTGATCCAGTGACCCAGTCGTGACCAGCGAATGTCCGAGATGAAGGACAGCGGCCGGTCACTCTCTTGTTGCGGGACGAAGGTGTAATAGATGAACATGGGCCGACCGCGCACGTTGGCGCGAGGCACGACCCCCCAGTATCGGCTGTCTTTCGACTCGTAGCGGTTGTCGCCCATCATGAAGTAGTGGTCCTTCGGGATGAGGAGCGGACCCCAGTGATCGAGGGTTGGCGTCTTGGGTGGCGGCCCAAAGCGCGTTCCGGTCAGCTCGATCCTCTTCTGCCATTCCATCAATGGGTCCGCGTGATCCCCGCTCCCCTTGGGGTTGGAAGCCGCCGCATACCCCTGACGCTGCGGCATACCGCTCACGTACAACAGCCCCTCCCGCATGTAGAGGGTGTCTCCGGGCATTCCCACTAGACGCTTCACGAGCGTCGGGGTCGGATCGAGGCCGCGCTCCGCCTCATCTGGCTGGTGCGGCGAGATGAAGACCACGACTTCGCCGCGCTTCGGATCGGAGTACCCCGGCAGGTTCGCGCGCGTGAAGGGAAGATGGGGCCCATAGACCAGCTTGTTCACGAACAGCCAGTCACCCACGAGGAGCGACGGGATCATGCTGCCGGACGGAATGCGGAACGCTTCCATCAGAAACGTCCTGATCACCAGATAGATCAGTATCGCGCCGGCAAGCGACTTGAAGTTCTCCCAGGCGCGTTTCTTCAGAGCGGTCTTGGGCTGCGCTTTGCCGCGCGCCTGAGCCACAACGTTCTGTCCGGACGGAGTGCGTTTCTTGGCCAAGCTGTGGGTGGCTAAGTGGTGTTCTCGGCGGCGCTGAGAACGAACCGGCGCCGCTTCATGATTTGCGGCGCCGCGGCGAGTACGTACTACCTACCCCTGAAACGTACGAAGGGCGCACCGCTGTTGCAGTGCGCCCTTGGAATCGACTGAGCGTCGATCTACTTCATGTGCTTGCTGACGAGCTTTGTCATCTCGAACATCGAGACCTTGCCCTTGCCACCGAACACCGCGCGGAGCTTGTCGTCCGCGTTGATCATGCGGCGCTCTTTCGCGTCCTGAAGCCCGTTCCGCTTGATGTACTGCCAGAGCTTCTTGGTGACTTCGGTGCGCGGGATCGGGGTGCTGCCGACGACGGCCGAAAGGGCGGAGTCGAGCTGCATCGGCCTCATGAACGCCGCGTTGGGTTTGCGCTTCGCGCCACCGCGCTTCTTCGCCTTTTTCCGCGATGCCTTCTTGGCGCTCTTCCGCCCACCCTTCTTCGCCTTCTTCTTCTTCGTCGCCATGCGGTCTCCTCTGGAGTTGGTGAGCGGAGTGGGCTTTCCCATAGGGAAATGAAGCCGGGTGACTCTGCTCCGCCGCGCGAATAGTAAAATCCTCTATGGGGAGCGCAATAGGCAATGTGTGTTTTTCACTCTGAGAAACGACGGAGCAGGGCGATCATCTTCGCGTCGTAGGGATCAGCGGCGTCATCCTCGGCCGCAATATCGAGGTTCTTTTCGGGCGTTTCGAGGACGAGCGGCACGCCTCGGGAGCGGCGGTCCGCCAGCAGCCATTTGAAGGTGTCGACGCCGATTTCTCCCTCACCGATCAGGGTATGGCGATCGCGATTGGAGCCCAGGGCCCCCTCGCTGTCGTTGAGGTGGAAGAACCCCGGCGCCTCGCCCGCCTCTGCCTCGAAGGCGTCGAGCGTGCGGGTCAACTCGTCGCGCTTTCGGATGTCATAGCCGGACGCGAACAGGTGACAGGTGTCGAGACCGTAGCCGGTCCTCGCCCGCAGGCGCTTGGGTATGTGCGCCAGGATGGCGCCGACCTCCTGGGCGGTGCGCGCCATCGTCGTGCCGGCACCGGCCGTATTCTCGACGAGCAGACGGGTGGACGTCTTCACCTGCTCCAGCGCATGAACGATCGCGCCGGCAATCCGTTCGGCCGCGCCCTGACGATCTCCGTCCGTGGCGGCCCCGGGATGAAAGCACACCTGGCCGAGCCCGAGCAGGGTCGAGCGTTCGAGCTCCTTCACCAGCCCGTCGCGCGCGCGAATCCACTTCTCGGTGTCCGGCGTCGCGACGTTCAGCACGTACGCGCCGTGGGACACGATTCGCTTCGGGTCCATACCGGTCGCGACCAGTGCCGCCCGAAAGCGCTCCACCCGCTCGGGCCGAATAGACGTCTTGTCGCCGTAGTACTTGGGGATGGCGGTGAAGATCTGCACGGTCGCGGCGCCAGCGTTCACCGCTCGGCGCACAGCCATGTCCATCCCGCCCGTGTCTATCGGGTGGACGCCCAGCCAGTGCGGCATCTCAGGCTTTGTCGCGCAGGTCGATCATGGTGGCGTCACCAGCGTAACTGACCGACTTAGGGTCGCGCAGCTCTCCGAGCCGCTTCACCAAGTCGCCGATGCGCAGTGCCTGGTCGATGATGGTCTGGATCTCTTCGACGCCCTTTCCGTCTTCCTGAGCCTCCATCAGCATCAGCTCGGCTGTGCCGAGCAGCCCGGTGAGGGGATTGTTGATCTCGTGCTGCAAAGTGATCGTGGCCTCGCCGATTCCAGCCAGCCGCTGCGCATTGCGCAATTCCTCTTCGGCAACCCGCCGGGCGTTGTCGTCCGCCATGCGACGCTGCGCAATCCGAAGCCGAGCAGTGAGTCGCTGGCCGGTGGTGGGCTTCGTGACGTAGTCGTCGGCGCCGGCATCCAACACCGCTTCGAGGTCGGCAGCGCGGTCACGCCCAGTCACGATGAGGATGTAGGTCTGCCGGGCTGGATCAGCTTGGCGAATCCTTCGGCACACCTCCAGACCGTCCATCCCGGGCATCTCGATATCCAACACCACGAGCGGGTGCCGCGACGTCTGCCACGTTTCCCAGGCGGCCGTGCCATTGTCGGTGGTGTCGAACGATCGGCCTAGCCCTTCGAGCACGTGCTCCAACAGCAGAACGATGGTCGGGTCGTCGTCCGCGATCAAAAACCGCGTAACGGACTGAGGCGAGGCACCTGCGCTCATCGAATCTCCCCCGTCCGAATCACCCGCGGTGCCCACACGTCCGTGACGGCGAGGCTGACACGGGGCGGGTCGCAGTTCGGGTCCTCATACGCGACGGCCACAATATCTCCGCGCGCGGCGATCGCCGTTAGACCGATGCGTTCACCTCTCACGACCGACACTGGCGACTGGAACATCGTCCCTCGATCCATCGAGTGGGAGGCGAATATACCTGGCCCTTCGTCGAGGTCCATCAGGGCCTATCTTTCGACGGACGCCGATCCGTCGAGGACATCGTATGGCTGCCCCCACCAAACCTTCCGCTTCCCGCCCGACCAAACCCCGCCCTGCCCAGCCGAAGGAGCGAGCCGCCGCGTCGCGGCCGGTTTCGCCTGCCACCGGGCCTCGGTCCGAGCCTGCCACGGCGGCCGGCCCTTCGCTTCTCTCTGCCTTCACGGGCATACGTCGCGTACCGCCGCCGGTGAACGAGCCGGTGAAATCATATGCTCCGGGGTCGCCCGAGCGCATCGAGCTCAAGGCGCGACTGAACGCGATGGCGAACGAGCGCCTGGACATTCCCATCGTTATCGGTGGCCGGGAAATCCGCACGGGCACGACGTCTCAAGCCGTGATGCCCCATAATCACAGACACGTACTGGCCGATTGGCATCGCGCGACGGCCGACCACGTCACGCAGGCGATCGACGCGGCGCGCGGCGCGCGACGGGAATGGGCGAATTGGGCGTGGGAAGATCGTGCGGCTGTGTTTCTCAAGGCTGCCGAGCTCCTCGCCACCAGCTGGCGCTCGACCCTCAACGCGGCGACGATGCTCGGCCAGTCGAAGACGGTCTTCCAGGCGGAGATCGACGCGGCGTGCGAGCTCACGGATTTCTGGCGCTTCAATCCGGCCTACGCGCAGGAGCTGTACACGGAGCAACCGCTTTCGAGCCCGGGGATGTGGAACCAGCTCGACTACCGGCCGCTCGAAGGATTCGTGTACGCGGTGTCGCCATTCAACTTCACCGCTATCGGCGGAAACTTACCGGGCGCGCCCGCCCTCATGGGCAATACAGTGGTGTGGAAGCCCGCATCGACGGCGATCGTCTCGGGGTACTACATCATGAAGCTGCTCGAAGAGGCGGGACTGCCACCCGGAGTAATCAACTTCGTTCCAGGGGACGCTGCACAGATATCGGACGTCTGCCTCGGACATCGGGAGCTGGCGGGGGTGCATTTCACGGGCAGCACCGGCGTCTTCAACAGCATGTGGAAGACGATCGGCTCGAACATGTCGAGCTACCTCTCGTATCCTCGTATCGTCGGGGAGACCGGAGGAAAGGACTTCATCGTCGCGCATCCGTCGGCGGATCCGCAGGCGATTGCCGTCGCCATCGCGCGCGGCGGGTTCGAGTACCAAGGCCAGAAATGCTCGGCGGCCAGCCGCGTATACGTCCCGCGCTCGCTCTGGAAAAAAGTGCGCGACAGCGCCGTCGGGATGATGGGGGACATCAAGCAGGGCGACGTACGCGACTTCCGCAACTTTGTCAGCGCCGTGATCGACAAGAAATCGTACGACAAGATTTCCGAGTATTTGGATGATGCTCGCCGGAACGCGAAGATCATCGCCGGTGGGACCACCGAGGGGCAAGAGGGTTACTACATCGCGCCGACGCTCATCGAGACAGACGAGCCGGCGTACCGCCTGCTGTGCGAGGAGATTTTTGGTCCCGTCGTCACTGCGTACGTGTACGACGACGCGAAGTGGACGGAGACGTTGCAGATCGTGGACAAGACGTCGCCGTACGCGTTGACCGGAGCCGTCTTCTCGAACGACCGGCGCGCGGTGCGGGAAGCCACCCTGTTGCTGCGAAACGCCGCGGGCAACTTCTACATCAACGACAAGCCGACGGGCGCGGTGGTCGGACAGCAACCGTTCGGCGGCGCGCGCAGCTCGGGCACGAACGACAAGGCGGGATCGAAGCTCAATCTCGTGCGCTGGGTGAGCGCCAGGACGATCAAGGAGACGTTCTCGCCGCCGACGGACTACCGGTACCCGTTTATGGGCGCCGAGTAGGTGATAGGTGATAGGTGATAGGTGATGGTGATAGATGCTCGGTGCTGACTGCTCTGCTCGACTCGCACAATCAACTCCCGTCTGCTTTTTAGCACCTAGCTCCTAGCACCTACCACCTGGCCCTCTAGCCGTGAAGCTCCTCGTCCTCAACAAGCGCGAAGTCGAAGCGATGCTCCCGATGCAGCGGTGCATCGCGCTCATGGAGGACGCTCTCGCTTCGCTGGCTCGCGGCCAGGTGATTCTGCCGCTGCGGCCCGTCCTTCGAATTCCCGACTCGGCGAACGCGTTCGCCCTCATGCCTGCGTACTCAAAGGCGTTGAAGGCGATCGGCGCGAAGCTCATCACCGTCTTCCCCGGCAACCAAGGAACGGGGTTGGACTCGCATCAGGGGGCCGTTCTGCTCTTCGACGGGGTGCGCGGACGCCTGCTCGCGATGATGGACGCCGCGTCGATCACGGCGATTCGCACGGCGGCGGTTTCCGGGGTGGCGACCCGACTGCTCGCGAGGAAGGGTGCCAGCACCGTCGCGATACTTGGCGCCGGTGTGCAGGGACGCGCGCACGTCGACGCGATGCTTGCCGTGCGCCCATCCCTGCGAGTCGTGATCTGGAGCCGGAACACCGAACACGCGCGGGCGCTCGCTGACGAGTCCAGCCGCCGCCACCGCGCTGAATTCATCGTAGCGAAGGACGCCGCATCCGCGGTGAAGGGAGCGGACGTCGTTTGTACCGTGACCGCGGCGCGCGAGCCGGTGCTCAGCGGCGCGTGGCTGCGTCCGGGCACGCACGTCAATGCGGTCGGGGCGTCCATTCCCACGGCGCGCGAGCTGGACACCGAAGCCGTTCGACGCTCCCGGATCTTCGTGGATCGTCGCGAGTCGGCGCTCAACGAAGCGGGCGACCTGCTCATCCCCATGAAGGAGGGTGCGATCACGGCGGACGCCATCGTCGCCGAGATCGGCGAGCTGCTCACCGGGTCCAAGACGGGCAGACGCGACGACGACGAGATTACGCTGTTCAAATCGCTGGGACTGGCTGTCGAAGATCTGGCGTGCGCCCACGATCTGCATGACCGGGCGAAGCGCGAAGGCTCAGGAACGTGGGTCGAGCTCTAACCGCGCCAACCATCGAGGATGCTCGGGCCGCCCGCGAACGACTCTCGGGTGCAGCGCTTCGCACTCCGCTGGTTCGAATCGATGCAGACGCGAGCGATGCCGAGATATTCCTCAAGCTCGAGAACCTCCAGCCGATCGGGTCGTTCAAGCTCCGCGGCGCGCTCAATCGCATTCGCTCGCTCCCGCGGGAGCAGCTCCGCGACGGCGTCTACACGGCCAGCGCCGGGAACATGGCGCAGGGCGTCGCCTGGGCCGCGCGGGCACTCGGGATTGCCGCCAGCGTGGTCGTACCGGACACGGCGCCGCGCGCGAAACTGGACGCTATAGCTCGGCTCGGCGCCACGATCGTGGCGGTGCCGTACGACGAGTGGTGGAAGACGATGCAGCATCACGGCAGGCCGGGCGTCGGCGGGACATTCGTCCATCCCTTTGCCGATCGCGACGTGATGGCGGGAAACGGAACGATCGCGCTCGAGATCATCGAGGATCTTCCGGAGGTGGATGCGATCCTGATTCCGTGGGGCGGCGGCGGCCTGACGTGTGGAATCGCGGCCGTGCTTCGCGCGCTAAAGCCATCGGTGAAAGTGTATGCCTGCGAAGTGGACGTGGCCGCGCCGCTCTCCGCTTCGCTCGCCGCGGGTAAACCGCTCACGATCGAGAATCAGCGAAGCTTCGTGGATGGAATCGGGGGCCGCGGTGTTTTTCCGGACATCTGGCCGCTCGCACGCGACCTTGTGTCCGGTTCGCTCACGGTGACGACCACGCAAGTAGCCGAGGCGGTCTCGCTGATAGCGCGCCGAGCCCGTGTCGTCGCCGAGGGTGCGGGCGCCGCGGCGCTCGCGGCCGCTCGCGCGCACTGCCCCTCCATCTCGCCGAAGCCGAAGCGGGTGGTCTGTATCGTTTCAGGTGGCAACATCGACGCTTCAGCGCTCGCGACGATTCTGTCGGGGTCGATTCCGTAGAACTGGCACTCGCCCTGCTATTTACCTCGCGGGAGATGTAGATGAAAACGTTCCGTGATTCCAAGAACATCGAATGGACAGTCTTCGAGGTTCGCCGACAGGTGACCGCGAAGGGCGATTGGTCGTACTTGCCAAGCGGGTATAACGATGGCTGGCTTTGCTTCGAGAGCCCGGCGGCCAAGCGGCGCCTGGTCCGTTATCCCCAGCGTTGGCGCGAGCTCGGCGACGCCGAGTTGGAGAAGCTGCTCGCCCAGGCACTGCCGGCGCCCCGAGGCGCGTTCCGCCTCGGTGATGACCTCGCCGATTTTCCTTCGTCGCCTGCCCGGCCGGAGTAGACGTTCCTCAAAGGACGGGCGGGCTTAAGTTCTCGCCATGCCCTCGTTTCAGTTCGTCACCGCCGACGTTTTCACGAGCAAGCGATACGGAGGAAACCAGCTCGCGGTATTCCCCGACGCCCGCGATCTGCCGCCTGACGTCATGCCGCGCATCGCGCGCGAGTTCAACTTCTCGGAGACGACGTTCGTGCTGCCGCCGGCCGACCCGAAGCACACTCGTCGCGTCCGGATCTTTACCCCCGGCAGTGAGTTGCCTTTCGCCGGGCATCCGACGGTCGGCACCGCGTTCGTCCTCGCGAGCCTCGGGTACATCGCCCTGACGGGGAATGAGACCCGCGTCGTGTTCGAGGAAGGGGTCGGGCCGGTTCCGGTAACCGTTCGCTCGCAAGACGGTAAGCCCGGCTTCGCGCAGCTCACCGTGGCGAAGTTGCCCGAGTTCGGCCCCCCGCCGCCGCCGGCTGACGACCTGGCTCGCGGTCTCGGACTCGACCCCAGCGAGGTTCGCAACGACGAATGCGTGCCCGAAGCGGTGTCGTGCGGAGTGCCGTTCCTGTTCGTGCCGCTCCGCGACCGGAAGGCGCTCGCTCGTGCTCGTGTCCGGCTGGACGATTTCGAGAAGGTGCTTGGCGGCTACTGGACGTCGAAGGTGTTCGTCTTTTGTGACGAGCCCGAGCTTCCCGGCTCGCATTTTCGGGCACGCATGTTTGCGCCGACGATCGGCGTCCCCGAGGATCCCGCCACCGGTAGCGCATGCGTCGCGTTCGGCGGCTATCTGGCCAAGCGCGACGAGCGCGCGAACGGCACGCTGCGCTGGGTCATCGAGCAGGGATTCGAGATGGGACGACCCAGCCTGCTCGAGGTCGAAGCGGACAAGGAAGCGGGCGCCATCACGGCGTTACGGGTCGGTGGCAACTCGGTGCTCGTGTCGCGGGGGGAGTTCTTCGTCTAGGATCTCGCGCTCCCTCTTGACGAAAAACCTCTGACACCCGACATTCCCCTCAACAATTCAGGGGAACGCCGTGTCCGACCTCGAGCTCGTCCAGGGTACTCTCGACCTCCTCATTCTCAAGACGCTGGCTTGGTCGCCGACGCACGGCTACGGCGTCGCTCAGTGGATTCGTGAGCGCACGCGGGACGATCTGCAGATCGAGGACGGCGCGCTCTACACCGCGCTTCATCGGCTGGAACGGCGGGCCCTGATCGAGGCGGAGTGGGGAGTCTCTGACAACAACCGGAAGGCGAAGTATTACCGGCTCACCGCCGACGGAAGGAAGCAATTGCGCGCGCAAACCGAGCGGTGGGCGCGGTATACGCGCGCGGTCTCGGCGGTACTCCAGCCCGCGTGAGCCGCATGCGTGACCTTCCGGGCGTTCGTCGCCTGTTTCATCACGAGGCGTCACCCCGGCGCGTCGAGCAGGAAATCGACGACGAGCCGCGTTTTCACTTCGACATGACCGTCGCGGACCTCATCGCGCGCGGCCGCACGCCGGACGACGCCCGCGCGGAAGCGGCGCGCCGGTTCGGCGACTATGGAGGGACGCGACAGATGCTGCGCGAAATCGACCGCGGGCGCGCCACGCAGGTGCGCCGCGCCACCTGGATCTCCGGAGTCTGGCAGGACGCGCGCTATGCGCTGCGGGGGCTGCGGACCCGACCCGGGTTCGCCGCCATCATCATCCTGACGCTGGGGCTTGGCATCGGGGCGAACGCGGCGATGTTCGGCATCGTGGACCGCCTGCTGTTGCGTCCACCCTCGTTCCTGGCTCACCCGGAGCGCACGCACCGGCTGCATATGAGGCGCTCGTTCGACGGCGAGCTTTCGACCACCGCCAACACCAGCTACCGGCGCTATCTCGAGATTGCGCGGCAGACAACGTCATTCGAGCGCATGGCGGCGTTCTTTGTCACCGATTTCGCGATCGGCCGCGGCGACGATGCGCGCGAGCGGAAGGTGGCGCTCGTCAGCGCGAGCTACTGGCCATTCTTCGACATCCGGCCAGCGCACGGGCGCTTGTTCGGCCCGTCCGAGGACGATCCGGCCGGTGGCGTGCCCGTCGCGGTGCTCTCGCATGGATATTGGCAGACGCAGTTTGGCGGAGCGGCGGACGTCCTGGGCAAAACGCTCCAGATCGGCAGTGTCGCCTACTCCATCATCGGCGTGGCGCCCGAAGGGTTCACGGGCACCGACCTCTCACCGGTCGCGTTCGTGCCCATCACGATCGCGGGCGTGGACATGTGGGGGGACGGCGCGCGCGAGCGACTCTTCAGCAGCTACGACATGGGCTGGCTGGAGATCATCGCGCTCCGGAAGCCGACGGTAACCGTGGAGCAGGCGTCGGTGGACGCGAGCAATGCGTTTCGGAGCAGCCTGCTCCAGCAGGCGACGGAAGCTCAGGTCCGGGCGTCGCAACCGACGGTCATCGTCGGGTCGATAATCCGCGAACGCGGCCCCCAGCAAGGACAGTCGTCCAAGGTGGCGGTCTGGCTGGTTGGCGTTGCCGCGATCGTTCTGCTCGTCGCCTGCGCGAACGTCGCGAACCTCCTGTTGGCTCGCGCCCTTCGCCGCCGCCGAGAGATCGCCGTGCGCGTGGCGCTTGGAGTCAGGCGTGGAAGGCTGGTGTCTCAGTTGCTGACGGAGAGCGTTGTGCTCGCGGCCCTTGGCGCGCTCGCGGGACTCGCGATCGCTCGTTGGGGCGGACGGCTTCTTGGCGCCGCGTTTCTGCCGGACGCCGAAGGGCTGCCGCTGGTCGACTCGCGCGTGCTGGGGTTTACGCTGCTCGCGACGGTGCTCGCCAGCGTCTTCACCGGCTTGGTACCGGCGTTACAAGCCAGCCGGCCCGAAATCCTCGAGGCGCTGAAAGCCGGCGGCCGTGAAGGCGGCTTGCATCGCTCGAGAACCCGGACGGCGCTTCTGCTCTTTCAATGCGCGCTCTCGGTCGTGCTGCTGGTGGGTGCGGGATTGTTCGTGCGCAGTCTGCACAACGTCCAATCGCTCGAGCTGGGATACGATGCCGATCGGGTCCTATATGTCTCGACTGAGATGCGCGGCGTTCGACTGCCGTCGGAGCAGATGACCGCGCTGAAGCGGCAGCTGCACGAGAGAGCGCGCGCGCTGCCAGGGGTGGAGAGCGCGGCGCGCACCATGGGCGTTCCATTCTGGCAAACGATTCAGCTGGACATCGTCGTTCCCGGCGTGGACTCCGCGGGTCGTCTGGGCGACTTCATCCTGAATGCCGTGTCGCCCGGCTACTTCGAGACGATGGGCACCCGGATCATCCGCGGGCGGGCCATCACCGAGGAGGACCGCGCCGGAGCGCCGCGCGCCATGGTGGTGAGTGAGGCGATGGCCGGGAAGCTCTGGCCCAATCAGGACGCGATCGGGAAGTGCGTCAAGCTGAATTCCGACACGATGCCCTGCACAACAGTGGTCGGCATTGCGCAGGGCATCCGTCGCGGCAGCTTCGAGCGCGACGACATGCTGCAGTACTACATCGCGATCGAGCAATACAGTCCACGGGCGGGCGGGCTCTTCGTCCGGACGCGCGATGAAGCGGCCTCCAACACCGAGAACGTGCGGCGCGAGCTGCAGGTCCTCATGCCTGGTCTGGCGTATGTGAACGTGCGACCACTCGCCCAGATACTCGAGCCCACCATCCGTTCGTGGCGCCTGGGCGCGAACCTGTTCGCGCTGTTCGGGGGACTCGCGCTGCTCCTGGCGGCCATCGGACTCTATGGCGTGCTCTCGCACGACGTGGCGCAGCGCACGCACGAGATGGGTGTGCGCATCGCGCTGGGTGCGCAGATGAAGGAGATTCTGCAGCTGGTCATGGAGCGCGGCGTGCTGCTGACCGGCATTGCCATCGCCGTCGGCACGGTCATCGCGATCGCGGGGAGCAAGTTCGTCGCGCCGTTGCTCTTCCATGTGTCGCCGCACGATCCGGCAACCTACGCGGTCGTGATCGTGTCGCTGCTCGTCGTCTCGATCGCGGCGAGCACCATACCGGCCCTTCGAGCAACGCGCGTGGATCCGAACGAGGCGTTGAGGGCGGACTAACTGCAGTAGCCCACTTCCCACTCCTCACTGTTCGTAGACGATATCCACGGGGATGCCGCGCGCATTGAGGCGCTCGAGGTCCGCCTTCAACGTGGGTGAGACGACGCCGTACTCTCGTTGAAACGCGCCGACGCCCTCGTAGTCGCCGTTCCCCTGGAGCGTGAGAATCGTCTGCGCCAACTCGTTGGCCGCTGACTGCATCCGCTCGACGTTCACGCGATACCGCCCGGACGCCGCATCGCGAGTGAACGCGCCACGGCGCTCGAGGAAGTTCATCGCCGCCACGTTGGCCCTGCCGTGCGCGCTCGCGGCTCCGAAGCGAACGGACCTGAAGATGCTGGCGAGGAACGAAACGAGATTGTCTTCCATGCGCCCGGTCGTGAGCTCGTTCTGCGCCCGGAGCTGGCGCACCATGTACAGGCCGAGGATGTCCGCCTTGCCCTCTTCGAGCGAGCCGTACCGTTCTTTCAGTGACTCGCGAACGGTGCCCCGGCCATTGATCGTGTTCTTGATGCCGAGGCCGTGCGCCACCTCGTGAAACATCACGTTCTCGAAGAACGCGTCGAAGGTCACGCGCGCGACTTGCTCCCGCGCGATCAGCTCGCGGGCGATGGGATCGAGAATGCGATCGAACTTCGCGCGCATGGCGTTCTTGAGCTGCAGCCGTCGCGCGCCCTTCTTGAGCTGAACTTCCTCGTCGTTCGGCAGGTTGATCGCGATCGTTTTCGCGCCGACGTTCGCCTGACCCGACACGTAGACGACGTCGTACGCGTTCAGCTCGGAATCGGAGCCGGGCGTCTCACGCTTGTATTCCTCCGGCACCGGAATCCCACGCTGCAATGCGGGAAGCAACGTCGCATAGCGCGCCAGGCGCCGGCTCCAATCGCGGTCTTTCACGAGCACGAACGTCTCGTGCGCCGCCTTGTATCCGAACAGCTCGTCATCGTACGTCTCGATGGGACCGATGACCAACTCGACGGTGTTGGTCTTCATGTCCATCCACGCGAAATCGCTCGGCTGGTAGTCGTCGGAGCGAAGCGCCTTGGCGCGAAGCGTGAGGTAGTTCCGCAGGCCGGCGTCATCGGCGAGCGCCGCCGCTTCATCGAGTCGCCGGGCCGCCCGCTCGTGCTGCGCGGCAAAGAAGCGGGAGAACGGAATCGGGTTGAGGCGGCCAGCCGCATCGCGCCGGATCATCGTATAGAGTGACTTCAGCGAATCCGCGCGCGCGCCACCTGCGCCCCCCGCGCCCCCCGCGCCACCCGCGCCACCCGCGCCACCCGCGCCACCCTTCGCCACCTCGGCCTCGAATTCAGCCTTGGTCATGTTGGCGGGATAGTAATTGGCGCCGGCGGGCCGAGGTCCGGTACCGGCGACGAAGGGGTGATTGTCGTCGAGCCGATCCCAGGGGCCGTAGTTGATTTCAACCAGTCGGCGCGTCGCGGCATCGTTGATCGAGCGCAGGAGTGCTTGCTTGTCGCCGTAGGTCTGGATCCAGTAGACCTCGTCGATTGCCCTGCCTGCGTCGACGAGAATTGGAATCATCCGGCGCTCCTTGTCCGTGAGCGCCGACAGATCGGGGGCGAGTCGTACGGTCGTGTATTTCGCGACCCGCTGCGCGACGTCGGAAGCCGCTACAGTGGCAAGCTCACCGCTTGTGGACGTACTGGACACGGACGAAGAGCAGGCGCTGAAGGCGCCAAAGAACAAAAGTGCAGAAACAGGCCTTAGTGTCGCTTTAGTGGTGGTCATGTGTTGGTATGGTGGTTTGAATTGAGTCCAAGATGGCGGGTCGATCAGATAGGTGCTCCTGAACGATCACCCAGCGTCCGCTCCGCTTGGCGAATACGAGCGTCATGGCCCCCCCAAGCTCGTGCGGCTCATTGCTCGGGTTCAGATGAGGGACGCGATAGGTCGCGGTCGCCACGGCGGCGCTGGGCGACAAGACGTCGACGTAAAAACGCTCCCACACCCAGCGCGGCTGACGCATGTTGACGCCCACGTTATCCCAGAAATAGCGAATCCCGGCCTCGATCGAGTCGCGCGATGAGAGCACCCGTCCACCCGCCGCCGAAATCAGCGCACCCGACCTTGGATAGAGAGCCAGCATTCGCTCGGTGAGGTTCGGCTTCGAGAGATCGTACGCCTCGCGCATTGCCTGTTCGATCTCCACGCGAATTGTCTCACGCTCCACGGGAGTGAGCTGGCCGTCGCCGCCTTGATTCGAGCAGGCGACGCCGAGGGACACGATGGACACAATGAGAAGCAGGGTTCGTGGCTGCATGGCTCCTGATAGTTACTCGTCCTATCGCCTGGACAGGCCCGTCCAACTTTAGGGACACACGTTGGAGTTAACTGCTTTGGGGCTGCCTTACTAGGCGGTCTAAGCGGTGCATTACCGGAGGAATGCATGCCACAGTAGTCCTTACGCTTTCCTGCCCCCGCAGTCCGGGTGAGGAGACACCGTGCGTACCACAATGAAGCTCTCCCTCGCAGCACTCGCCCTTACCGCCGGCCTGACCGCGTGCGGTGACGCCAAGGCAACCGATGTCGCGCAGGAAGACCTCCAGCGCGACCTGCAGCTCGCCTCGGCGACGACAATGAACCTCGCCACGCCTCGAGTCGATTCGGCGCTGCTCAACTCCATGGAAACGAAGGCCCTGAGCGCGCCCGAGGTTGCAAAGACAGTAAGGCGTGGCGCGGGAACCCGCGCCGTGCGGTCGGAGGCTCCGACCGTTGAAGCCGCTCCCGATGTCGACGTTGCGGCTGTCGAGGAGTCCGAGGAGGTTCAGGCCGAAAGCATCGCTCCGGTTCCTGAGCCGATCACCGAGCCGGTCGCGGTCGCGCCGCGTCCAGCCCCGATGGTGATTCCATCGGCCGGCGCGGGTGACTACGGTACTGGTGGCAGCGGCGGCATCTTCGGCGGTATTGGCGGCGTCGTGATCCGTGGCGGCGGCGTAGATGGCGACAACTGCGAGCTGCACCGGAACGGCGGACGCCGCGGAACCAGCCGTGGTCCGATTTACTTCCCGAGCCCGTCGACCCCGTCGACCCCGTCGACCGTGGTGAGGCCCCGCGGCCCCAGCATCAGCATCGGTTCGCGCGCGCTGCCTAGCGGTTTCGGTTCAAGGTCGGTGGCGCGTCCTCGCGTGTCGCAGCCGGCCTCGCGTCCCTCCGCGATGCGGCCTCGCAGCCGCTAGGCATCGGCAGGGTACGTGACGCAGAAAGGGCGAGCTACTGGCTCGCCCTTTCTGTTGTTGTATGGCGCCTCGTGTTGACTACGGCTTGATGACACCCCCAACGCCCAGGGCGCCACTCACTGCGCCGGTCGCCGTGGCCGCGCCCTTGGTGCCGGACGCCGCCGCCCCGACCGCGGCATTGGTTCCTGCCGCGGCGCCGCCCTGCGCCTGCCCGTGACCGACATGAATTGTCGCACTCGACCCAACGAGCGCGTTGATCTGCGCGTCGGGTGCGCGCGACTCGAGCTTCGAGCGCACCTGGGCAACGGCGTTTGCGGAAGCGACGCCCCGCGCGGCCAGCCGCGTCAGCACGTCGAACGCGACCACGAGTGACCGGTCGCTCGGCGCCGACTCGACGACCGCCTCGATCTGAGCGCGCGTGTAGCCACGCTCGAGCACGTACGCGCCACGCTCGGTTTCCTCGTCGCTCGGGCGTGTTCTTCCGGCGCGCACCATGGCTTCATGAGCCGCCT
>JBBDXZ010000106.1:0-89475 GCA_040902075.1 Gemmatimonadaceae bacterium
TCCCATTCTTCGGTCCAGTGCGCGTGGCGTTGCTGCTGGCCACGATGCAAACGCCAACGTCCGACCGGCCCGGAGCTCAACGTCCGACCGGACCGGCCAGCAACCGCTCCCGTGTGTACACCTCGCCGTTCTTCACCACGATCCGCACGCGCCGCGTGTCCGTGATCTGCTCCAGCGGATTTCCCTCGACCGCCACGAGATCAGCGAGCTTGCCCGCGACGATGCTCCCCAGATCGCGGTCGAGCCCCACGATCTTCGCGAAGCCCGATGTCGCGGTCATGAGCGCCTCGCGCGGCGTGAGGCCACCCTCCACGTAATTCTGCAGCTCGACGTGCAGACCGAGCCCGAACGGGATGATCGGCGAATCGGTGCCCGCCATGACTCGTCCGCCGCCGCGCACCACGCGCGTCACGAGCGCGCCGAGCGACGCAACCATCTCGGGCGTGCCACCCTGCGGTCCCCCGCCGGGGGCGCGCCGCGCTGTGGCTTTGAGTCCCTCGACGTATTCCTGGCCATACGCGATGGCGAGACGCGGGTCGTCGAGGATCTCCGGCGTGCGACGCGACACCAGCGCATAGCCACCCTGCAGCGCAACCGTCGGCGTGAGGCTCATCCCCGACGCGATCAGCAGCTCGGCGACGTCCCCATACGACCGCGACAACCGCGTCACCTTGGGCGAATATCCTCGGCGGCTTGTACCGCCGATGTGCTCCACGTGGTCGCTTCCACTCGCAACGGCTGGGTACAGCTCGTGCGACGACACTGGAATGCCGTTCGCGTGCGCGAACGAAATGATGTGCGACTGGAGGGCGTCCGGCAGGCGCACGTACGTCTTGATGAGACTGAAGTCAAACGCGACTGCGCGC
This sequence comes from Gemmatimonadaceae bacterium, assembly GCA_040902075.1. Classification (GTDB taxonomy): domain Bacteria; phylum Gemmatimonadota; class Gemmatimonadetes; order Gemmatimonadales; family Gemmatimonadaceae; genus DASPMP01. Next base: position 867 of record JBBDXZ010000106.1, read on the forward strand.
TCGAGCTCCTGCTGCAACTGCGCCCCAGGCGTCATGGCGTTGTTGAAGCCATAGTAGATGCGCTCGCCGTCGAAGATGCGCCCGGTGGAGAGCGCGCGCGGCCCGACGCGGACGCCGCTCTCCGCCGCCTCGCGCCGCTCGCGCATCTGGAACGGCTCCGACGCCGGATCGCGCACCGTCGTGATCCCCCACGACAGCCACGTGCGGCCAAGCGCTTCGCCGACACCAAAGCCCTCGTGGGCGTGCGCATCGGCCAGCCCGGGCATCACGGTGTACTGCGACGCGTCGACGACGCTGTCGCGGTGCAGTGCGGCGGTGTGCGGCTGCACGCTCGCGATGCGGTGTCCCACGATGACGACGTCAACGGCCTCCCGCGCTTGCGCGGCGAGGCCGTCCCATAATCGTCCCGCGTGCACGACGATGCGGCGCGTCGCCGGCGGATGACGCCGCAACCATGTGAGAGGAACGTTCACTTTGGTGACGGCACCGGTTGCGACGTTCACCAGACGGAGGCCGTCCGTCCCCTGATACATCAACACGCGGCCGTCGCCGCTCCACGCCGGTGTGTTGGCCAGCTCCGACGAATGGCGCGTCACGGGACCGTCCGCGTCGCCGTTGGGGGCGATCGGAAGAGTCACGAGAACTCCGTCGAGGATGAACGCCAGGCGCCGTCCGTCCGGCGACCACACGGGGCCGTCGGTCCCGCGCGTCGTAAGTCCGCGTCCACCAGGAAGCGCGAGCCATCGGTCGTTGCCGCCGGTCCGTCGATCGAACAGTAGAATGTCGTTGCGACCTTCGCGGTAGCGCGCCGAGTTGGGTTTGAGCGCGGCGACGGCGAGGATGCTTCCGTCGGCGCTGAACGTCGCCTTCGACGGCTGAAAGAGATTCGCCCGGATGCGCCGGATCTCGCCGGCGGCGACGGTGATCTCCTTGATCTCGGTGGCGAGCCCGCGCTGCACCTGGTAGACGATCGCGCGTCCGTTCGGCGACCACGCGGGAAGGGAGGCGCCACCTTCCTTTGTGGTGAGCGCGCGATCGGCGCCGGAGTTCCCCACCACGTCGCGGAGCCAGAGCTCCATCGTGCCAGATCGGTCGCTCGAGTAGACGATGGACTTGCCGTCGGGCGACCACGCGGGGTCGTACTCCACGAAGGGGTCGCGCGTGAGCTGCTTGGGCTTGGTGTCATCCCGAGCCCTCACGCTTCGCTCAGGGCAGGCTACGCGAGGGATCTGCACGTGGCAGACCTCGAGCAGCCACAGGTCGCCAAGCGCGGCGAACACGATCGACCTCGCGTCGGGCGAAATCGCAGGCCCCGTGATGCCAAGGACTTTCGTCGCTCGTCGTCCGTCAAAGTCGCGCGCTCGGCGCGTGTACGCGGTGCGCGTGAAGGTGACGCGCGCGTCGAATGGAATGGACGGTCGCGTCTCGCTACCGTTGCTCACGACGCGGATCTGTCCGTCGCCAGTGTACAGCAGCTCGCCGTTCGCGAGCCACGTGGCGCGGAAGGGAAAGACGTCGTTGCTGGCGGGGGTGAGCGCGCGCGCTTCCGCGCCCCGTGCCGCGACCATGAGCCGCGCGGTGCCGGCGCCGAATGCGGTCCACGAGAGCTGTGTGCCGTCGGGGCTCCACGCGGGCGCGTTGGGTAACTCGGTCGTTGCGACCCAGAGCGACGTGGTGCCGTCGGACTGGCGCGACCATAGTCCCCGCGCGGACGCCCGCGTAGAAACGAACGCGATGGCGCCGGTGGCGCGGTTCACGGCGGGCATGGCGTCGTCCGCCGGGTCGTCGGTGAGTCGCGTGAGCGCGCCGCGCGCCAGGTCGACTGACCAGATGTCGTAGTTGCCGGCGCGGTCGGAGCTGAAGACGATCGTCTGTCCGTCGGCGGTGTAGTCCGGTTCGCGATCGTCGAGGGCGCCGAAGGTGTGCTGCCGGATGTCGCTCCCGTCGCGCGCCATACTATAGATGTGCCACGTGCCATCCCGGTACGACTGGAACGCGATGCGCGCCCCGTCGGGACTCCATGCGGGCTGACGGGATTCCTCGAGTGGCCCGGTCAGGGCGGTAGCGGCGCCGCCGGCGCGAGGGATGACCCAGATGCGGCCGATGAGGTCGAAGGCGATGGTGCGGCCGTCGGGCGAGACCGCGGCGGCGATGTTCGTGCCTTCGCGGAGGTGGAGATCGACACTGGTGCTTTGCGCGCGCACGCTTTGCGCGCGCACGCTACTCAGGGCGACGCCAAGCGCGCATACGAGGGGTGCGAGAGTGCGTGACTGCATTGCGGGAATGATGATGCCACGGCGCGGTCATGATGGCAACCGCTCGCACCTTGCTGGTGGGCCGGTCATCGTTTCGATTCGCATCCGACAAGTAGGTGACGACTTTCGTGCTCAGCCAGGGCGGCGATACCTGCGCTCGTAGTACGCTCGCGCCGCAACGGCCGCCGCCTCGTCCTCGATGAACGGGCCACCTTGTTGCCCGCGCTCCTCCAACCATGCGCGCTCATCGGGATCACGCGCGGGCCGTGTCATCCCCCTGGTATCGAACCGGCGAAGTATGACCTGCAACCTTGCGCGCCGCTCCTCCCAGACACGGCGCAACGGTGCGAGCTCCAGCTCGGCTTCGTCGCTCATACGTCCCATTCCTGCCTCCATGCCGCGGGTAACAATTACAGACGGTCCAGGAGCGCCTGAAGCCGATCCTCGGTCACGTGCGTGCCTTCGGCAGCCAGCAACCGTAGCGCATCGAGAGCATCCTCCGCGTCTTCTGCCCGAACACGCTCGCGGAGAAGCATATCGTCCAGACCGGCGCCGAACAGTGCGAGTAGCGCCGCTGCCTGCGCGCCATATGCCGTCGCCCGCCAGTGCTTGAACCCGATGACTCGATCAGCCAATACGACTTCGCGCTTTACAACCCTCAAGGGGAGCGTCCCGACGCTGACAACATCGATGGGGTCTGGCATCCAGTTCCCCGGAACTTCCACGAAAAGATCGCCCAGCACCCAATGCCGGCCGCGCCGCGCAAAACCGAATCCGGTCAGTGCGGCATCCAACTCCGCGCGCGATTTGCCCTCGACGATGAGATCGATGTCGCTGGTGGTATAAACGTCTCCAGCATGAAACTCGATGGCGCCGCCACCAACGAGCGTTGCCTCCATTCCATGCTCACGGAGCACCGCTGACACGACCGCCGCGGAGATGGCCAGTCGTTCGGCGTGCGGCCGGCTACTGGACAGGGCATCGTCCAGAAGACGGCGCAACTCGGTGGTGGGCATGGCGACGTAGGGTACGCAGGGCGGCGCGCCGAGGGCAAGAGCGAGACATGAATGTGACCCTCCGCTGGGAAAGGGAGTTCTTCACTCGGCGGCGGCGCTGTGCTTTATAGCCGATACAACGGGAAACGGGAAATGATACGAGGCGCGCAGTTGTTCCAGCGAATAAGCCAGTCATCGATAATCGGAACGCAGGAGCCGATTCCGGAAGGTCGCGCGCGCTAACGGGTGCGGCGTCACTCTGGATCGGGGGAAGGAGTCCAGCGCCCTACCTGCGCGACATGGCAGGTGGGGCGTTCTGCGTCACCGTCTGCCAACACAGTGATTCCCATCCGGAGATGAACAGACTCAAGACACTTCTCGGTGAACCGCAGGAGCCGGAGCGACCAGACGATTTCTTCGAGATCGAGTGTCGCTACGAGACCTTTGCGGTATCCCGGCAGACGGCTCAAGAGGTCGAGCGGCGACTCGACCGGGAACCGTCTTCGCGCTGACCGCAGGGCGCGAGTTTCGTCGCGCAAGGCGACAGGAGGACAAGAGCGAACGGCGCCCCTGGGAGGACGAGGACTTCTAGGTCGCGAGACCCTCGAACAACTCCGCGACGCGGCAGCGGAAGCCCGGAATCACGTCGCCAGCCTCGAGCATGTCGTCCGCTCGCAGCCAGCGCACCGGCGCGTCGTCGGAAACGATCATCACCGTGCGCCGCTCGGGGTCGATCACCCAGATGAGCGGAGTACCAGCTTCGCGATAGTCGTCAAGCTTCTCCTCGAGTTCGGACGCTCGCTCGTCCGGCGACAGCACCTCGACTGCGAGATCGGGCGCCATTCTGACGAACCCACGGCCCAGACCGCCCGCCGGCAGCCGATCTGCTCGAATGAACGCAGCGTCGGGATTGCGCACCGTCCGCGGCAGCGCAATCAGCTCATACCCAACACCGTCGTTCAAGACTTTCCCCAAACCGTGCTGGGCGACGAACGGTATCAGCAGCGCCGCGAGGTTGCTCTGTACCCAACCGTGCATTCCGCTGGCCGGCTCCCGCACGCGCGGCACGCCGCGGACCAGCTCCACCTTCCCTTCGGGGAACCTGTACTGGTAGAACTCCTCGACCGTCATCAAGTCCGGAAGCGTCATCACCGCGTTCACACCTGCTCCTGGGTTGTCGTACGGTACGCTCGGCGAGGCGCCGAGTGCAAGCGAAAGTTGGTTGGCGAGCCATCGCGGCCGTCACCACATTCTCGCGCGTGCAATCATCCGGTCTCACGTGGGTCATCCGCCTTACAGTAGTTCTACTGTAAGGTCCACCTCGGAGTTTGCGGCGCTCAGCGTCCGTGTGAACATCCCTTCCTTCACCCGCCGAGGGCTTCGATGTCCGCGAGGTCCTTGAGACGACCGCTCGCGCGCTTGTTCTGGATGAACGACTTGCGTCCCAGGAATGGCGCTCGCAATCCTCCAAAATTGCTCTCCATCCGATCGGCCCACGCCGCCGGGAACTCCAACCCGCTCACGCCGGTCAGAACGTCGATTCTATTTGGTGGCATCCCGAACTGGGCCACCATGTCTGGCTGGAGAAGATCCGCCTCGCTGATGTTCAGGGATTCGAGCGGCGCGCCGAATGCCGCGAGCGCGTGCCATACGCGGCGCACGTTGTCCGGTGTTGCCTCGACCCACACGTCGAGATCGACGGTTGCCCGAGGCACTCCATGCGCGGCGAGCGCGTGCGCTCCCACAATGAGGAATCGCGCGTGAACGTCCAGCAACGCCGCGATGAAATCCCGGTAATCCTCGTTCACCGCGCTAGTCGGCGTGGCCTGACTCCCGCAGCGTGATGATCCGTACCGGCATCGTTGCCCGCGTGTACGACGGCAACGGCCGGCCCGTCAGTGCCCACGCCTCGCGACTCAACGCTGCCACCAGCGCGATGCGCTCGGCGGGGGTGCCGGCAACTCGGGCGTCGCCAGCCTCTCGGCTTTTCAGCGGCACCACGCGGCCCGCCATGCCCCCCCCCATCCCCCGGCGTTTCTCGCGCATGTGTCCATGAAATCTAAGCCAGAGTCTGCGATGGCGAGCTGCCCCCAGCGTCCGATGCCGAAGCGGCTCGTACGGGCCAGCCCGTCATTACGGCGGCCGCGTAGAGTCAGGCCAGCGGACGGCGGCGGTCATAAATGAACTGATCTCCGTTGGCGCCCTCCAGTGGTGACGATCATGGCACCGGCACGCCCAGAACACGCGCTAGCGCAGTGAGATCGTCCACACACGCCGCGGCCTCCTGGGAGGTAACCGGCAGTTCCTCATTGTGGAGAACGGCAAATCCTAGATCGAAGACGCGCGTCACGCACATGAAAGCCTGTGGCCAGTCCGGCCCGGGCGCTTGAAAGCCCAGAAAGCGATTGAGTCTACGCTCGCCGACATCGCTGCGGCTAAAGACTTGGGTGACCACGTTGGTGCTGAGAAAATCGTAGTCCGTACCGAGATCGCCGAATTGCGCGTTCAAGTCGGCGATTGCTTGCACCGTGAAACGGCACGGACAGACAGCGGCATCCACGAGCGCGCACGTGCTATCGAACTTCTTGGACGGATCACCCGGGACAGCTGCACCCGGTATTCCGTCGCCGTGACTCGAGTGTGCGCCGGCGGCATTGACGCTGACGTTGATCAGATGGTAGCCACCGTCCCCCTCGCGATGGCACACGTCCAGCTTTCCGGCCCTGGCCGCCGCGACAGTTGCCGGCGCCGTGGGTGTGAGCGCACTGGCACCGCCCGGGATGTCGTCGCTACAGGCGGCACCGAGAAATGCGGCAAGACCTGCGATGACCGTTGGATATTTACGCATATGTCCTCGTCGGTGGTTCAAGTGATGCTAACTATCAACGGCGACCGTTCCCTGAGCGTTCCCTGCGAAGGCGTTCACTGGCCTGATCGGTGTCGGCACTATGATCGGGCAGATTCGGTCGAGTAACCGCGGAGGTTACAAGATTCACCTGACCTTCAATGACGGATCCGAGAAGACTCTCGATTTCCGCCCCTGGCTGAAGAAGGGTCCGGTCTTCAAACCGCTCGAGAAATTGGAGTACTTCAAGAGATTCTTTCTGGACGGTGGCACCGTTGCGTGGCCGAATGGGGCGGATATGGCGCCAGAGGTGTTGTACGGCGCCGATGTCGTGCAGTTAACGAGGAAGCGAAAGCCGCCGCGCCGGCGAAGTGCTTAGCGGTATCAAGCGGTCCATCCACAACGCCTTCCCTTTCCGCTGTACCAATACTGGTACTACAGCCCGGCCTCGAGCCCCCTCGCGCTCTTCCCGTAGACTCTGGGGACGCCGACGTAGCCTAATGAAGAAGGAGACGCGTGCCGAGACTTAGGGAAACCGCGCTCTTGTGAGGACGCACCAAAATGCTGGTAGAACTCGTCGAGAAGACCTGCAGTGCGATCGACCGTCTGCCAATGGAGGATGCATTGCCCGGGCTGCAGCTCGAGCTCCGGCAGCATGCTCCTGACACAATCGCAAACCTCAGAAATGAAGCCGTGAAAAACGGAAGCTCTCCGTCCGAGAACGACGCCGTTGTGGCGGCGTCGATGCTGACGTTCGAGCACGTGAAGGGCCTTCCAACTCTCGCGCGGCTCATGGTGCAGAAGATGAGGGATCGAAGCGCCGATCCTGCCCGACGCTGCGCCGTCGCTGGCGTGCTCGCCTATCTCGTTCAGCCGCACGACGTGATTCCCGATAGCGCGTCGGGGGGATACGGCTGGCTGGATGACGCGATCCTTCTGCGCGCCGGCCTGGTCGAGTACCTGAACCTGCTGCCGCCGGGACAGACCAACCTCGAGTTCGAGCAGAAAGTCGTGGGAGTGCTCGTGAGCCTGGCCCCGGCTGACGCGCGACTGGCGCTCCAGCAGGCCATTGGCACGATGTCGCTTTCCGTTCAGCTAATGGGCCTCATGGAGGCCGAGATCGCGGAGCTGATCCTCGCGAAAGTGATAGCCAATCCGTTCGCGACGGCGCAGCAAGCCGCTCCGCGCGGCTTCCGCGCTAAGACTGTCCCGAGTTATGATCGCGGACACTGGTCCGCGGGAATGTATTTCGAAGGGAACAGCGTTGTCATTCCCGGAGGGCCATCGCTGCTCGACGGCCAGCAATTCATTCCGTAATGGCTAACCGTACCACGCCGCTTTGCGGCGTCGGATTCTTAAGGCCCTTTAGTATGGTATAGAGGCTGATTGCGTCCTCTCGATGCAACTACCTGTGGATATTGGAGTTGCGGCGGTTCTGTCATCCCGAGCGAATCGAGGGATCTGCAACCTGTTCGGGCAGACTACGCGAGGATCTGCACTTCGCGGAACGGTGAGGGAACGCGCGTCTTTTATGTATTCCGGGTCGTTGCGCGCTTTCTGGACATTCCATAAGGTTGCGACGCTGACGCGCCGCACCCCCTCCCATCTCGCGAGGCGTCCATGCTCAAGCAGCTTTCGTCCCGCCAGTGTCTTGGTGTCGCGCTCATCGCGCTCATCGCGCTCCTTGCTCCGACGACCATCCTTGCTCAACGCGAGACCCCTCGCGAGAAGTTCGCGCGCATCCAGTGGGTGCGGGGTCCTGCGGACGCACGACTGGGCGACGTCGCGGACGTGGTCGTGCCGGCGTTCTGCCGCGTCACCGACGAGAAGGGCACCAAGCTCTTTCTGGAAGTCACGGAGAATCCACCCAGTGGACGTGAAGTCGGCGTCCTTCTGTGCGACGATGCGACTGACAAGGAGTCGGGCTGGTTCGTGGTCTTCACCTACAACGAGAGCGGTCTGGTGAAAGACGACGAGAAGGCGACGCTCGACCAAGCCGCGATCCTGAAGACGCTTCAGCGCGCAACGGAGGCGGGCAACGACGAGCGGCGCAGTCGCGGGTGGGAGGAGATCGAGATCGTCGGTTGGTCGCGCCCGCCGTTCTACGATCCGGAGACGCACAATCTCACCTGGTCCACTCGGCTCCGCAGCAAGTCGTCGCCAGGTGAAACGGTCAACCACTCCGTCCGGCTGCTCGGTCGCGGCGGCGTGATGCACGCCGATTTGGTGGCCGATCCGTCGCAGATGCGCCTCGCGGTCGCGGCGTTCGACTCGATTCTCACCGAGTACACCTTCGTTCCCGGGCAGAAGTACGCCGAATGGAAGGAGGGGGACAAGGTCGCCGCGTTCGGTCTCACCGCGCTCGTCGCCGGCGGCGCCGGCGTGGCCGCCGCGAAGCTCGGCTTGTTCAGCAAGCTCTGGAAGCTCCTCCTCGGCATTCTGATCGCCGGGAAGAAGCTCATCATCGTCGCCGTGCTGGCTATCGGCGGCGGCCTGGCGAAGCTCTTTGGAAAACGCGGAGCGCAGACGGCGGAGTCGGAGGAGAAAGCGCCTCCCGCTCCCGCGAAGGCTGGGTCGACGAAGGGCGGCGGGTCCACTCGGCCGGACCTGTATCGGAAGTACATACCACCGAACGCGAACCCACCGGCGCACGCGGGCGACGGGTCCAGTAAGACTCAGTAGGGGAACTGCAGATCCCTCGCTGCGCTCGGGATGACAGGCAGGCGAGGGGCCTGATGACGGATGATATCGTCACGACGTCATTGATACTCGCGCTCGTCGCGCTGTCCGACGGCGTCCGCCGCATTCCCGCGGGCGCGATCGTGCTTCGGAGACTGGGTCTGGGGCCATGGACGGCGCCGCGATTCGAGGAGCCCGAGTCGCGGCTCGAGCTCGTGTCTTGGTGCATTCCCCTCGCGCTGCCGCTGGTGCTCACCCGCGAATCCAACGGCACGTCAGGACCGGAGTCCGCCGAGCTCGCACTAACACGGCGACTCACGCGATTTCGTGCCCGGCTGCGCCGAGTGAGACATCACGTGTTGGCCCTGCGCATCAACGGCCTGGCAATACTCGCGACGCTCGTCGTCGTCCTGCCGCTGCTCGCCTACCGCGGCGGCGCGTGGGGCTTTCTCGTCGGCGTCCAACTGCTGCTCACCCTGTGTCTCGTCCAGGTTGTCGCTGCCGCGATGGCGCTGCGGCGAGTCGGCATCGCCTTGCGGCCCGCGCTATTCGCGAGCGTCCCGTTCGCGTGGCCGTTCACCGCGCCGAGGGCGGCGGAAGTCGTCCAGAGTCACGCGGTCGCGGGCCTTCCGCCTCTCCTGGCCCTCCACGAGCTCGCGCCCGAGGACGAGTTTCTCCGCGTCGCGCGGCCGGCTCTCTATGACGCGATGGTCAGGAATATCGTGAGCGACGACGTAGCCGCCCTCGCCGAGCTGTGGGGCGAAGCGCGCGTCCGGTCTCTCATCGGCAAGCCATCGGCTGAAGATGCGGACCTGTACTGTCCACGCTGCGGCTCGGCGTTCAATCCCGGACGGGAGTTTTGCACCGATTGCGGCGACGTCGCGTTGTTGCCTCGCGCCGGAGTCGTCAGTCCGATTGCAACATCGTAATCTCACGCCGAAACCATCCCGGTGCTCGATCGCGCAATGGAGGTCGTCGGCCCGCTGCCGGGCCTGGCCTAACCGCTAGGTCCCGGCGGCGACAATCTCGAAATCGTCCACCAGGAAAGTCGTGGTTTTGCTGCCACGCTCCCTCGAGATCAGCTTGATCCGTATCGTCCGCCCAGCATAGCTGCTCAGGTCTACCGTGCGCTGCTCGAATCCCGTCGTGACGTCCATGTTCGAGAAGCTCGCCAACGACTCCAGCGGCTTGCCCTGGGTGTCCGCGACCAACACGAGGAGTCCATCGACCGCCGCGCTTCTGCTCTCATCGCTAGAGATGAACAGATAGAAGTTCAAGCTGATCGAGCCGGTCGTCGGCGGCAGCGCGACGTCCTGCCACAAGCTGTCGGTGTGATTGCTAGCGTGCCCGCCTAGCCACGCCTTCCATTGCCCGGTCCGCGCCGGGTTCTTCCGGTCCGACGTGATCACCCCGGCCGAAGCGGACCATCCCACCGAGCCATCCTCGAATCCGGGATTGGCGATTGGGACGCGACCGGTGGACGCCTGCACGACCCCGATGAGAGTGTCCGAATCGGACGGACCTTCATCCGGGAGGATGACGTTCATCAACATCCCGAACAGCGCGAACGCGCCGAGCACGATCAGCCCTCGACGGGACACCGTCTTGGTCATCCGCCAAAACCGCTGGAGATGTGTGATTGACGGCGGCACGACATCTCGCACGGTCGGCGGCATCGGCGGCATCGGCGGCATCGGCGGCTTGGGATCGTTCGTGCCGCCATTCGCCTTCATCACGTCGTCCTTTCGCTTCGGCCACGACCAGCGGCGCCACGACGGCTCGACGCCCGGCCCACCCGCTGGAGCACCCGCGCCTACGTCCGTCGCCTCCTGGAGATCCTTCCAGGCGCGTACGAACACCGCCGGTGACATGCGCTCGAGCCCCAGAAAATCGTCGAACAGCCGATGGAACTTCTTGTCAGTCTCGGACTCCGGTCCATGCTCCATCAGATACAGCGCGTTCTTGTAGAGTCCCGCGGGGATATCACCCTGGTTGTACCACTTTGCCAGTCGCTTGCGTCGGCGCTCGGCCGCCGAGCGCTCCTGCTCCTCATCGCGCCGCCGCTGCCGTTCGCGACTCCACGCGACGATCGGCGACCCCGCCGTCTTCATTCCGGTGTATTGCGGACGTTGGCCTCGCAGCTTGGACTGAGCGTACTGGCTCAGCTCAGCCACCGTGATCTCGCCATCGTCGTTGAGATCAGCCTCGCCCGACGTGATGCCGTCGATCAGACAGCGCGTGAAGGCGCCCAGCGTCTCGGATTCCGCCGTGTGCTCCTGCGATACCTCTGCGGCGTCCGACGAGCTGAGGATGTGCAGCCCGGGCGCTCGCGCGATCTGCAGCTGGTCGCTGAGCGCGCTCCGAGTCGTCGCGAACGCTTCGGCCGCCGCTCCGCTGAAGCAGCAGTCCAACATGAGCGTCACCTGCTCGCACGGTGACTCGCCGATCAGCTCGCGCATCTGCGGCAGGGTCAACGACGTCGCCGCGAGCGCGTTGATCTTCGTGTCCCGGGCGCAGAGGCACAGTTGGCCGCGAAAGCTGAGCTTCCCGTGTCCCGAGTAGTAGATGAGCAGCATGTCCGTTGGCGACGCGTCCGCCAGGAGATGCCCGACGGCCTTGCGAATGTCGGCGCTGGACGCGTTCACCAGCAGATCGTCGACCTCGAACTTGCCGAGCGCGTCGTCCTTGAGGATGGTGCTCAGACGCAATACGTCCGACGCGGGACCGCGCAGCGGAAGCAGCGCTCCACCCGAGTCGGGGAACTCGCCGTTGCCTATCAGAAGTGCCCTGCGCCTGGTCACAACGCCTCCTAGAAAATCCTCATGCTGGCTTGGCGGCTTCGCCCAGGCTTTTCACGAGCATGTCCGCGTCCTTCGCTGACAACCTCTTGCCGTCGATCTTGATCTCCTTGCCGTCGGCTCCCTTGACGCTCACGGACAGCGATCGGTCGCGCTCGAGATATGTCTTGAGACACGCGATGAGTGCCGTCGCGGCGCCGCCGGTGAGAAAGGTCAACACGATCTGACCGAGCATCGCATCGCCCCGCTCACCCGGCTTTGCGGCGCTCGGCGGCGGCTCCACCCGCAGGTCGGGACTTTTGCGCAGCGACGCCGCGAACTCGCGAGCCAACTGCGCCTGCTGGCTTGCGGGCCTGTCGCTGTGCAGCTCAACCGATATCGTCGCGCTCATGGTGGACCTCGGCTGCGGCACGGGAATCTCCCATCCGAAGGTTGCGTATTGCGCGGCGGTTGTCCACGGGGAATGTGCTCCCCGTAAATCTTAGGAAGCGTTAAGGTTGCGCCGCGCTGTTGCAGTGTTTTGTCCGACCGCGAGCCCCACGTTACCGGTATATCGTTCCCCAACCGTTCCTTGGGTGTTCCCGACGTTCCTCGGCCTACCTCCACACCGGCGCGAGCGTCGCACCGTCCTTCACCGCGACAAGTCGTGATTCGCGAGCCTTACTCGGACCTTATCACAGTTCTGGTATCACGGTCTCGGATTGAGCAGTCTCGACGTGTTTGCGCACCGGGGGAGGGCGGTGACCTGAGACTCTGCGCCTGCGAATCGATTCGTATCTTCGGGTCCGTCGTCGGGGGTCAGGGCGGGGAGGGTGGTCACGCGGTCGCTTACGCGCAGAACGGATGGTCGGGCGAGGCCGAAGGAGGTCCGGGCAACGCGGCGGGACATGTCTACTTCACAGGAATCGCGAATACGCCCTGCGCGGTCATGATCTCAGGGTCCGTCTCCGCCTCCATCGGCGGATGGGGCGGCGAAGTGGACGCGTACGGCGGCATGGGTGCCACGGCCGGCGGCAATGCGACGGCCATCGGCGGTCGAGCGGGTCCGGGCGGTGCGGGCCGCGTCGCGGTGGCGGCGAGCGTAACCGGGGTTCCTTAACGTTTGCTCAGATGGCGTCAATGATCGACGCATTCAATCGCAGCCTTTTCCGCGTGCAACAGCCGCCCGCTTGATCTTTTACTTGCGAGTGCGAAACCCTATCTCCAGATCGGCGCCAACTGGGCTCCTTCACTCACGGCCTGATCCAACCGCGCCTCAGCCGCCTCCCACAACAGCGTCGTCGCATGCCGCACTCCGACTGGGAACGCCAGAATCCGCTCGGCATTGTTCGGCACGAGGTACCGCACCGCCTCGGCTAAACGCTCGAGCCGCACCTCGGGCGGAGGGTGCGCGTCGTGCGTGTACGGTCGATCGCTCTCCTCGGCCGCGCTCAACTTCGCGACGGCGCGATACACGAGCTCCACGATCGTGAAGAACAGCTCGACCCCGGTGTACACCAGCGTCAAGTCGGTCCGGTCCTTCAGGGCGTGGAAGGTCAACATCAGCCCCATCCAGTCCGCCTCGAATTCCTGCTGGTGCGACGCCACCAGCTCGTCCGCCTCCTCACTGAAGCTCATCAGCGCGCCGGAGCCATGAGCAATCTCGAGATGTCCCGCGAGGACGTGCCCGTACTCGTGCCCCATCACGAAATACTCCAGCGCTTCCCGGAATTCGGTGGCCGCCTTCGACGGCTGCCATTCCTGTATATAGGAAGGCGCCTTCACCGGTGTGCCGTCCAGCACGTACGCGAGCAGCGCTTCGGAGAATCGCTGAATGGCGCGGCCGTCGCCGCGGATGTGGCGCTCGACGTCTTCTTCTGCGGTCGAAAACGTGAGCCCTCCCTCCGCGGTCTCTTTGAACGGCAACGCGTACGCCACGGCTTTCGTGAAGAGCAGCGCAAAGACGAAGAAGTGGCTCTCGAACAGCACGAAGCGTCCAGGCACCAAGCGATGCTTGAGCGCGAGCGCGTTGACGCGCCGAGAGGGCAGGCTGCCGAACCAGATGCGGTGCGGACGCGGGAGCGACAGCTTGGCGATGACGGCTTCGAGATCGGTCGAGATGTCGCCAAGGATTGTTTGCCAGAACGGGTTCTCGTACGGCGTGAACGGCTCCGTCCCACCAGAAAATGACTTGGTGAGCTCGTCGCGCATGTGGTCGCGATGATCCGGATGGAAGCTCTCCAGCACGCGCTCGAGGAACGCCGGGTCCAGCTTCTGGCGGAGAAGCGCGATGCTCTCGCGCTCGGCGTCACCGTATTCGCCGAGCTCGGATAACGTCTTCTCTTGAAGCTGGGTCAGAAACCGATACGCCGCCGCTTTCTCCGCCGCCGCCTCCGCCGCCTCTGAATCCACTAACGCACCGCGGGCCTTCGCCGCGCCGTTTTGTCCGCCTTTTTGTCCGCCGTTATGTCCGCAGTCTTGTCACTCCACACGACGCGACCGTCCGGATTGCCGTAGACGACGTAGGCGAGCCACGTTCCCTCGCGCGCGCGCATCGCGGCATCGCGCCCCGCGCGTGCCGCCGCGGCGATCGTCTTTCCCTTCCGCAGCTCCTTGTAGAACGCCTCGGTGAACGTGTGCGCCGGTTCGTCGCCCACCGCCCACAGCGTCCCGACGAACGCACCCGCGCCCTTGCCCAGGAACGCCTGCGCGAATCCACCGACGCTCGTGAGCTTCCAGTTGGGCCGCCCAACCTGGCAGGCGTTGAGCACCACCAGGGGACGATTACCCTGCGGCCCCGTGAGTGACGCATGCTGCTGCACCTGTTCGGAATCGAAGTACGAGGGCGTGTAGGTTTGTCCCGAGAGATCGCCACGCATCATGATCTTCGCCGCTGGCGACGGAGCCTGCGACGTCTGGATCTCCGCCTCCCCATGTCCCGCGAAATGGAAGTGGTCGACACTGCCCGCGGTCGCGATCAGCTTCCGGATCGCGTTGACTTCGGCGGCGTGCTCCTTCGCCCCCAGCTTGTCGCGTAGGAACGGGATCTCCTTCTGCGCCGCGGGGAGCTCCCAGTCCTTGACCGGATACGCCGGAATGACGTAGTACGAGTGGCCTGCGCGGATGCGTATCTCGGGCGGAGCCGCCGGATAGTTGGCCAGCCACCGCACCAGCCCCTTCTGCGCCAGGAAGTGAGTCTCGGGTCCCAGAGACGACGCCGGCCTTCCGGGGACACGCGGCTCCTTGAGGTGGACGACCTCCCAAGGAATGAAGGGTTCCTTCGACGCCACGAGGATCGCGTCGAGCGTGTCGCGCGCGTCCCACAGCGGCCGCTGGATCTCCGGCGGCACGAGCTCGTCGAACAGCGTTCCTCCGAAAGCGCGCAGCTCCTGCTCGAACGCTTCCACGTCCTCCTTGTTGCGCAGCCAGCGATCCTCGATCTGGCTGTACATGTTCGCGATGTAAGCGGCGCGATCCACTTTGAGGGGATCGGACACTCCGTCCACGAACTGATTGCGCCCCAGGATCAGCAGGAACTTGTAGCACAGCGACTTGCCGTGGCTCACCTCTTCGATGATGAGCATCGGGTACTCGCCGCCGCTCTGGGCAACCGGTTCCGCTTCAGCCTGCGCGGCCACCGACGCCGAGTCTTTCGCCGAGACTTTCGCCGCGATCTTGGGACGCAGAACCAACGTCGCCAGCTTCTGCACACCTTGAAGGATCAGGAGCTGGACCTCGCCCTGACCGTTGTGCGTCGGTTTCACCTGGAACATGAGATCGAATCGTCGCTGCGCCGTCGGATCGAGTACCGCGCGCGCTTCGCCCACTACGTCGATGTTCTTCGTGCCGATGAGCTGTACCACGAGCTCGCGCTCGAGGTTGACGGGCGCGTCGCCGCGCGCCTCCAGCACTCCCTCCACCGCTTCGATGACGTCGCGCGAGATCGTGGCGTGCACCTGCGTCGTCTTCTTCACCTGAACTGTCTGCGGCATGTGCGCGGAGAAATAGAACTTCGCGGTCGGTGGGCCGCCGCCGGCTGAGCCTTCACCGCCTCCCGCTCCCCCGCCGGAGCCCGCCGGCCCATCGGCAGGAGGAGGGGACGTGCGAGGCGGAGGCGCGGACCGCGTCATTGCCTCCGCCATGCGAGGCATCGAACGCCGCCGCATCAGGTCCGCCATCACGATGTCGTCCGGATCGATTCGCACACGTCCCGAATCACGCCTCCCCATCTTTCCGCTCGCGCGCCTCGGCGCGGGGGCTGCTGCCGGTGGAGCGCGCCTCGCTCCGCGTCGCACGCCCATGGTCATGCTGCTCTTGATCTCCGCCACAGACTGGCCGAACGCCGGATCGATCACGGCGCGTGGAGCGATGCCGTCCAGCACGACGGTGCGAATCGCGGTGAACCCCCGGTTCCCGAAGTTCTCCCGCGGCGCGCGCGGGTTGCTCATCGGCACCGATCCCGACGCGCTGTCCTCGCCGAGCGCGAGCACGGGGTCGTCGTCCAACGCCTGCCACAGCGGTTCCTTCGGCTCGAAGCCCGCTGACGCCTGCCGCTTGGTCCCGTAGCCGAGCAGCTCTTCCGACCTGAACGCATAGACGTAGGGCTTGTAGGGCCGGTTGTCACGCATCACGACGACGTACTTCGGCAGCTCGGCGCGGATCGTGGCCAGGACGTCGCCGAATTGATCGTCTGATTGCATCACCACGAACGACGTGTCCGCCTCGGCGGTCAGGCCCGCGGCAATCTCGATCTCGCCCGTGTGTCCCGCGTACCGGACATCCAGCTCCAGCCACTTCTCGAGTGCGCGCACGACCTCGGGTTGCGCGAAGTAGATCGTGTGATAGACGTGCGGGTTCTTTCCGAACTCCAGCTTGTCCTTCACGAATGCCCCCGCCGAGGGGTCGATGTGCGACATGGATCCGATTCCCACGAGCAGATCGTTCGGCTCGCGCATCAGCTTGTCCACGAACGAGTCCGCGAGCCACTGCTTCAAACGGGGAGAAAGCTCCGGCGCGCCGGGGCCGGTGAGATCGATGTTGAAGTCGGAGGACACGACGTAGAAGAGCGAGTCGGCGGCGCTCGGCTGTCCCTTCTGCGTCTTGTTGATCTCCGTGACGAAATCGCCGTCGGGCTCCATCGCGCTCAGACCGGGCGCACGGCGCTCGGAGATGGCGGCGGTGGCCAGATGCTTCACGAGCGTGCCCACCGTCTGCACCGTCTCCTTGATGATGACGCCGGCGCCGGGCGCGCCGAGCAGGGAGACGACGCGGCCGCCCGCGACCGCGATGTTGGTGTACAGATCGATGAGCTTCTTCCAGTTGTCGGGCTCGGCGAACTTGGTCCCGCCATTCGCGCCGCCCACGAATATCGCGCGTCGAACGCACGACCCCAGCGACGAATGTGGGAGCAGATGCTCGATGAAGCTCCGCAGCACCAGCGCGCCCCGGCTGTGCGAGATCGCGTCGATGTGCGGCGCGATGCCGAAGCGGCTGCGCTCCAGCCGGGCCAACAGGTCGGTCGCGTTCTCGAGCGGGTCTTCCGAGAGCGTGGGATGATCGTATCCGACCACGACGTCGTACGTGTCCAGCGCGTCGGCGAGGAATGCCTTGCCCGCGTCGGTCGCCGTGAGCGCGCCGAACGCGCCCACCGTGCTGCTGAACGTCCCGTGCACGAACAGCAGGATCCGCGGCGCGCGGTCGGTGGGCAGGACCACCGTGCGCAGATCGTCCATCACCCGCCAGTCGCTCGGGTCGTCGGCATCCATGACGACGAACGCCTTGCGCGCGTTGCGCTCCAGGAACTTGATGCCCTGGCCGACCGCAAGGCGGGCGACGAACTTGAGCACGTAACCGCGAACCGTCTTCGCGACGAATCCCAGCGGTCCGCCGCGCCTGGTCCGCGTGCCGGCGCCAGTGCCGGTGCTGCTGCCAGTGACGCCGAGGTCGAAGGTGACGGTCTTGCGACGCCCCTCGACGAGCGGTCCGCGCCGGGTGGAGGGCGCGACTTCGACTTTCGAAGGCTCGATGCGCCACTCGTAGACGTCGTCCGTCTCGAGCAGCATGACCGCGTCTTCACCCTCGGCGAGATCGACGGTCGCCTTCCTGGGCTGTGCACGCGCGCCCCGCTTTGCAGTTGGCGGCTCGTCCGGAAGCTCGACCTCGAATGCCGCGATGAGCTCCATGTCCTGCGCGCGCAAACTCTCGACGACCGGATCGGTCGTCCTCTCGCCTCGCGCCGTCGTGTCGCCGACGGAGATGGGGCCGCGGGGGAGGGGACGCCGTCCGCGTCGCACGCCGGCGTCCGGTGTGGGTGCAACGGAGAGGTCGCGTGCCGTAGCGCCGTCGGGGAGGTCGAGCTGAACACCGCCGACTGTGATGCTGATCGTCATGTGGCCACCTGGGAGGGCGATCGAATGCCTATGCTACGGCGCGGGAAATCCGATGTCCATGTTGTCATCCCGAGCGCAGTCTGTCATCCCGAGCGCAGCGAGGGATCTGCAGTTGAAATGTCAGCCCGAGCGCAGCGAGGGATCTGCGCACTACTCCGCAATTCTTAACGTTTGTTAAGCCGAGTATTCGGCAGTATTGTGGGAGAGGCATCCCACCTAGCTTGGCCTCGTACATCGTGAGGTACCAAAATGCCCCTCGAGCGTGTACCCACCGTCCAGCAGATCCTGGACACCTTCCGTGCGGGCGACAGTGCGCGCCGCCGACGGCTCATCCAGGAGTGTTCGGCTACGTCCATGACCGACATGGCGCTCATGGCGGCCGGCATGGATATGACGACGATGCGCGCGCAGGCGCTCGACTTCCTCGCGATGAGCTACGCGAACTCGGGACCGCTGGACTGCGCCACCAACTTCGGCGCCGCCTGTTACCAGTTCTCGAGCGAGGAATACGACTCCAGCGATCCGCGCGACGACGTCTACCTGCTGTGTGCGGGGCGCGGCGCGATCAGCTGGATGACGTCGCTCCAGCGGCAGGGCAGGCACACCGAGATCCTCGCCGAGTCGGACACGGTCTTGGCCTGGCTCGGGAAAGCGGGTGACACGCAGAATGCCGACAGCCTTCGACTCAAGCAGATCGAAGCGCAGCTCGACCTGGAGCGGTACGACGCCGCGGAGAAGCTCCTCGACGCTATCGACGAGGCCGCGCTTCCTCGGTTGGTGCAGGTGTCCTTTCGAGCGCTCCGCGAACGGCTGAAACAGCGCAAAGGCGGCGGCACCATGCTTTCCGAGGAGGCCGACGATCCCTCCGACGCTCTGAAGCGAGTGCTGGGCGTGAAGGTCGAGAAACGAGAGAAGCCGGCATCTCCCAAGGGTATCGCCACGGAGCAAACCTGGAAGGACGTGCAGGAGCTTGGCGACGCGACGCGCAGCGTCCTCGACAAACTGTTCAAGGGCGGAAGCGGGGAATTGGCCATCCGGCAGGAGATCCTGGAGGCCGCGTCGCTGTTCGCCGATCCCGTTGCCGGTCGCGACCGCGCGAGGATCGCGGAGAGCGAGGCGGTGTTGCTGCGCGCGCGGGATTGGATGGCTGAGAACAACTTTCCTGAAAACGAGAACGACGCGTGCTGGGGCTTGTATCTGTGCTACTCGCGCACGGCGCGGGAAGCGCTCGCGGCGGCCGAGTTGCAGCGCATTCGCGGGAACATCGAGATCGCTCGACTCAACATCGCGAGTCCCACGGAGCGGGCAAACCTCTCCGCGCGCTTCCCCTACCTCTATCCCGCGCTGTGCACCATGCTGTACAAGCTCGATCGTCCCGCGGAGATGCTGGAGGCCATCGAGTCGAGCAAGGGCCGCGCGCTCGCGGACCTCGTCGCCCTGCGTGGCGGTGTGATTCTCCCCGACACGGCGTTAGCCAGCTCCGTCCGGGAGCTCCCGGCGCTCATGCAGCGGCTGGACGCGCATTACCACACATTTCTCGTGGATACCGACTGCACCTACACCGCGAGCGTCTTCAGCGACGGAAGCGTGCGGACGGGCAAAGTGAGTCTGGGGCAGGAGGCGCTCAACAAGCTCGCGAGCACGCTCGAGGACCACACGCGCCGCTCGGTTCCCGCCGTCCCACGAAAGTTCGGTGACGCGCTGGCGCCGCTGGTGAGTCATCTGGAGCCGCTCGTGCGCGCAGGGGTGATCCACAAGGGGGAGCACCTCTGCTATTCCCCGGACGACGCGATCCATGTGCTGCCGCTCCAGTGCGCCACCTTTCTCGGAGGCCCGCTCGTAAAGACCGTCTCCGTCTCGCGCGCGCAGGGCGCGCATTTTCTCGTCGAGCTCATGAAGCGGGAGCCGCTGCGACCCAAGACCTTCGTCGCCGTCGAGGTTCCCGCCGCCCAGGATCTCGAGTCCATTCCCAAGCTCCGGGCCTTTCGCGCGCCGGTGAAGTGGCTCGCTGACAACGTGAAGAAAGGTGAGACCATCGCCGGAGAGCAGGCGGATCTGGCAAGGGTGAGCGCGGCGAAGCTGTCCAACACGCTCGTGCACTTCGCGACGCACGGTGTCTTCCCGTCGAAGGACCAGAAAGGGCAGGCCGCGAATCCATATCAGGCGTCGGGAATGCTGCTCGCGGCCAACGGCAAGCTGCCGGACCTGGACGCCGTCGCGAGGGGCAAGGCGATCGAGCATTCGCTCACGCCAAAGTGCGCGGTGGAGCTCGAGCTCGATCTCTCACGCTCACATCTGACGCTGCAAGCCTGCGTCAGCGGTCTCGCCAGGGAAGGCATCGGCGGTGATGCGCTCGGACTGGAGTGGGCGTTTCTGCAACTGGGCGCCGCGAGCATCCTCGCGACGCACTGGGACGTTCGCGCGGACACGACCAGCGATTTCGTCGCACGATTCTATACGCGCTGGTTGACCAAAGGTGAAACGCGAGCCGTCGCGTGGAGGAGCACGATCGAGGACTTCCTCGGCAGCAAGGGTGAGCTCGCCGAGGCGTACAACTGGTCCGCCTTTTCACTGTCCGGGGACTGGAGATAAAACCGCACTCTTGCGAGGAGACGTCACAATGCTGGTACAGCTCGTCGAGAAGACCTGCGCCGCGATCGACGGTTTGAACATGGAAGATGCATTGCCCGGGCTGCAGCTCCAGCTCCGGCAGAGTGCTCCTGATGCAATCGCAAACCTCAGGACGGAAGGCGTGAAGCACGGAGGCAACCCGTCCGAGAACGACGCCGTCATGGGAGCGGCATTGCTGGCGCTCGTGTACGTCAAGGGCCTTCCGGCTCTTGCACGACTCATGGTGCAGAAGATGAAGGATCGGCGCATCGACGCTGCCCGGCGCTGCGCCGTCGCCGGCGTACTCGCTTATTTCGTTCAGCCGCACGACCTGATTCCCGACAATGCGCCGGGCGGTTACGGTTGGCTCGATGACGCGATTCTTCTGCGTGCCGGCCTGATCGAGTACCTGAACCTGCTACCGCCAGGACAAACCAAGGTCGAGTTCGAGCAGAAAGTCGTGGGAATCCTCGTGGGCCTGACCCCGACTCACGTACGGCCTTCGCTCCAGCAGGCTATCGGCGCGATGTCGCTCGCCGTTCAGGTAATGGGCCTCATGGAGGGCGAGATCGCGGAGTTCGTCCTTGCGCAAGTGATAGCCAATCCGCTCAATACAGATCCGCCGGTCGTTCCGCCTGGCTTCAGACCTCACAGTGTTCCGAGTTATGATCGCGGACACTGGTCCGCGGGCATGTACTTCGAGGGAAACAGCGTGGTCATTCCCGGAGGACCATCACTGATCGACGGCCAGCTTTTCATTCCGACCTAACCGTACCACTTCACCTTGAGCGCCTTGGCCGTTCCGCGACCCACCTCGCCATCCACGAGCAGGCCCTTCGACATCTGAAACGCCTGCACGGCCGCGGCGGTCTGCGGACCATAAACGCCGTCGATCGGGCCCGCGTGGAACCCGATCTTCTTGAGCCGACGCTGAACGTCCTTCACCAGCTCGCCCCTCATGAGAGGCGTCTTCACGCGCAGCACGAGCGCCGGACGCTTCGGCGGCTTCGGCGCGTCCTCCACCTTCACCGTGATCCCGGGGACGAGCACGCCGGTGTGCCAGCGACGCCCCTCGGATCTGCTCTCGATCACGCCCTTCTTCGAGGAATGTGCTTCGACGGTCTTTCCATTTCCCATGGAAATCACGACGTGGCCCACCGCGCCCCCCTCGGGCGCCCGCAGGAGAAACGCACCCGGCGTCGCGCTGGCCTGACCGATCGAGATCAGTTTCCCAAGCTTCCGCGCGTCCTCCATCCAGAAGCCGGAGTACGCGTCCGCGATATCCGGACCCTGCGCCCGCGGCCGGCAGCCAAACAGCTTGCCCGTCGCCTGGAACACGCACCACGACGCGAACTCGGCGCAGTCCCACGGACCCGCCCACTCGGGATTGCCCTTTGGCACTTTGGCGCCGAGGACGTACTGCTCGCCCACGTGGGCGCGGGCGATGCGAAGAAGCGCCGCGGCAGTCGCCATGCTTATAGTAGTCCTCCGATCCCCTTCAACGCCGCGGTCTCGATGACATCGAAGAACGCGTTGGCCGCGTCCTGCGCCGCCTTCTTGCCGATCGCCTGAACCGCGAGCAGCTCCGCCTTGAGCACGCGCTGCTCGTCCTCGAGCTCGGCCTCCATCGTCGCCTGATCGATCTTTCCGTCGGTGAATGCCGCGAGCAGGGAAGCGAGCGACTTCTTGTGCGCGGCAACGATGTCCTTCATGTACTCGTGCGCGTCGCCGCCGGCCGACTTGAGCTTGCCAGTCGCGGCCTTCACCGCGTCGTTCCAGACGTCTTTCCAGTCCGCCATGGGTCCTCGGGGTCCTCGGGGTCCTCGGGGTCCTCGGGGTCCTCGTCAGTACCGGTCGTCGCTGTCGGCTTTCGCGCGCTCGGCCTTCACCGCCGCGGTGAACAGGCGCCGCATGACATCGCGGTGGCGATCGGTGAGCGCCGGATTGAATCCGTTGTCCTTGCGATGATCGGCGCGGTAGCGCGTGAACACCGTGTCGATCTGCGCGACGATCCCACGCGACTCCGCGTTGAGCGGCCGCATGTCCTCGCGCAGCACCTGCACCCGGATCAATTCATGAATTTCGGCGTACCGGTCCGCGAATCGCGAGTAGACGCGCGCGCCCGGCTCCGTCGCATCCGTCATCGCGTCGAAGAGGCTCTCGATCTTGCCGTACGTCCGAAGGAGGCCCTCTTCGCTCTCGCGATTGTAGCTGTCGATGAGCCTGACCTTGCAGGCGCCCAAAGCGAGCGCAGTCGCGAAGAGCGCCGCGGCGAAACGCAGTCGCCGAGTCGAGGGACGTATTGTCATGGTGAGACGACAATGGGGCGCAATCGAGCGGCCGTAAAGGGGGCGCCTGTTTCTTAAGCTTCGCTCATGCGGCGGCTCTTCATCCTGCTCGGACAACCGTTGCTAAGATGACGTCCATGGTTTACTGTCGCGCTCATGTACATGGTGCTCGCTTGGACCGTCGCCGCGGGACAGGACTCCGCTCAGGTGACAGCGGACATCCAGAACGCGATCGCGGCGCGTGAGTTCATGAACCCCTTCGGCGTGTTCGAGAACCACATCATCGCCAACGTCGACCGCAACTACACCGCGACGGATGAGCTGGCGGCGTTGGCTCAAAGTCTGAACGACACGGCGGCGGGCCGCTTTACCTTCGCCATGTACCTCGTGCCAAAAGGCAACTTCCCCTGGTTCTCGACCGACTTGGACCCGGAATCGGACACGTTCGACGCCATCGCGAGCTACTGACGATGAGTCGCCTTTTCACGATGATGGCCGTGGCGCTGACGAGCGCCAATATGCTGATTGCGCAAGGCGCCGAGCTTCACCCGCGGTCTCCGATCGTCTTTCTGGAGAAGACGTACTTCTTTCCCCTCGCACCGTACGATCGTTCGCTGCGCTTCGAGGGCGAGGCCGCCGGGCACTACTTCATCGTCAACCGGCTGGACTGGACGTGGACGAAGGAAGGTGGGTGGAGATACACGGTGCCGATCAGCATGGTGTTCCACGTGCGAATGCTCGACATCACGTCGGAACCCGTGCGGACGCCATCGTACCGCATCGGACTGAGGCCGCAATTCATCCACGCATCGCCGGTCGGGGCCGATCCGGCGAAGTTCAGTTTGTTCGGCATCTCCGGCGGATTCACGCACTACTCGAACGGCCAGCAGGGTTGCACGTACCTGGGATTCAGTCGTCCGGCCCCCGATGCGGACTGCGTTGTGTCCAACGCCGCGCTCGCGGCGCAGCGCCGAGCCAATACGATTGATGGCGACTTCTCGACGTCGTATCTGTCGTTGGCAATACATGGGCAGCGGGGAAGACACTATGGCCTCGCCGGACCGACGAGATACCAGCACATCGCGACGCTGGAATTCCAGGCGCATCCGATTGGTCTGCCGCCCGGTGGCATGAACACGCAACAAGCGCTCGAGTACGGCCAGCACGTGGCCCGGGGGTCGTACGAGTTCGAGCTCCGGCCGCGGCGATGGGTCGATAAGAAGTGGCGCGGCCTGGCGCGACTCGGTGCGAAAGGCGGCTATCGCTTCTCTTACAAGGGTGGGCCCGACTGGACGTTTCTCACGCTCGAGACGTCGTACGTCTTCGACTGTCTTCAGAAGTTCGGTGGCGTGTTTCGCACGCACCTCGGCAGCGACTACTACAACATCAACTTTCAGGACACGCGACCGCTGTTCGCCGTTGGTCTGATGTGGGACCTGTCGCGGATCGACGCGTTCAATCGCACGGGAATTCGCGGGACCGGGGGGCGGTCACAGAAGGTCTATACATGCACGGGTGACTAAGAACGAAACAGCGGACATAACTACGGACATAACGGCGGACATCAGAGCGGACATAACAGCGTACTTCGGTTTCCGCCGTCATGTCCGCCTTTGTGTCCGTAGTCATGTCCGTAGTGATGTCCGTAGTGATGTCCGTAGTGATGTCCGTAGTGATGTCCGCTGTTATGTCCGCTCTCATGTCCTCATGTTCGCAGTTTGGTTTGACGGTCTGGAATGAATCTCGCGCAGAGCGTCCGGAGATGAAGCGTCTCGCTCTGGTCGCTCTGTTTGCGCTTTCCCTTCGCGACGGTGTGGCAGAATCCGACCGACGCGAATGAGACGTACGGCGGCGTCACCTTCCGGATCGACCGCCACGTTTCGACGACGAGGTGTCCATCGTAGGGTCTCGCGCGTTACTCGACGGCGTATCCCAGCGCGAGCGCGTTGTCGCGCACGCGGCTGTTGCGCGTCACGATGGTTATGAGCGGCGGGGGATCGGCGAGCAGCTCGGCGGTAGCGAGATGGATGGCGTCGAGCGTTCTGATTGGTTCCGCGGGGAAGGGACGACTGGCGCGCTGTAGCACGGCGTCGCCAACGCTCACGATGGTGCACCGCCGTCCGAAGGTCTGAAGCGCCTGGAGCGCGGCGCGCTCTTGCGTCGCGCTGAGCCGGCCTGTGACGCGCGCGCGCACCACCGCACGATTCGTTTCCGTGAGTGTGAGCGCCGACGTCAAGCGGCGTCCTGGGACGCGAAGCGCGCGCAGCGCGGAGGCGTCCTGCTCCAGCAATGCGGCCAGAACCGCGCTGGACTCCAGATAGCGGATCCGCGCCGGCGCTTCCTTCACCCGACCGCCTTTGCGCGGGCGCGCCGCCCTGCGGGACGCCTTAGCCCTCGGCACGATCTTCGTCGAGGAGCGCGGCGGCAGATCCACGCGCCAGTTTGATCGGCACACTGGGCCAGTCCGCGAGCGGATCGCCCTCCTCTACGGCGGAGCGGATCGCGGACGGAGGCAACGCGCTGGCATCAGCGGACGGGCGCAACTCCGCGACTGCCCGCCCATGAGCCGTCACGATGATCCGCTCCCCTGCCGCGACGCGCCGCAGATATCGACTGAGGTTGTTTTTCAGATCCCGGATGCCCGTGGTTGCCATACGGCACAATGTAGCTCAATGTAGCTACATTCACTAGGCAGCCCTGGTCTCGAGCGCGCTTGCGACCACGGAGAAATGGTCGTAGCCTCACGATCGGAGGCGCCCATGCGAACTCTCCTGCTGCTCGTCGTTCTTGCCGGTGCGATGACCGCGTGTACCGCCTCGGTGCTGCCCGTCGTCGCCGAAGGTGATGCTCTCCGCGACGACCGACTCGTCGGATCGTGGGTCGCGCCCGAGGGCGAGCTTGCGACCGTGACCGCCGCGTCCGGACTCACCTACGACGTCCAGTACGTGGAGAAGGGCAAGCCGGGAAGATTCACGGGCCGGCTCGGAAGGGTCGGAGCGCACCTGGTGCTCGACCTCTCACCGGCGGACCCGGCGCCCGAAGCGAACGACCTGTATCGCACCATGCTCATTCGCACCCACGGCATCCTCGTCATGGATTCCATCGGCGCCATCCTCGGCACTCGAATGTTGAAGCCCGATTCTCTGAAAGCCTACCTCGAGCGCCTACCGAACGCCGTGCAGCACGTGATAGTCGAGGACTGGCTTGTCCTCACTTCGTCATCCGCGGACACGCGACGGTTTCTCGCCGATTATCTAGGCCGTCCCGGCGTCCTGGACGAAGCCATGGTCTGGAAACCGGCGACGAGTGCCGTTACCGTGGGCACCACGGGCACCGCGCAGATCCGCATCGCTTCGGCCACGCCCAACGCCGTGCTGTACGTGAATGGCAAGGTCGAGAACCTCATCTCCGCAGCGCGAGACGTGACAGTCCCTGCGGGCGCGGTTCGTCTCTCGATCCGGGCTCCGTCGTGTCAGCCCTGGGACACCGTCGTGCAGGTCGCTCCAAACACGCGATACGCTATCGGCCGGCGCAATCCCCGCTGTTGACCTAAGAGCGAAAGTGCGGACATAAGAGCGGACATCACAGCGGACCATGATTTTCGTAGTCATGTCCGCCTTTATGTCCGCAGTCATGTTCTACTGTTTACGAGGGTTGTACCCACCCCTACCTTAGACTCGCGTTCCGCCCCCCTACCACCTAACACCTGGCACCCATCACCTACCCGATGTCCTTGCGCGACCAGCTCCAACAAACTCTGGGCGCCGCCTACCGGCTCGAGCGCGAGCTCGGCGGCGGAGGGATGTCCCGCGTCTTCGTCGCCGAAGAGACCTCGCTCGGCCGCAAAGTCGTCGTCAAGGTCCTGCCCCCGGAAATCGCCGCCGGCGTCAACGCGGATCGGTTCAAGCGCGAGATCCAGGTAGCCGCGCGGTTGCAGCACCCGCACATCGTTCCCGTGCTCTCGGCCGGGGAGATGGAAGGCGTGCCGTACTACACCATGCCGTTCGTCGAGGGCGAGAGCGTCCGCGCGCGGCTCGCCCGGTCCGGCGCGCTCTCGATCACCGAGATCATCGGCATCCTGCGCGACGTCGCCAAGGCGCTCGCCTACGCCCACGAGCGCGGCATCGTCCACCGCGACATCAAGCCGGACAACGTCCTGCTCAGCGGCGGCTCGGCCACCGTCACCGATTTCGGGATCGCCAAGGCCATCGCGGCCTCGCGCACTGATGGCGGCGACGGTAAGCCGGAGACGCTGACGTCGATCGGCTCGTCCATCGGCACGCCCGCCTACATGGCGCCCGAGCAGGCCGCGGCCGATCCCGCCACCAACCATCGCGCCGACCTTTACGCGTTCGGCTGCATGGCGTACGAGCTGCTCGCGGGCCGGCCGCCGTTCATCGAGAAGACGCCGCAGAAGCTGCTCGCCGCTCAGATGAGCGACACGCCGGAGCCGATCGCGTCGCTGCGGCTCGACACACCGGACGCCATGGCGGATCTCGTGATGCGCTGTCTCGCCAAGGACGCCGACGCCCGGCCGCAGTCCGCTCACGATCTGGTGCAGGTGCTGGACAACGTCACGAGCGGCGGTGGTCACTCCGCGATGCCCACGATTCTCCTGGGCGGGCAGGGGATGATCAGGAAAGCGCTGCTCGCGTACGCCGCCGCGTTCGTCTTCGTCGCCGTGCTCGCGAAAGCGGCCATCGTCGCGATCGGTCTCCCGGACTGGGTGTATCCCGGCGCGCTCGTCGTGATGGCGCTGGGACTGCCCGTCATTCTCTTCACCGCATACGTGCACCACACCACGCGTCGGCTGGTGACGCAGACGCCGACGTATACGCCGGGCGGCACGCCATCCGCGAACCACGGGACGATGGCCACGCTCGCGGTGAGGGCCAGTCCGCACGTGAGCTGGCGCCGCACGTGGCTGGGCGGCGTCTTCGCGGTCGGCGCATTCGTCGCGCTCATCGGCGCGTACATGGTCCTCCGCGCACTGGGCGTCGGCCCGTTCGCATCGTTGCTCGCCGCGGGCACGCTTCAAAAGAATGAGAAGCTGCTCGTGGCGGACTTCACCTCCACCGGCGATACGTCCATCGCGCCGGTGGCGACAGACGCTTTCCGCACGGCGCTCGGCCAATCGCGGAGCGTGCGAATCGTGCAGCCGAACGAGGTGCGCGATGTCCTGCGGCGGATGCAGAAGCCGCCGAACACCGCGGTGGATTTTGCGGTTGCGCGCGAGGTCGCGACGCGCGAAGGCGCGAAGGCCGTCGTGCTCGGAAACATCATCGCACTGGGCGGCAACTATGCCATCTCGGTGCGACTCGTGTCGCCACAGAATGGCGACGAGCTGGGCACCTTCCGCGAGACCGCCGATGGCGACAAGGCCTTGCTCCCGGCGATCGACAAGCTCGCGAAGGACATGCGCGCGAAGATCGGTGAGTCGCTGCGACAGGTGCAGTCAACTCCGCGGCTGGAGCGCGTCACCACGCCATCGCTCGAGGCCCTGAAGAAATACGTCCAGGGCAGCCGAATCATGTCCGAGGGCGGTGAGTTTGCCAAGGGTGCCGCGCTGCTCGAGGAGGCCATCGCGCTCGACACGGCGTTCGCCATGGCCTATCGCCGTCTCGCGGCCGAGTACGCGAATCAGCAGAGAAACGATCGCTCGATGGAGCTGCTGCAGAAGGCATACGACCATCGTGATCGCCTCAGCGACGCCGAGCGATATGTCGTGCTAGGAAGCTACTGGAATCGCGGCCCGAGACAGGATCTCGCGAAGTCCACCGCCGCGTACGAGACGTTGCTCGAGCTCCAACCGGATTTCAATACCGCGTTGAACAACGTCGCGATCAACTACCGGTGGCAGCGCAACTGGGCGAAGGCCGAGGAATACCTGAAACGGTCCATCGCCATCGAGGGCGCGCCCGCCGTCTCCTACAACCAGCTGATCTGGGTGCTGTTGCATCAGGGGAAACGCGATGAGGCTTGGCGGCTGCTGGCCCGATACGACTCTGTTTACCCCGCAAGCCGGCAGCGACAGGGCCGGTACTTCGAACTGTATTACAACGAGCGGCGCTTCGATTCCGCGGCCGCGGCGGCGGCGATGCTATTCCGCTCGAACGATCCCGGAGCTCGCGCGTTCGGCGCCAGCCAATTGGGTCTCGTCGCGAGAATGCGCGGGCGCTTGCGCGAGTCTGCGCGGTGGGACGCCGAAGCGCGGCAAGTGAACTTGCAGCGCGGCGTGCGGGAGGCATCGGTGTTGGCCGCCATCAACGGCGCCGCTGTGGCAGTGCAACGCCTGGGCGATTCCACCGGCGCCGTCGCCAGACTCGACGGAGCGCTGCGCGAGACACAGATCGAGCAATTGCCTGAAGTCGTGCGTCCATACGCCGAGCTCGCTGAGACGTACGCGCGAGCTGGTCGCCCTGACAGGGCGCGCGAGCTACTCGCGGCATTCGAGCGGGCGCGCGGGCAGGTCGTTCGGTATCAGGACGACCGCGATCGCGCGCGCATGGCGGCCGCCATCGCGCTGGCGGAGAAACGGTATGACGATGCCGGGCGGCTGTTTCAAGCTGCCGACCAGGGCGACTGTGTCGCGTGCGCGCTGCCGGGTCTCGCCGAGGCGTTCGACCTGGCCGGCAAGCCGGACTCCGCGCTCGCCGTGTACGAGCGGTACTTCGCGGTGACTGAGCCCTTCAGGTGGCAAGTTGACCAGCACTTCCTCGCGCCGTCACACAGGCGCGCCGGGGAGTTGCACGAGGCGCAAGGGAACAGGCAGAAAGCGGCGGAGCATTATCTGGCGTTCATCGATCTATGGAAGGGAGCAGACGCCGAGCTGCAGCCCAAGGTGGCCGAAGTGCGCCGCCGCGTGGCGCGGCTGGGAGATGTCGAGCGCCGGTAACGAATGGGAACCGGCGCGGTCATGTCCGCCTTTCTGTCCGAAGTTACCGACACAACAGTGTCCTGCCTCGGCTACACTCACCCCGCTCGCTCTAACCGCTGTTAGAGCAGAAGTACGCAAACGATAAGCAGTTAGGCGCAGACTGGCGCGCTGGCCGCGCGAATGCATTCGCCTCATGGCACTCAGCCGTGGAGGCGTTGTGTCCAATTCACGTTCCATCCTACTGGCCACCCTTTCAGTCACCGCACTAGCGCCGATGACGGCCGCGGTCGGACAGTCATCGGTGGCGGTCAGTCCCTTCGTCTCGTATGTCCCGAGCGCGCAGCAGAATCCATTTGCGGGTCTGTCGCTAACCTTCGGCGGTACGACGGGCTTGGCGTTGCGCGCAGGCGCCGATCTCGCGATCGAAAACTCCGCCACGACCACCGATGCGGCGGGCAACTTAGTCAGCGGAGGCGGCTACCGCCCGTGGGGCGCCGACGCCGACGCGATCCTTTTTCTCGGCGGGCTCGGTGGCGGCGCGACGGTGTTCAGCCGCTCGCTCTCGCCCTACCTGTTCTCCGGACTCGGACTCACCGGCGGCGACAGCTCGGGGGTCAACATCGTGCGCCACAGCTGGAGCTACGGCGCCGGCGCGACGATACCGCTCGGTCTCGATGCCGATCTCTTTGCCGAAGCCCGGTGGCGCATGTCGCAGTACGTGTTGCCCACCGCGCGCGCCGCGCCGGATTCGAAGAGCGAGCTGCGTTTCGGCCTGTCGTTCCACGTCGGCGGCGGTTCGAGCCAGCCAGCTCCGGCGCCGCGTCGGCGGGGCGGGGGACGCCGCTCTCGGTACGAGGACGACGAGGAGTATGCGGAGCGCTCCGTGCAAAGGGCGCCGGTCGTGCAGGCCGAGCCGACCGTGGTGGTCGTGCAGAGCGCACCGCCGCCGGTCGTGACGCAGACGGTCAATGTCGTGAACTTGCCCGCGGTCGTCGTCACTCCGTCGAGCAGATCCTCGCGACGCATGGTGTACGTCAACAGCACACGCGTCGTCCGTCCGATCGCCGAGCGCGGCGTCACGTATCGCCGCGGTACCTCGTCGGCGCGCACGAGCACCAACTGTTCGGTGTCGACGAGCGCGAGAGCAACATCGCGTGGGAAGGTCGTATCATCCAGGCGCCGGACTTCGACGACGGTTTGCGGTACGTCGCGACGTTGAGATTGGATCTGGAGTTCGTTGTCATCCCGAGCGTAGCGATGGATCTGCAGTACAGGCATCTATGACTTGGGGATGATCCCAAGTCATAGAACCTTGCCTGGGCGGAGCGAAGTGTCAGGCGGCGGTGGCCGCGGGGACGCGCTCCCGCGGCGTGGACAACCGCGTAGCCAAGCTCGCGCGCGATAATCCTTCCGTCAGCCGTCACGAAGCGCTCGACTCGTTCTACACCGATGCCCAGGCTGTCGAGCGCCTGCACGAGCAGGATTCTCCACCTCTACGTGGATGCGAAAGCTGCCCATATCGTCCATCATGGTACCTCCGGCGCGTGCGCCGAGCAGTACCATCGTCATGCCGCCAATGTCAATGCGCTTCTGCGCCGCGACTGTTCTATTTCGTCGATCGACGCTTTCATCCAATGGAGAGAACCCAGATGCGGCGCAAGCAACGGGACCTGCTGTTCGTCGGCATTCACAATTCCGTCATCGCCCTCGATGCCACCGACGGCACCGAGGTGTGGCGCGTGAAGCTTGGCGGCATGTCGTTCGTGAACGTCTACTGGGACGGCATTCAGCTGTTCGCGTCTTCCAAGGGAGAGGCGTTTCGCATCCACCCCGACGACGGCGCGGTCCTCTGGCACAATAAGCTCAAGGGAATGGGCACGGGCATGGTGACGCTCGCGACCAACCGCGCTCCCACTGCGTCCACCGGCCAGCAGGCAGCGGCTCAAGTCGCAATGGCGCAAGCCGCAGCCGCAGCCGCAGCCGCGTCGTAGGGCGGAATCCAGGCTGCTGACCGCCGAGCCTCGCGCTGGCGCTGGACGCATTCGGCTTCCCGGGAACTTTTCAGGCGGCGCCGCGTCGGCATATCAGGAGCTGGCCAGCTCCCGTTCACCGCTGCACTGTACCTACAACGGGAGGGTTCCACATGAAGCACGTCCTCGTCGCCGCCATGTGCGTGACGTCCGCCGCGTGCCTGTCCGCGCAGCAGGTGGCGCAGTCGGCCACCGCCGGTCCCCAGAAGGGCCACGTCATCGTCGCAGTCCCAAACGCGATCCAATGGGGACCGGCTCCTGACATTCTCCCTGCCGGAGCCCGTGCGGTGATACTCGAAGGCAATCCAGGGAATCCCGGGGATTTCACACTGCGGCTGTTGCTGCCCGCCAACTACCGCATCGCGCCGCACTATCACCCGGTCACCGAACATGTCACGGTGATCTCCGGGACCTTCTATGTCGGTATGGGCGAGGCCTTCGACGTCTCCAAGGGCACCGAGCTGCCGGCCGGAACGTTCGCGGCGCTCGATCCCGGAATGCGCCACTTCGCCTACACGAAAACCGAGACCGTCATCCAGCTCCATGGCGTCGGTCCCTGGTCGTTGGTGTACGTGAACCCAGCCGACGATCCGCGCAACAAGGCGAAATAGGCGAGTCACCGAACCATGCCGACGTCCGCCGACCGCGAGTGGTTCGAGCGCGAAGTGCTGAGCGCCCTGCCGGATCTCTACGGCACGGCGCTTCGCCTGTCGAAGAACTCGGCGGATGCCGAGGACCTGGTTGCGGACACGGTCGCGAAAGCGTGGACGCACCTGGATGCGTTGCGCGACCGCGCGCGCACGCGTGGTTGGCTGTTCAAGATCCTGAGCAACGCCTACATCAGCGACTGTCGCGCGCGCGCCTTGCGTCCGACGATGGTCTCGCTGGATGACGAGGGAGAAGGCGAGAACGAGCCATTCTCGTTGTTCGAGCGCCTGCATCAGCCCTTCTTGCTCTGGTGGGGCAATCCGGAGCGCGACTTCCTGGACAAGATGCTCCGCGCGGATCTCGACCGCGCCGTCGGCGCCCTTCCGGAAGCGTTTCGGCTCGTCGTGGTCATGGCCGACGTGCAGGGGCTGTCTTACAAGGAGATCTCGGAGACACTCGGCGTGCCTATCGGCACCGTCCGCTCACGATTGGCGCGCGGACGTTCGCTGCTTCAGAAAGCGCTCTGGAAGCATGCGGTCGACGCGGGACTCGTCCATTCACCGAACGCCCGGCAAGCGGGGATACGATGACCGACCAAAAGATCATGAGCTGTGAAGAGGCGCTGCGGCTGCTGGCCGCTCACATCGACGGCGAGCTGGATGCCGCCGACCAGGACGACGTCGAGCACCACATCGAGCGCTGTCGCAGCTGCTTTTCGCGCGCTGAATTCGAGCGCCGGCTCAAGGGACAGCTCACCGCGCTGCGCGAGGAGCCGGTGCGGCCCACCTTCGAGACGCGCATTCGCGCGCTCATCGACCGGTTCGCATTGAACGATTCATCGTCCAGTCATGTGAAGTGAGAGGAGCCGAATCATGGTCGCCATAGTGTCGAATCAACGTGAGTCCATTCTCGACGCGGTCCGGCAGATGTATACCGCCGTCGCCCGGTCGCCCGAGCAAGAGTTCCATTTTCCCACAGGACGCGCGGCGTGCCTGTTCGTGGGTTACTCCGCCGACGAGATCGACGCGCTGCCGGCGAGCGCCGTCGAGTCCTTCGCGGGCGTCGGCTATCCGTTTGCCGCTGCAACGATCCGCCCCGGTGACATCGTGCTCGACGTGGGGTCAGGTTCGGGCACCGACGTTCTCATCGCCAGCGCGCGGGTAGGCTCCGCGGGCACGGTCTACGCGCTCGACATGACAGCCGCGATGCGCGACAAGCTGCGCGCCAACGCGGATCTTGCCGGCGCCGCCAACGTGCGCATGCTCGATGCCAATGCCGAGGCGATCCCGCTCCCGGACGAATCGGTCACGGTGGTCACGAGCAACGGCGTTCTCAACCTCGTGCCCGACAAACCGAAAGCGATCGCCGAGATCTTTCGCGTCCTGCGCCCCGGCGGACGCGTGCAGATCGCCGACATCGTGCTCGCCACCGAGCCCGGAGCATCCTGCCGCGCGCAGCCGGAGCTGTGGGCCGAGTGCGTCGTCGGCGCGACGATGGAAAGCGACTTTCTGGGCATGTTTCGTTCGGTGGGATTCGCGGACGCGCAGGTGCTGCGGCACCTCGATTACTTTGCCGGCAGCAGCAGCGACGCCACGCGCAAAGTGGCGGCCTCCTTCGGTGCGCGTACAATCGTCATGCGCGCGCGCAAACCCACGGGGCGGAGCTGAAGGTGGCGCCGCTCCGCGTGTAACTCCGTTTGCGGTTACCAGCGACGCCGGGGCGCGCCGTCTGGGCCGTCCGGGATCTCGTCCGGGCGGTAAAGCTTCTTGCCGACATCCGACAGCTCGGTCATCCCCGCTGCACGCCCTGAGTCGGAACACCAAGCACGCGCTGCGCTCCGACATAGATGTTCTGGTACCACCGTGGCTAGCGGTTCACCGGGCGCGGCCCTAAAGTGCAGGTGGCCTTGCCACGGAGATTTCGTTTGGCGGAATTGCTGGAACAGCTGCGGGCTCGGCTCGCGGACCGTTACACCGTGGAGCGGGAAATCGGCAGCGGCGGAATGGCGTACGTATTCCTCGCCCAGGACATCAAGCATCACCGCCCCGTCGCCATCAAAGTGCTGCGCCCGGAGCTCACCGGCGCCCTTGGTCCCGATCGCTTTCTCCGCGAGATCGAGATCGCCGCCCAGCTCAGCCACCCCCACATCTTGCCCCTCCACGACTCCGGCGACGCCGACGGCATCCTGTACTACGTCATGCCGTACGTGGACGGCGAGTCGCTGCGCGACCGCCTCAAGCACACGAAGCGTCTGCCGCTTCCCGAAGCATTGCGGATCGCCAACGAGGTGGCCGACGCGCTGGAGTATGCCCACAGTCGCGGCGTGGTACATCGCGACATCAAGCCGGAAAACATTCTGCTCTCGGCCGGCCATGCGATTGTAAGCGATTTCGGAATCGCGCGCGCGGTATCGGCCGCGGGCGGCGCGCGATTGACCGCGACCGGAATTGCGCTAGGCACGCTCCAGTATATGAGCCCTGAGCAAGCGTTCGGCGATCGGGCCGTCGACGGCCGCAGCGACATCTACTCGCTTGGGTGCGTGGTGCACGAGATGCTTGGCGGCACGCCCGCCCGGCGATTCCCAACGGCTGGTGCCTCGGATACGGATCCCGAGATCCCGACGGATCTCGTGGAGATTCTCACCAAAGCCACTGCCTCGGACCCCGCCGACCGCTTCGCGTCGGCCGCCCACTTCGCGAGCGCCTTGTCTCGCACGGGCGCGTCGCCGACTGTCGCCGCGGCACGACGTCGCGGCCGGATCGCCGTCGTGGCCGCCGCGGCCGCGGCGATCGCCGTCGCCGTCTGGGGCTTGGGCCGAGGCCGTGTGGAAGGCAGCGGAGCTCTCGCGGCAAACCGGCTCGCGGTACTGCCGTTCGCGATCCATGGCGGCCAGCAACTCGCCTACATGCGCGAAGGGATCGTCGACCTGTTGAGCCGAAACCTCGACGGCGTGGATGATCTCAATTGCGTCGATCCAGGCACCGTCATCTCCGAGCTCGGCGATGGCAGCAGCGATCAAGCCGTGGACGTCGAATCTGGTCGCGCGCTGGGCAAGAGGGTCGGTGCGGGTACTTTCATACTGGGCAGCGTGAACTCGGTCGGCCCGCGATTGCGAATACATGCCGTGATGTACCGCGACGGTGGCTCGAATTCCGACGTGCAGGCGACGGTCGAAGGCGACACGGCGCAGCTTCTCGATCTGGTTGACCGGCTTGCCGCGGACCTGCTCGTCAAACGCCGGCCGGGCGCCGTTCACCGCCTGACGCAAACGGCGGCGCTCACGACGTCGTCGCTTCCCGCGCTCAAGGCGTTCCTGAACGGCGAGCGGACGCTCAGAGCGGGGAAGATGGACAGCGCGATCGCGGCGTACCAGCACGCGATCGCCGAAGACAGCACCTTTGCGCTGGCGCACTATAGAATGGCGGTCGCCGCGGGCTGGAACGAGCGGCACGCCTTCTCGTCCGAGGCGATCGCGAAAGCGCTCGCGGTGCCAAGCCGGCTGGTGGAACGCGACCGCCGCTTGATGACGGCGTATGCGGCATTCCGTCGCGGCGCCGCGAGGGAGGCGGAGGGACAGTATCGTGCGATACTCGAGGACTTCCCCGACGATCTCGAGGCCGAGTTCCAGCTGGGCGACGTGTTGTTCCAGTACAACCCCCTACACGGGCGGCCCCGCGGCGAAGCGCGGCCGATGCTCGACCGCACGCTCGCGCACGATCCCGGTTTTCTTTGACCTATATGACCCATGTGGGACCTCGCCGTGCGCGAGGACGACTACGACGCCGTTGACCAGATGCTCGCCCGGTACGCCGGAGCGCCGCTCAGCATGCGCATCGTGCCGGCGTATGCGCGCCGCGACACGGTGGCGATCGTGCGTCTCCGCGAGGAGGCGAGGAATCTCGACGCCCGCCAGTCACAGATAGCGGCGAAATATCTGGCGACGTACCTGCACGACTTCGAGTCCGCTCGCGAGCTGGCGCGGCTCGATCTCGCTCCGCGTCGCAACGCGGCGATTCGGCTGGGAGCGCAGACCTGGCTGGCATGGCTGGAGGTAGGACAGAACCGCTGGCCGTCCGCGAACGCCGCTTTCGCCGAGGCGGAACGCATGGAGGGCGGGGGAGGGGTGCGAGCCGAACGGGCGCTGGCGGCCACTTTGCCCTTTATCGACGTGCCGCGGTCCGACGTTGAGGCGATCCGTCGCGACATGGAAGCGTGGAGCCCCGCGTCGGAAACGAGTCCCGCTCCGGGTCTCGCGTCGGCACTGCGTCCGCATCTGCGACTGTATCTGCTGTCACTGTTGTCGTCCCGTCTCGGTGACACGTCGCGAGCCTTGCGCCATGCGCGGGAGCTCGAACGTCTCCCGCAACCGCCGCAATCCGCGCCAGTGATCGGCGGCCTGGTCGCCACCGCGAAAGCCGACGTCGCATCGCGCGCCGGGCGGCACGCGGACGTCGTCGCGCTGTTGGGTCCCGCGAATGGCGAGGTGTCGCTGGAGCTCGTTTTCGTGAAGCCCTTTGTGTCCGCGCGCCCGTTCACGCAGGAACATGCGCGGTATTTGCGTGCCGAGGCGTTGAGCGCTCTCGGCCGAACGGACGAAGCGCTGCGATGGATCGAGAATGCCTTTCAGGGATCGCCCCTCGAGCTCGCGTACCGCCCGTATGTCACCGCGCGCCGGGCCGCATGGGGGCGCTCGCCGTAGGACTCTCTACGCGACCGCGGCGAGCGGCATCGGTCCGGCATCGCTGAGTCGCTTCGCGACCGGATCGATGCGAAGATTCAATCCCTCGAGGGAGCGCGATCCCAGCAATATGAGATCGCCGGGTTCACCGAAGATGACTTCGTCCGTCGTCGACGCACCCTCGGCGTATACGAACGCCGGACCTGTCCAGCGTTCGAGGATGCTGCCGTCGGCCTGCCGAAACTTGCGGCGTTGACGGCGCTCGACTCGCAACGTATCGAGCACGTCGCTGGGAAAACAGGACAGCTCCGCGCCCGTGTCGACGAGAACGGCTGGGATGATCTGCCGCTCGCCCGCCCATGCAGGATTCTCAACCTCCACGTCGATGCGAAAGCTGCCCATATCGTCCATCATCGTACCTCCGGAGCGTGCGCCGAGTAGTACCATCGTCATGCCGCCAATGTCAATGCGTTTCCGCGCCGCGGCTGTTCTATTTCGCGATGGAGCAGGCGACGGCGGCCGCGGCCGCGTCGTAGATCAGGCCAGGGCCACCGCGAACGTGCCGGTGTAACCGTCGCCTTTCGGAGCAAGAGCGAGCATGAGATCGCGTCCGCCCCGGCGGAAGATCCCGTCGCGCTCGTTGCGCACCGTCCGCTGTCCCTTCGCCTTGTACGGTTCCTTCGCGTGGACGACGTCCGTGAGCTCATCGTCGAGATACAGCTGCGACGTGAACTCGAAACCCGGCCGCGCCGTGGGCGCCGAGCGCACCTTGAAGTGCAAGTGCACCGTGCGCCCCTGATACCAGCCCGGGTAGATCGTCGTGAACCGCGCCTCGCCCTTCGCGTCGGTGACCTGATACCCTCGCAGGAACTTCTTGCCGACCGTGTTGAAGCTGCGATCGCGTACGTCCGAGTACACGCCCGCGTGATCGCATTGCCAGAGGTCGACGTGGGCCCCGGCGACCGGCGTGCAACCCGCATCGGCGCGCGACACATTGAAAGTGAGCTCGATCGGCGTGCCCGGCGTCACCACGCCATCCGTGGGATCTGCGCGAATGTCCGACCGCCGCAGCATTTCGTCCACGAAGTAGGGACCCTCGGTCTGCTCGGGACGCACGACGCACGCGGACGGCAGACGCCGCGCGGCGTCCGGCTGCCCGAACAGGCGCTGTCCCGTCAGTAGCGCCAGGCCTGAAACGCCAAGGACCGCGAGTGCTTCTCGGCGGCCCAACACCTTCCCGGTCTGCTCGTCATCGTTGCGCATTCTCCTCCTCGCTCGAGGTATGTACTGTGCGACGCGCCGCACAGCCGAACGTTAATCATCACTGACGAGGCCCAAGACCTCAGAGTTCAGGGCCTCCCGGTTTTCTGTTGCCAGGTGGAGAGACTGTCAGATAGGGGTAGAGTTACCCAGTGGCATCAACTGTGGTTTCCTGTACATCTATCTCCATGCTCAAGACCTGCCAATAGAAAACTTGGAGGCCCACAGTTCCTCACCCCTCAGAACTCGCTGGTAAGCAATGCGTCTGCGCGCTCTAGCGCTCCTGGTCAGCACGACCGCGTGCGACATCTTCGCGCCGAACGGCCCGCGCTCATTCACGATCGAGCTCCCGTTCTGCGGGCCCTCGGCGATCGCGCTCACCTGGGCCGCCGTCAAGCACGACGGCGAGGCATGGACGCATCTCACGCCGACAGCTGGCATCGTGAGCCTCCGCGCGTCAGGCACGCTCACCGTGGCGTATGGAAATGCGAGCGCGACGCGCGTCTACTCGGCGAGCGCCGACGAGTTGAGCCAGGTCTCGTGTTTGCGGCCCGCGAACGAGACCAAGTTCCACATTGGAAGCGTGCGCGACGTCGGCGCCGACGAGCAGTTCTTTGTCAGTGTCGGCTCGATCAGCGTTTCGGAGACGCCATTCACGGTCTTCGTCCCCGATGGACCGCTGACGGTCGTCGCACGCACCGCGAAGACCAACACCGGCGTCCCCCACCGCGTCATCGTGCGACAGGGCGTCAATCTGCCTGCCTCCGCGGAGATTCCCATCCTGGATTTCTCGTCCAACGAAGCGAGGCCGTTCGAGTCGGCACATGTCACGGTCACGAGTGATGGCGAGTCGGCGCTCTGGAATGCGTTCCTGCCTCGGGGGAATCGGCACGACCTCTTCTTCGGGTTGGTCGCCGATGAGACGCCGGTGCAGTACTTCGGCGTCCCGGAGCCGCTGCTCGGACCAGAGGATCATCAGGTCCTCGAGATTCGCAACTTCAACTCGAGCTCGAGCACGCTCCAGGAGTTGGCGTACTACTACCGGCGCGCGCGCGATACGCATGTCACCGTGGGCCCACCGCCGAGCACGCCCACCGGCAGCGTCCTTTCCGCGACTCCCTGCACCCGGTTGCGAGCGCGCATACCCGCGCAGCCCGAGTACCCGTCGTTCGTCATCGTCCAGTTCCAGGTGGACAACACCATCCTCGAAGTGGGCGTCACCAGGGAATTCCTCGGCCAAACGCCATCGAGCTGGACGGTGGACGTCCCGGATCTCGCGCGCCCCGACGGCACGTGTCTCCTGCCCGCGAATCTTGCCTCATGGTCGGCGAGTGTCATCCCACAAGAGGGACGTCTCGCGCTCCATCTCGGCGGGACTGGCCGCGACGGGGAAGTGCGGCGATGGTCCACCGGATGGCTTCAGCCCTAGCCGTGCTACCGCGCACTTTGACCCGCCGAGGGATCCTCCTCGTCGGCGCGTTCGTCTTTTTCAGCTTTTTCGGTACCGCGAGCTGCCGCAACGGCTCGATTGCTCCCGCCGGCTCCGCGGCCCCGCGCTACTCGGCCACGCCTGAACAGTCGGCATTTCTGGACACGCTGCAGCGCCGGACCTTCGATTGGTTCTGGGAAACGACCAACTCACGCAACGGCCTCGTCCCCGACCGCTGGCCAACCAGGTCTTTCTCGAGCGTCGCCGCGGTTGGCTTCGGGCTCACTGCCTATCCCATCGGGGTGGAGCGCGGCTGGATCACCCGCGAACAAGCACGCGAACGCGTGCTGACGACGCTGCGTTTCTTCTGGCAGGCGCCGCAGGGTTCCGCGTCATCGGGCGTCACGGGACACCGCGGTTTTTTCTACCATTTTCTCGACATGGACACGGGGCTGCGCTTCGGCACCGTGGAGCTCTCGACAATCGACACCGGATTGCTGCTCGCCGGGGTGTTGCTCTGCCGCGAGTACTTCGATCGCGCGGATGCGGACGAGTCGGAAATCCGAGCCCTCGCCGATTCACTGTATTTCCGCGTCGACTGGCAGTGGGCCCGGGACGGCGAGCCGTCGCTGAGCATGGGATGGCGTCCCGATGTCGCGCCGCATCAAAACGAACGCGGCTTCATCACCAGCCGGTGGATCGGCTACAACGAGGCGATGCTCCTGTACGCCATGGCGCTTGGCTCTCCCACGCATCCCATCGAGCCCGCGGCGTGGCAGGCATGGACGTCGGCGTACAAGTGGGACCGTTTCTACAGCCAGGAGTTCGTGCAGTTCGCGCCGCTCTTCGGGCACCAGTACTCGCACGTGTGGCTCGACTTCCGCGGGATCGCCGACGCATACATGCGGGGCCGCGGCATCGATTACTTCGAGAACTCGCGCCGCGCCACGCTCTCGCAGCGCGCCTACGCCGCCGCAAATCCCAACGGGTGGCGTGACTACTCGGCGGAAATCTGGGGTCTCACGGCCAGCGACGGTCCGAAGGACACGACGATGGTGGTGGACGGAGGCGCGCGTGTCTTTCACACGTACTGGGCGCGCGGCGCCGGTGCGGACGGGATCTACGACGACGGAACGCTCGCGCCAACGGCGGTTGGTGGCTCGGTGCCCTTCGCGCCGGAGATCACGATTCCGACGCTCGTCGCGATGCGCCGGCGCTATGGCGGTGAGCTCTTTGGCCGCTACGGATTCCTCGACGCCTTCAATCCCACGTTGCGGACGCCGGGAGTCCCGTTGCAGCATGGCCGCATCGTGCCGGAGCTCACATGGGTCGATACGGATTATCTTGGCATCGACCAGGGGCCCATCCTGGCGATGATCGAGAACTATAGAACGGAGCTCGTGTGGCGACTCATGCGGAAGAATCCCTACGTGGTTCGTGGCTTGTGTCGCGCCGACTTCAGCGGCGGCTGGCTCACGGGACGGTGCTCGTGACCCGGTACGTTCTCTTGCTCGTCACCGTTGTCGTCCCGAGCGTCCTTGTCATCCCGAGCGCAGCGAGGGATCTGCACTCTCAGGGCCGGGTCGCGACGTCGCCGACTGACACCGCGATCACGTCGCGCCGCGCGACGCGGATCGCCGATTCCGTCCTGGCGCTGATGACCCTCGAGGAGAAACTCGGGCAGCTCACCCAGGCGCCAGCCGGCTGGGGGCAGACCGGACCAACCGTGGATGCGGCCGGCGAGCAGTTGGTGCGCGAGGGCAAGCTCGGATCCATTCTCAGCTTATGGGGCGCCGATGTCACGCGCCGCATGCAGCGCGTCGCGGTCGAGGAGTCGCGGCTTCGCATCCCGCTCATCTTCGGCTACGACGTGATCCACGGGATGCGCACGATCTTTCCGGTGCCGCTGGCGATGGCGGCGACCTTCGATTCCGCCGCGGCCGCTCGCGCCGCGCGCATCGCCGCCGTCGAGGCGACGGCCATGGGCGTGCACTGGACGTTCGCGCCGATGGTGGACATCGCCCGCGACGCGCGCTGGGGACGCATCGTCGAAGGTGCGGGCGAGGACCCATATCTGGGCTCCGTCATGGCGATCGCGCAGGTGCGCGGCTACCAGGGCGACAACCTTCGCTCGCCCACCGCGCTCCTCGCCACGGCGAAGCACTTCGCGGCATACGGCGCCGCGGAAGCAGGTCGTGACTACAACGTCGTCAGCTTGTCGGAGCACGATCTCTGGAACGTGTACCTACCGCCCTTCCACGCGGCGGTGCGTGCCGGCGTGGGATCGCTCATGGCCTCGTTCAACGAGATCAACGGCACACCCACTCACGCGAGCGATTGGCTGCTCACCAGCGTGCTGCGCGACCAGTGGCGCTATCGTGGAATGGTCGTAGCCGACTGGTCGGG
Source organism: Gemmatimonadaceae bacterium (assembly GCA_040902075.1). Classification (GTDB taxonomy): domain Bacteria; phylum Gemmatimonadota; class Gemmatimonadetes; order Gemmatimonadales; family Gemmatimonadaceae; genus DASPMP01. Next base: position 43,033 of record JBBDXZ010000106.1, read on the forward strand.
CGTGTGGGAGTTGATGAACCATGGCATCGCCGCTGACAGCCTCACAGCGGCGCGGCGCGCTTTGCGCGCGGGCGTGGACCTGGAGATGTCGAGCGCGCTATATCGCAACACACTCTCCGCCGAGGTGCGCGCGGGCCGATTCCCATTGCCCGTCGTCGACACAGCGGTGCATCGCATCCTGCGCGTGAAGGCGGCGCTCGGGTTGTTCGCCGATCCCTACCGTGGCGTGAGCATAGATCGCGAGCGCCGCGAGGTGTTGACGCCCCAGCACCGCGCCGCGGCGCGCGAGATCGCGCGCGAAGCGATCGTGCTCCTCACCAACAACACCGTGGCCGGCGCGCCCGCGCTTCCGCTGCTGCGCCGCAATCTTCGCTCGCTGGCGGTCATCGGCGCGCTCGCCAACGACTCGGCCGCACCCCTTGGCCCATGGTCCGGCGCGGGCCGCAAGGAAGACGTCGTGAGCGTGCTTGCGGGAGTGCGCAACGCCCTTCCCAACGTGCAGATCAATTACGCGCCCGGCGTTCCGCTCGACACCGTGCGCGTGGAGGGCGCGGTACGCACCGAGGGAATCGCCGCAGCGGAGCAGCTCGCGCGCACGGCCGACGCGGTGTTGCTGGTGCTCGGTGAGAGTGCAGACATGAGCGGTGAGGGCGCGAGCCGTTCTTCGGTGGAACTGCCGGGGGCGCAGCTCCAGCTGGCGCAGGCGGTGGTACGCGCGGCGCGCTCGGCGACACCGGCGAAGCCGGTCGTCGTCGTTTTATTAGGCGGGCGTCCGCTCGCCGTACAGTGGCTTGCCGACAGCGCATCCGCGCTCGTCATGAGCTGGCTCCTCGGCGTGGAGCACGGGAACGCGCTCGCGGACGTCCTGCTGGGCGATCACGCGCCGAGCGGCAAGTTGCCGGTGACCTTCCCGCGCGTCACGGGACAGGTGCCGATCTACTACAACCACAAGAACACCGGACGCCCGCCGGTGGACCGGCAAAAGTACACGTCCAATTACATCGACGCGTCGTGGACGCCGCTCTTTCCCTTCGGCCACGGACTGTCCTATGCCACGTTCAATTACGCGAACCTGCGGTTGTCGCGGGACAGCCTGCGCGGCTCCGACTCGGTGATCGTGGCTGTGGACGTCACCAACAGTGGCGCGCGTGCGGGTACCGACGTGGCGCAGCTCTACCTGCGGGACGACGCCGCGAGCGTCACGCGGCCCGTTCGCGAGCTCCGCGGGTTCGTTCGCGTGCCTCTGCAGCCCGGGGAGATGCGCACGCTACGCTGGCGGCTGGGCGCCGATGATCTCGCGTTCCACGACCGCGACATGCGGCGCGTGGTAGAGCCGGGCACCTTCACTGTCTGGGTGGGAGGCAGCTCGGCGGCTACGCTGCAAGGTCGCTTTACCGTCACGGGCGATGTGGTGGTGCTGGCGGCGCCACCGCCGCGGTTCCGATGATCGGCTAGTCGCGTGGCGGCGCTGGCAAACGTCACGGCCTATCGGCGGCGCTGGCTGGCGACGTAAGCGTTTCGCGCCGCGATCTCCGGCTGCGTGAGCGGCCCCTCCTCGGGGACGCGCAGACGCTGGCCAGGGCGGAGGGCTTCAGGTGACGCCAGTTGATCCAGATTTGCCAGCCAGATCCTGGGCCAGAGCTCCGCGTCGGCATACATGACGCGGGCGATTGCCCGCAGACTCTTGTCGTGTCGCGTCACCGTGTAATAGTGTCGCACGGTTGGCGCACGCCATGACGAGTCGGCTCGCGGCCAACCGTCGGCGGGAGGCCGGAGTCGAGCGAGATATGCGTCGCGCGCGGCAATCTCCTCGCCGGTGAGCGGCGCCTTTGGCGGAACGACGAGAGAGTCGCCGAGACGCATCATCTCGGGCCGCCCGATCAGCTCGCGATTGGCGACCCATAACTTTGGCCAGAGGTCGGCGTCGCGATATGCCACGCGCGCTATCTGCACGAGGCTGACGTCGCCGGGACCAACCACGTGCACCCGGCGTGTCGTGCGCGTCGTCGTTCCTGACGCCGGCTGCGCTGGCCGACCTGGCGTCAACTCGGCCGCGGCGATCATGCGCACCGGACGTCGCGTCGGCAGCGCGCGAATCAGAACCTCTCGTGTGTCGCCAGGCTTCAGATCGAGCTCGAATCGCTCCTGTTCCAACCCGTGCGGCGAAGTCGAGCCGCGGCTCACCGTGAGAACCCAGCGTCCCGGGTGCAGATCGGCAAAGTTGAATCGGCCAAATGCGTCCGGAACGACGCGGACCGTGTCGCCGTCGACCAGCGTCAGCGCGACATCCACGAGCGGGGCCGCGTCCACGAGGCTGTCCGGCGCGCCAAGCGGGCGCCCTTCCTGATACTCGAAGGTGCGAGCGCGGCCGTGAATGCGAACACTCGGCACGACTGAAAGCTCGATGCGGCGCGTCTCACCGCTCGTGAGATCGACATTCAACGGCGTCGCCGGCGTGATCATGTGGTCGGCGGGCAACTTGCTGCGATCCACCTCGAGGAAGTACCGACCGGCGTCGAGGCCGGAGAATTGTACCCAACCGTCGGAGTCGGTCATCCGGGCTTCATCGCCGAGGCGCACGACGATTCCACCCGCGGGTCGTCGCGAGATGGCGTCGACCAGCCGCGCGTAAATCGCTCCGGATTCCCGCGTCCTCCCGACGGGGAGCGCCACCGGCATCGCATACTCGGCGAACTGCATCGACTGCGGTTGCGCGGTTCCGGGATACGAGAGCGACCGCCCCTGCCACGACACCCGGTGCCCGAAGGGAAGCGCGCGTCCCAACCCCACGTCGAGCATCGTGAACGTGCTCGCATTGGCGTCGTCGTACCTGACCGCGTTGAACCCGATGTTCAAGTTCGTGCCCGGCAGGACGCGGATGGATGCACCGGCTCTGGCGCTGGTAAATTCCTGTGGGACGAACGAAAAGCCGGGCGTGCCGCTCTGTTGATCGATCGCGAATGACAGCGTCTGCTCCCCTTTGCTGGCCGACGTGCCGAGTCCGTACCTTCGGAACGACACCTGCGTCGTGGGCTGGCCGTCGAAAACCGTGAACCCGTCCTCTACCTCGGCGCGGAAAAAGAAGATCGAAAGCGGGAGACCGGTGTTCACTCGAGTGGACCGGGAGGTCCGGCCGGGAGTGGTAGCGAGGAGAAGGCCAGTCTGGCGCGTATGCTGGTAGGTCACGGATATGAACTGACCGAAAGAGATGCCGCTTTCGGCGACACGCTGCCGCGAATCCGGAATGACGGGCTGCTGGAGCATGCCGCTACGCGCCGCGTCCGCGAAGTTGCCGAAGATGTCGACGTTGCGTGTGAGCATCATGCGGAGCGTCGCATCCAGGTACGAGCTGCCGCGTATCGGGCTCGGGAACTCGACGCCGGCGGCCTCGCGTCGCGCGCCATACGTAAAAGGACCGGTCCTGCCGTTCAGAGAGACTGTGTGCGCCGCGTCGCTCCGTGCGGCTCCACTGCTCCGGCCATACTCCCAGCCGAGCGACGCCCCGGCCAGCGGCGAGAGGCTTCCACGCAAACTCCAGATGTCTCCGGCGAGCACGCCACTGCGAGTGAGAAATCCGGCGCCGATGCGCGCTCGGTCGAACAGTGACGCGTCAACGGTCGCCCCGTGCTGAAACTCGCGCGTGAAGGCGAACGAGCGCCGGTCACGCACGCTGAACGCGCCGAAGGTGAGCGCGCCGGCCGTGAGATCTCCGGCCGCACCGAAGGTCGGCCGTCCACTCTGGCTCAGCCGCGAGCCACCATATCCCTGGTCGCCGACACGCAGCTGGTATCTGTCCGCGGCTGAAAGACCCACCCAGTACTCGTTCGGCTGGGCGAATGCGGAGCCGCGCGGGTTGGGTCCGCGAAAAAGGAAGTCGATGCGATTCGTGCCGGTCTCAGAGAAGTAGCCGGCGCCTCGCAGTTCTGCGCTGAGGCTTCGATCGTCTTCCTCGCGCCGCAGCGCCAGTTGCGCCGGAATAGTCACGAAGCGGGACGGCGCGCTGGCTTGGCGCGGAATGACTTCCACGGTACTGACGACGGACACGGCCTCCGCCGTATCCGACGCGATGTTGGCGACTACGTGCACCCGGTGCATCTGGCGGGCTTTCACTCGCGCGTCGGTTCCAGCGGCTACGTGCACGGTTCGTTCGACGCCGACGTCCAGGTGCAGCAGCGCGCTGTCCAACTGCACGGGCGATCGCGGAGTCGCGGACGCCTGAAGGCGCACGACGACGGGCGCGTTGCCGGCATTCCGTATGGTGAATCGCGCGGTGTATCCCTCGCCGGCGGCCACGAACGGGGGGGCCGATTCCACCGTGCCGGAGATGCGCCGGCGCTCGGGAACTACTACGACCACGGAGTCCACCGAGGCACCGACGGCATAACGCAGTGCGTGAGCGCCGGCGCGGGCGGAAGACGGAACTCCGATCATGACGAGGGCCACCTGAGATTCCCGCGGCACGAGCACCGTCGGACCGTTCGGGACGATGAGGCGCCACGCGTCCGGGAGCGCGAGACGTCCCTCGACGGTGCGGTTCGCCGGCGTGTGGTTCGTGAGACGAAAGGCGAGAGTCAGCTTGCTGCCAGGAGTCGCACTCAGCCTCGCCGGACCGCGTCGCTCCACGACAACGTCCGCGGAGGCTGCGCCCCGCTGCTGCGCGCTCGACGTGCCGGCGGTCGCCAGAGCGAGCGCCCATCCCCACGAGCCGACAGCGCATATCCGGCGTAGAGTCATGAATGGGCTGGGGGGGGGAAGGGGACGTCTAAAAGTTGAGCGTGTACTGGGCGCCGAAGAGCGCGTCATCGCCCGCATCGACCGTCACGATCGCGCGATACCGTCCGCGCGGCAGGCGGCCGAGCTCGAAGCGGTGACGCAGCGACGTCCCCGGATAGCTCATCTCGCGCGGCGCGGAGAGCGACTTCACGTGCGTACCGTCCGCCGCGTAGAGCTCCACCGAAACGATGGGGTGGAAGGCGACGTTGCCGGTGTTCTTCACGTCGAACTGCAGCACCTTGGCGCTGTCCTGGGCGCCAACCACGGTGGGTGCCGCGAACTCCGCGTTGCGCCTCGCGTCTATCGGGACGTCCGTGATGATCGCGACCGCATACCGAGTCCGCGTGCTGAACGTCATCTGGCCGGGACGCGAGGGCGGGGGTCCGCTCGACGACTCCGCGGACCCGCGCGGTACCCCTTCCACCATGACCAGACTCCAATATGAGCCCGACAGCGGCTGTCCCGCGGGCACGGTGACGGTGAACGGGATGTTCAGGGTCTGGTTGGGCGGGACGACGACGCGCGACGGCCCGATGGCCACCCACTGCGCATTGGATCGCGGCAGCTTGCCGGGCTCGCCGAATGTTACGGTGCCGTCGGCGCTCGTGTAATAGTCGGTCTGGTAAAGCTTTACCTCTTGCGGCTCCGGCGAGGCGTTGCGGACGGCAAACTGGCCGGTATAGGTGTCTCCAGGGCGCGCCCGCTGCTGCCTCACCGCGTCGCCCTGGACCGCCACTTGGGCAGGGGCGTCCTGAGCGACGACCGCGCCGATGAAAGCAATGCCCGCAATAATGAAGCGCGTCCGCTGCATGTTCTTAAAGGACCTTCATGATTTGAGGATTATTCACGGTCGGCGGGACCCGGACGGGGGCCGGGCCGTACAGGGGCCACTAATCAGCAGTCTGGCGCAAGGCGTGTCAACCAATATGTTTGTCGTCCACGATTCCCACAGTCCGCGGAGGATTTCATGAAGCGCGTGCATCACCTGCTCGTCACCGTTGCATTGCTCGGCGGCGCCGGCGCCGCCTCGGCTCAGACGACGGCCACCCAAAACGTCACGATCACGGTCACGGAGGTAGACATAATCACGGTCGCTGGCGGCGACGTGGCCATATCGGTCGGCGTCGGCAGCACGCAGGCCGCGAGGACGTACAGCGTCACCACCAACGGCACCGCGCGAACGATCACCGGCCAGATCACGACCGGCGTCAACTTCCCTACGGGCCTCACGCTCACGACCAACCTGGTGGCTCCCACGAACGCGTCGAGCAACGGCGCGGTCGCGCTCACCACGACGGCGGCCACTCTTGTTACCGGGATCGCCAACGTGGATCAGAGTGGATTGGGCATTACTTACACCGCCACCGCGACAGCGTCGGCACCGACGGGCGCGCAAGGCCAGAGAACGATCACGTACACGATCGTTCCGTGAACGAGTAGGAAGGGATAAGGGGATCGCTTCGCGGCGCTCCCCTGTTCCCGCCGGCTATCCAGATGCAAAGGATCGAGCACTGCGTCGTCGCGTTGCTATTGACGCTGAGCGCGCCGTTCGCGGGCGCTCAGGTGCTCAGCGTGTCAGGGAACCCGAGTTCGCTCACCGTCAGCACCGCGACGGCTGGACTCGGGCTGGACCCCGTGGTCGATGCCAGCACGACGTATTCGGTCACAACGACGTTGCCGAATCAGAAGATCGTCGCGCGCCTCACGACAGCGCTGCCAAGTGGCGTCATCCTGAAGGTGCGTTTGCAGCCGCCAAGCGGCGTCACGGCGCTCGGTGATATTTCGCTCACCACGACGAATGCCGATGTCGTGGGCCCGATTCCGGTCATTGGACCTCATCTGACGCTCTCGATCACGTACACGCTGTCCGCCCTCGTCACCGCGGGCACCGTCTCCACGACGGGCCGTGACGTTGTCTTCAGCGTCGTTGCCGGTCCCTGACGGTCGACGTGCGCACTGTGTTCGCGGAGGCGGGCGCTCGGTACCTCAGAATCACCTCGCGAATCGCGCCCGAATTCGCGTCGTCCGCTCCAGATCATCGCGTGCCTGCAGCACCTTCTGCCGCAGATCCCTCGGGAGCCTCGGCTGCTCCGCGAGATACCGATCCACCTCCGCCAGCGCCTCCGGCGAGTGCTTGCCACCGATGAACGCGCCGAGCCAGCTGCCCAGGAAAAAGATCCTTCGGTTCGCCTGAATCCACGGCAGCGTGTCGAGCGCGGGCCGCAGATGGGGCAGCGTCAGCGCCGCCTGCCCGGACGCGTTGAACGCGCCGAGGCTCGCCACGGCCCAGTCTTCGTTGAGGGTCGAGTCGCGCAGGTACCGCGCGAAGTAGACGCGCTTGGTCTCCATGCGCGGAAACGCGGCGCCTGCGATGAACGTCCGTCGCTTGCCGCTCGTGGTGGTGTCACGCCTGGTCTCCGCCGCGAGCCGAGCGTCAGAGCCCGCCCACCCTTTCGCGATCAGCGACGTCACGATCGACCAGCGCGATGGCTGACGCAACGGCATCCCCGCGGCTGACGCGCTGTCCAGCCACGCATCCAGACGCCTCAGCCCCTCCGGCGTCCTCGCCACCGACACGTAATTATCGAAGTGACTCTTCCGCAGTCCATACGCCTTCGCCGTGTCCGACGCACCCCGCAGGAATAACCCTTCCACCCGTTTCAAAACCTCTGCGTCCTCTGCGTCCTCTGCGGTAAATAGGTAGTTCTCTACTGAACGACCAATCCGTCCCAACAAACGCGATGCGATTTGTTCATCCGGCTCGACTTGGAGTGCCTCGAGCGCGGCATTCACGTACCGCGCGGGATCCAGCCGAGCGTCGCGCACCAGGTCCCAGAGCGAGCCCCAGAGCATCGCGCGCAGGAACGGGTCGCCCACGGAGACGTGATTATCCAGGAGCCAGTCCCGGCTCCTGTCGTCCAACATGAACAGCCCATAGCCGTAGTCGTTCGCGTTCGCGTACACGAACTCCGGCGCGGGCAGCCCCGCCGCACGCGCAACCACGGTTGTCTCGGCTTCCATCACGACCGGCAGCACGCGCGAGCCGTTCGCGTCACGCACCAACACCTCCACTCGCATGGGCCAGGCTCCAGGGCCCGACAGCGGCTGCGCAGGACGTTGCACGAGCGCGAGTCGCTGGATGCGACCGTCGCGCACATCCAGTTGCTGCTCGACGACGGGCATGCCTGGACGCAGGAAGTACGCTTGTCCGAACCTGGTGAGGTCCCACATCTCGCCGCCGATAAGGCCGAGCAGCTCGCGCCAGGTGGCGTTCCCATACGCGTGCCGCCGGAGAAATGACTGGACGCCGAGCCGGAACTGGTGTTCGCCGACGAGATACTCGAGCTGCTTGAGCACTCCCGGTGCCTTGTTGTACACGATCGCGCCGTAGTTGCTCTTCGCCTGATCCAGGTTCGTCAGCTCCTGCCAGACGGGCGTCGTCCCGGCCGAGGCGTCCACGTCGTACGCCGACGGCTTGTTCCTCAAGTAGAACGACATCCACGCCGTCGAGTCGCCCGAGGCCGCACTCATCTTCGACGCCATGTACGTCGCGAACCCCTCCTTGAGCCAGAGATCGTCGAACCAGCGCATGGTGGTGTAGTCGCCGAACCACTGGTGCGCGAGCTCGTGATTGATCGTGGCCTTGCGGCCGAGGAGCTGGTTCAACGTCGGCGGCTCGCGATAGATGTGAGATTCCTCGTTATAAAAGACGGCGCCGGGATGCTCCATGCCGCCGAACGGGAACGCGGGCGCGAGGAGGAAGTCCAGCTTTCCAAACGGATATGGGACGCCGAAATAGTCCGCCAACCAATCCCGCGCTCGGCGGTTGAGCGCGATGAGCGTGTCGGTCTCGACTTCCTTCGCGCGAGACTGGCGGACCCACAGCGTGATGTCCCCACTTTCGTCGCGCAGCCGCGCGTAGGGTCCCGCGGCGAAGGCGAAAAGGTAAGTGGAGATCCGTTTGGTCGGAGCAAACTGAAAAACCGTCTGCTGTCGGCCGTCAGCACGCGCATTCGGTAGAGCGGCCCCATTCGACAGCGCCCGCCATCCCACCGGGACCGTTAGCCGCAGCCCAAAGACCGCCTTGATGTCCGGCTGATCGAAGCAGGGAAACAGCAGATGGGCGTCCGACGGCACCAGGAGCGTATACAGGTAATCGCGCCGGTCCGTTTCGTCGGTGAAGCGAATGATGCTGGTGCCCGCTGGGGCGATCGGCGTCTTGAAGCTTGCGGCGATTGTATTCTGGCCGTCGCGCAACGCGCGCGCCGGGACGCGCACGTGTGCTCCGTTCCACTCGATCCCTCGGACGACCACGCCGTTCACGGTGGTGACTTTCAGATCTTGCCCGCGGAAGTCGAGGATGACGTCGCCGCCGTTCTTACGAGTGAAGGTGGCGCGCACTGCGCCAATGGCCGTGTCGCGCCGGGTGACGTCGAGCGTAAGGTCGTAGCGAACCGCCGAGATGTGCACGGCGCGATCGCGCGCGAGCTGCTGTGACACACCTCGCGTCATCAGCGAATCGCTCGCGGGCAGCGCGAGGAACAGCCCGAAAAGGGTGAGGAGAGCCATACCTTATGTTATCGCCATCCAGGTGATGATGTGTGCGCTTCGTCACACGCGCTGGTCCTGGCCTGACACGATCGTATTAACGAAGCTCGCGCGACTGTCGTCCAACGCCGCGAAGTCATCGAAGTCACCTCGACCCGCACAAGGAGCTCTTGTGAAGCACCCCAACCGTTCACCTCTCACACTCGCGGTGGCCGTCGCCGTTCTCGCAGCGTGTGGCGAGAGCACCACACCCTCGCTGTTCAACGACGACACGATCACCGACGACATCGCGAACAGCTCCGGCGACGCGATCGCCAGCTCGATAGCCGCCATGATGGTCAACGAGGGCGACGCGGCGCTCCCGGGGAGCGCGTCCAACCTCGCCAGTCTCAACTCGAACTCGCTCACCTACGACCGTACGCGCGTCTGCTACGACGCCAACGACGCGGTAGTCCAGGGGTGCAGCCCCATCTCGTCGGTGAGAAAGATTGCGACGCACGTCGAGATCGACGGCACGCGGAGCGGCAGCCACGCCACTCGGCGTGGAACGACGGCCACCTGGACGGGCATCGTGCACCGCGCGTGGGACGACACCGTGACGCGAAACTTCAACAGCGCTCAGCCTCCGGTCGAGTCATCTCGCACGCACGGCGGCGTCATGGCCGGCAGCGACACGACCATCTTCAGCGAAGGCGACTTCACGCGTCATGTCGCCGAGACCAGCCGCGACACGATCAAGGCCGTGACCTGGAACCTCCCGCGCTCTTCGAATCCGTTCCCGGTGTCGGGCGCCATTGTCCGTTTGGACTCGGTGGACATCACCGTCACCAAAGGCTCGCGCACCGAGACGCGCGAGCTCGTGCGGAAACTTCAGGTGGACTTCCCGGCGGATGCGCAGGGCAACGTCGTGCTCAAGATCAACGACAAGACCTGCAACCTGAACCTGGTGACGCACGTGGTGTCGAACTGCCAGTAGGAAGCACGCGAAGTTCCTAGCAAGCCAAAGAGGCTCGGGATTCCCGGGCCTCTTTTTTACTCGACTATCAACTTGTCATCCACAACCATGTCGAGCCGCTGCCAAGTCAGCTCGACACCTTTATACGGATCAACACACCGAATTCGCGAGCAACACGGTGGCCGCGTCATCAATCAGGTCGACGCCTTCGAACGGACGGGAAAAGCTGACCTCGGGGCAGGCCAGCCCGCTTCGAGTGCGTGCTAGCGCGGCAGTAGCGCAGGAGTAAGTCGCAAGCATACGCTATTCCGCGAAATCCATTGCTCGGCGCTGGCGCAGCTGAAGCGTAGATTCTCAGCTATGTCCGCGCCGACCATCGCCGCCGATCCTATCCTGGATCGCGTCACGCGCGCGATCGCCGACCGCATTCGGCCGATCCGTATTTCACTGTTCGGCAGCCGTTCGCGAGGAGACGCGCGTGAGGACAGCGACTACGACCTGATGGTCGTGGTGGACGATCAGGCCGGCGCGGACGTGGAGGGCGCGATACACGAGGCGATTCGCGCCACAGGCGCCTCCGTCGATATCGTCGTCCGCACCGCGTCGAGATTCGAGGAAGACCGCGACGACGTCGGCACGCTGGTCTACGCCGTAGAGCGGGACGGACGCTGTACGGTGCGGACCCCGGCCCGAAGCGCGTGCGCGAACGGCGCGGTCCGCCGCGATCCCTGAAACCCTGGACGCGGCGCGCCGAGAATGATTTCAGGATTCTCGAGCTCGCTCTGACGGATCCGCAGCCGCCCTGGGACACGGTCTGCCTTCACTCGCGCCAGTGCGTCGAGAAGCTCCTCAAGTCGGTGCTCATCGCTGGTCACGTTCCGCCGCCGCGCAGCCACGACTTGAAGGAGTTGCTCGCGCTCTGCCCGGCAGAGCTGCGGGACGACGCGCGCCTCCGCGTGGCTTGTCATGCGTTGAACGAGATCTGGCCCAAGACACGGTATCCGGAAGCGCTCGAGCCTACGGCGGAGGAAGGAGCAGCGGCGGTCGCCAGCGTGCGTGAGGCGCGGGTCATCCTGCTGCAGACGCTCGCGCGACTGACTCGTGCCGCGGACACATGAATCGTCGAGATGGTCACGTTGACCAACGCGCGCGACGCAGAGTTTATCAAGAGTGAGGAAGGTCAGTCGCTGATGGCCCGCGCTATCGCCGCGGGGATCGACCGCTACCTCGCGCGTTGACATCGAAACGGGCCTACATCCATATATAGGCGAACTTTCTGTACGGGCACGGCGCCGCGGCCTCCCATTTGGCAACTAATCGCACACCTTTCGGGGGAAGCATGCGAAGTCGCTACCTGCTGTTCGCGCTCACGTTCCTGTTCTGGGGCGCAGCGCCCCTCACCGCCCAAACGCGTACGCTGCGGGGCACGGTTGTCGACACCGCCACCGGCATGCCCATTCAGGCGGCCAACGTCGGGGTACGCGGCACGTCCATCGGCACGACCACGGGACCCGACGGCAGCTTCAGTTTGGGCATTCCGGCCGGAACCACGACCCTGCTTGTCCGCCGTTTCGGGTACCGCTTTCGCACGATCGTCGTTCAGCCTGGTGAGACCGAGATTCGCGTCGCGTTGGCCAGCGATCCGCTCCAACTCGACGAAGTCGTCGTGACGGGTCAGGCGACGGCCGTCGAGCGGCGCAACCTGCCGAACGCGGTCGCGACCGTGAACGCCGAGGACGTCGCTCGCGTCTCAGCGCAAAGCTTCGAGCATGCGCTGCAAGGCAAGATTCCCGGCGCGGTGATCCAGACGAACAGCGGCGCGCCAGGAGGCGGCGTACAGGTCAGGATGCGCGGCGTTTCCTCCATCAACGCACAGTCGGAGCCCCTGTACGTCGTGGACGGCGTCCTGGTGAGCAACGTGGCGATTCCGTCCAACCAGAATGCGGTCACGAACGCCGCCGGCGGCTCGAATCCCGCGCTCACTCAGGACGCGCAGGTGAACCGGGTGGCCGACCTGAACCCGTCCGACATCGAGACCGTCGAGGTGCTGAAGGGAGCGTCGGCGTCCGCGATCTACGGGTCGCGCGCATCCAACGGCGTCGTCCTCATCACGACGAAACGCGGACGGAGCGGTGCCGCCAATGTGCGGATGACGCAGCGGTTTGGCTTCTATCAGCTATCCAATACGCTCGGAGCGCGGAAGTTCAATACGTTGGCCGAGGCACAGTCGGTATGGGGCGCCGGCGCGGCCACCTACTTCCAGCCCGGTGTCACGTACGATCACGAAAAGGAGCTGGCGGGGCACACGCCGCTGTCGTCCGAAACGCTGATGGACGTCGGCGGCGGCACCGACGCCACCAGGTACTACCTCTCGGGCGCCTGGAAGGACGACGGCGGCATCATCAAGAACAGCGGATTCGAGCGCCAATCGTTGCGGGCCAACCTGTATCAACGCCTCGGCCAGCGATTGAACCTCGAGGTCGGCAACAACATCATCCGCACCGAGGCGAGCCGCGGACTCACCAATAACGACAACGCGGGCGTGTCCTTTTACATGGTCTTCCCGTTCACCCCGAGCTTCGTGAATCTGGGGAAAAATCCGGACGGCACGTTCCGCGCGCATCCGTTCCAGGCCAGTAATCCGCTGCAGACAGCGGAGCTCATGAAGAACGATGAGATCGTCTGGCGCTATCTCGGGTCGGGCCGGCTCACGTATGACGCGTTCCACAACGCGACGCAGAACCTTCGATTCGTGGCCAGCGGCGGCGCGGATTATTTCGCGCAGAAGAACGATCTGCTCTTTCCGCCGGAGCTCGAGTTCGAGGGCGATGATGGACAGCTTGGCACGTCGCTGCTGAGCAACAGCGACAATCTCAACATCAACAGCGGCGTCAACGGCATTCACACTCTGACGCCGGCATCGGGCAGGTTCACCGCGACGACGTCGTTCGGCGCCTCCTATTCACAACGCGAGTTGAATGTCGCGCGCATCATCAGCCGCAATCTCGTTGGGGGACTGGAGCTCGTGAACGCGGGCACGGTCGTCGGGGTTCGGGAGACCCGGCAGCGCGTGGAAGACGTCAGTATGTTCGCGCAGGAAGAAGTGCTCCTCATGAACGACCGCATGCTCCTGATCGCCGGCGTGAACGCGGACAAGAGCAGCGTGAACTCGGATGACGAGAAGTTGTACGTCTATCCCAAGGTCGCCGGATCGTACCGTATTGAGGACCTTGCGAGCGGGATCGATGCGCTGAAGCTGCGCATTGCGTACGGCGAATCCGGCAACCAGCCGTTGTATGGGCAGAAGTTCACGCCGCTCATCGCGACGCAGAACATCACGGGGCTGCCGGGACTCATCGTGGACGGCCTGGTGGGCTCCACCGACCTGGCGCCCGAACGGCAGCGCGAGATCGAGGGGGGCGTCGACCTCACGTTGCTGGACGACAGGGGCACGCTCGAGCTGACGGTGTTCCGGAAGGACGTGAGCGAGCTGCTGCTCCAGCGCACGCTGGCGCCGTCGAGCGGTTTCGCGACGGAGATATTCAACGGCGGTAAGCTGAGAACAACGGGCGTCGAGGTGGGCTTACAGGCAGTCCCGATCTCGCGACCCGACCTGCAGTGGGTGCTTCGGTCGACGTACTTCTCGAACAAGAGCACGATCAAGGAGCTGACGGTGCCGACGTTCAGGGTAGGCGGTTTCGGAACCTCGCTCGGCGCGTTTGAAATCGCGGAGGGCAAATCCGCGACGCAGATCGTCGGCAACGACTCACTTGCCGACGGCTCGACCGTGGTGCGACAGATCGGAGACGCGAACCCTGACTTTGTGATGTCCTTTTCCACCGACGTAACGTGGAAACGCTTCCGGCTCAACGGCCTGCTCGATTGGCAGAAGGGAAGCGATGTCATCAACCTGACGAAGTTCCTCTACGACCTCGGCGCAAACACCGCGGATTACGCCGATCCGATCACGGTCGGCGGTGTCGCCACGACGAAAGGCGCCCAACGTCTCACAGTCTTCGGAAAGCAGACGGCGGTCTACGTGGAGGACGCTTCGTTCGTGAAGCTGCGCGAGGTTTCACTCGGATACGAGGTACCGCCCCGGATCATGTCTCGCATGTGGGGCGGGGTAGAGAGCGCCCACCTCACCCTCAGTGGACGCAACCTGTTTACGTCGACGAAGTACACGGGGCTCGATCCCGAAGTGAGCAACTTCGGCAATCAGAACATCGCCCGGAACATCGACGTCGCCCCCTTCCCGCCGAGCCGCAGCTTCTGGTTCGGTGTGGAAATCGTTTTTTAACCCGCGGCCAGTGAGGATGACAACCATGCACAGACCGCTCAGTACCCGGACTCTCTCGAGACTCATCGCCGGCGCCGCACTCGTTCTTTGCGCCTGCGGTGATTTGACGGTACCCGACTTCAACAACCCCAGCATCGAAGATCTTCAAGCCGGGGCCTCGCCGACCACCATTCGTCAAGCTGCGCAGGGAATGCTGATCGGGACACGCGCGCAGATGGGGGCGCAGAACGGCTACGTATCGCTCCTTGGTATCCTGGGCCGCGAATCGTACAACTTCGACCCTGCCGATACGCGCTTCTTTACCGAGATGCTGGTCGGTCCGCTCGACGGCGGCAGCCCGGCCTTCGGCGCGAACCTGTTCGCGCAGCGGTATCGCAACATCCGGCTCGGGAACACTATTCTCGCGGCCATTGGGCCGGTCGCCGGACTCACCGCCGCGGAGAAGGAAGCCGTGCGCGGATTCGTGAAAACGATTCAGGCGCACGACCTGCTGATGGTGATCAACACGCGCGATGACCTGGGCGCCCCGATCGACGTGGACGTCGCGCCTACCGGGCCGCCGGCGCCGATCGCCACGAAAGCGGAGGTATTCGCCCGGATCGTCACGCTCCTCAACGACGCGCAGACCCATCTCCAGGCGGGCGGCGCCAGTTTCCCATTCTCGCTGGGACCTGGGTTTGCGGGCTTCTCCACGCCGACGACGTTCATCCCGTTCAATCGGGCCTTACGGGCGCGCGTCGACGTCTACATGGGGAACTTCGGCACCGCGCTCACCACGCTCGGGACCTCGTTCATCGATCCGGCCGCGTCGCTGGACCTCGGCGTATACCACGTTTTCGGCTCCGGCTCAGGCGACACGGAGAACGCGCTGTTCGATCCGAACTTCCGCGCGATTCTGGCGCACCCGGCGCTCGAAACGGACGCGCAACTGAAACCTGACGGCACGCGAGACAACCGTGTGCTCCGCAAGGTGACCATTGCTGTCCCCGCACCGCCAACGGTGCAGGGCGTCACGACGACCGTGGGGTTCAGCATCTACAATTCGCCGACGGCGCCGATTCCGATCATCCGTAACGAGGAGCTGATCCTGCTGCGAGCCGAGGCGAACATTGGACTCAATACGCCGCCGAGCCTCGCTGCCGCCCAGACCGACATCAATCTGATTCGGGCGAACTCCGGCGGTCTCGCGCCAATCGCACTCACCGGCCAAGCGCAGGCGCTCGACGAGCTGCTGTACAACAAACGGTATTCGTTGATGTTTGAAGGCGGGCACCGTTGGATCGACGCACGGCGTTACAACCGCCTCGGCTTGCTGCCGCTGGCCGTGCCGTCGCACACCGTACCGAGCCGGTTTCCGTTCCCGGAGGCGGAGTGTTTGGTGCGGACGCCCGCGCCACCCGGCTGCTGATTTTCCCAATGAGCCAGGAGGCCCTGAGATTCTCAGGGCCTCCTGGTTTTCTGTTGGCGGGTGTAGAGGTGTCAGATAGGTGTAGAGGGCATCTGTTGAGCTCTCCAACTATCTCACTGCTCTAGACCTGCCAACAGAAAACTTGGCGGCCCTCAATTCTCAGCACTCATCACCTCGTCAGTCCTCAACGAAACGCGTGCACGTGTCCCTTGTTCGGCACGAGCAGGATCTCCAACCCGATCGCCATATCCGCGCCCGGCGCGTTCTGCGCGCCATTCCCGGGTATCGGCGCTTTCCAAACTGGCGCACCGGTATTGATGTTCAGTCCCACCACGGCCTGATTGTCCGAGTAGAACAGGACGTCGCGAGCGATCGCCGGTGAGTGTCGCGGAATCGATCCTGCCACGTGCGTCCACACTAAAGCGCCGGTGTTCCGATCCAGCGCCACCACCTTCGTGTAGTCGAACACGAACACTTTGCCCTGCGCAACCGCCACGCTGCTGAAGGCGAGCGTGGCGCTCGCAGTGTATGTCCAGACGCCCGCGCCCGTCGTGGCATTCACCGCATGCAACTTCATGTCGTTCGTGCCGATGAACACGAGCCTGGGCGTCGCCGTGTCGATCACGGGCGATGAGAAGCCCACGATTGCGGTGAGGTTGTATTTCCACGCCTGCGCGCCCGTGCCGACGTCGAACGCGAAGAGGCCGTCGTCCGAGCCGACGTACACCCTACCGAATCCGACGGCCGGGGAGGACTCCTGCGAGGTCGCACCAGGGCTGGTGTTCGCCGACCAGACTAGTGCGCCGTTCCCTTGGGCGAACGCGTGCAGTACGTGCTGGTCGGTATTGACGAATACCATCCCGTGCTGGACGGCCACCGATGCGCCGCTCCCCGTGCCGGGCAGCGGCGTCTGCCAGACGGGCGCACCGTTCACCTGTCGCACGGCATACACGTGCGGCGTGTTTCCCTTCGTTGCCGCGTAGACGTTGTCGTTCGCCGCGGTCGGCGCGCCGAAGAAACCGGTGTTCGCGGACGCCGTGAACGTCCAGAGCTGTGCCCCGGTATGCGGCGACAGTGCGTACAGCTTCCGGTCCCCATAGCCGGAGCCGATGAAGACACGAAAGCTGTCATTGACCGCGCCGAGCACAGGCGCAGTGAGCGACGTCGTACCCATCACCAGGGGCGCGTTCCAGAACGGCTGCGGGTTGCGTCCCATTCCGCCGCGCACATATCCCGTGCGACCGGCGTCGTGTTGAAAGGTCCACCAGTCAGCGCTGGCGGTCGTGCAGGCGGCGAGAGCGACGGCCAGCGCAATCCAGTGCGCGCGGCGGGACCGCAGGCGCGGTTCAGTGCGAAGCACGATACACCTCAATGAATCGAGGAAGCAAAGGATCGGCGCAGCTTCGCGGTAAACTTCATCCATTATCCGCGCCATCGCGCGAATGTCAATCAGAACTATGCGGTCGCGCCCTTCTGGTCGAGCAGGCGCACGAGCTCGCGCCCAAATTGTGGCAAGTCCTTGGGGACGCGCGAGCTGATGATGTTTCCGTCGGTCACCACCGGCTCATCGACCCAGACGGCGCCGGCGTTGACGAGATCGTCGCGGATTCCGACGGTCGACGTCATGCGCCGTCCGCGCACGATCCCGGCGCTGATGAGAATCCACGGTCCGTGACAGATCGTCGCGACCACTTTGCCCGCTTCATGCACCTCGCGCACGCGCTGGAGCACGTCCTTGTCGCGGCGAATCTTGTCCGGCGCCCACCCGCCCGGCGCGAGCAGCCCGACGACGTCGCGCGCCGCCACATCGCGCACGTGCGCATCGACCGGGCACGGATATCCGTGCTTGCCGCGATAGGACGGCTCGCCCATGCCCGCGATGACCGTCTCGTATCCAGCTTCCTCCAGCCGAAGCTTCGGATACCACACCTCGAGGTCTTCGTACTCGGGCCCGACGAGGATGAGAAACGTGCCGTGTGACATGGGCGAAGGATGTCACATGCTCCGCGCACAGACAACAGCTTTTAGCTCGCGATGGACAGACATGTCCTCCGAGCCGTAACGTTTGCGATGCTGATTTCTCGCGCCTTGAGCCGGCTTTGGCCCGCCATCGTACTCGTGGCGTGCGGGCAGGGTTTCCTCAGACCCGCGCTCCTCCCGCACCAGGAGCTGCCCACCAGAGCGCCGGGCGACACGCTGAAGGTCCACATGAACTCCGGGCATCTCTACGTCCTGGACACCTGGTCCGTCGACACCACGACACGCCAGGTCGCCGGGGCCGGGATGCACTACGACCTCGCGCGCAACGGCATCGGGGACACCGCCATCGTCGTCCCTCTCGATTCCGTCGCCGTGTTCGAGACCAACACGCGCGACGCGGCGTACGCGTTCGGGCTCCAGGGCATCGCCGTGTTCACCGGGCTCGGCGTCTACATCTCGGCCGTCTGCCTCGCCGACCCCAAGTCCTGCTTCGGGTCGTGTCCCACCTTCTATATAGAAGGGGACGAGCCCGACCGAGTGCAAGCGGAAGGGTTCTCCGCGAGCGTGGCCCGCGCGCTCGAGGCTCGCGACGTCGACGCCCTGCCGCGCGCGAACGCCAAGGGCCGGCGCCTCAGGCTCCACATGCGCAACGAAGCATTGGAGACGCACGCGGTACGCGCGGTGAGCCTGCTCGTCGCGCCCAGGCCAGCCAATGGACGCGTGTTCGCGGCGGACGACACGACCTTTTATGCGGCCTCCAACCTCACCGCGCCGATAGCGTGTACTTCCGCCGAGGGCGAGTGCCTGAAAGCCATCGCACAGCTGGACGGAGTGGAACGGTCATCGGCGAGCGATTCACTCGACCTCGCTGCGCGCGAGCAGATCGAGCTGACGTTCGCGTCCGTCCCGCAAAATGCCGGGCTCGTTCTGACGGGGCGTAACAGCCTGGTCACGACGTTCCTGTTTTATCAGACGCTCGCGTATCTCGGATCGAACGCGGGTGCCTTGCTCGCCTCGATGGAGCGCGGCGGACGAAGCCACGCGGCGTCGCACTTCGGCATGGCGCGACTGCTTGGTCCCATCGAGGTCCAGATTCGCGACGGATCAGATTGGCGCACCGTGGGGAGCTTCGGCGAGCCTGGACCGATTGCCGCTGACACCAAGGTCATCCCGTTGCGCGGCTTGCCGCCAAGCGATAGCCCGGTGCACGTGCGCTTGCGTCTGGCCAAAGGCAATTGGCGCATCGACAGGGCGTCGCTCGCGACGTTGGGCGCGCCGGTCACGCCCGCACGCGTTCTTCCCACGAGCGTGGAGCGTAACGGCCAGGCCGACGTTCGCGCCCTCGCGGCCTTGCATCGAAACGGAGAGAGACTCGTGTCGCTTCCCGGCGACGACTACCGGATCGTGTTCGATCTGCCTCACCCCGCCGAGTCGCTCGAGATCTTTCTCGAGAGCGAGGGCTACTACTACGAGTGGATGCGACGCGAGTGGCTCGCCGAGGAAAACCCGATGATGGCGGCGCTCGTGGTGTTCAATCCCGCGCAGGCGTTGCGACAGCTCGCGCCGGCGTACAAGTCCGGCGAATCGCGCATGGAGCAACTCTTCTGGGAGAGCCGTTTCCATCGCACCGAAAAGGGGTCGCGTGAAAGCCGGCCGTAGATCCGCCGCGATCCTCGCCGTGGTGTTGCTGGCCGGATGCGTCATTCCGGGTGTCGGCATTTCCCCGTATGGCAGGGCAACGACGGTGCACCCAAAGACTGGCCCGCGCGTGGCGGGCGAACTGCTCGCCGCAAACGGCGACACGGTGTGGCTGCTGTCGGCCGGAGCGGTGAGAAGCTTCGGCGCGGCTGAGCTCCGGAGCGTCGACGTCGCGCGCCACCGCTTTGGCGCGAAGAAGACCTTCGTCTGGATGTCGGTGGCCGGCTTGGGCACCGGCGTCGCGCTTCTCATATCGTGCTCGTCGTACGCGAGCACCGAGGACGGCTCAGCGGATTGCGGTGGAGTGCTCCCCGGGACATTTCTGTTTTTTGTGGTGACCGGTGCAGTGTTCGCGCTCTTCAACGAGTACTCCAGCAAGCACCATCTCAAGCCGGACGATACGCCGAGCTTGCGCCCGTTCGCGCGCTTTCCTCAGGGTTTGCCAGACTCACTCGCGGCCCTTGCCGCCCCGCGCGCGCCTTGACCCGCTGAAGTTGTCATTCGTCTAACGGGCGCAGCCTCGCACAATCGCCAATGCGTTCCCCACGGGCCGCTCGCCCGTGGGATCAGACGGACGGTTCAAGACCCGCAGCGCGCCCGTGCTGTCGGGGTCCGCTGCGACCAGCGTTGTCGAGCCGCCGCCGTCGAGGTTGATCGCGTCGCGCGCGCCCAGCGCAAGCATCACCGTCGCCAGCTCGCGCAGCGTCATCCCATCGCTGTACGGCTTCTGTCGGCCGTCCACGACGACGAGCAGAAGGCGCTTCCCATTGCCCGCGATGCCCACCGCGGTCCGCGGATGCCGCCCGGCCGCGAACCCCGGGGCGCCTTCGGTGTCCACGGCGGCGCTGATCGCGCTGTCGCGCACAAGGACGGGCCGGCCGCCCACGGCCTCACGCGGAACAAAGGGCGCGAGCGTCACCGCCGCTCGCAGCGTATCGGCGACGTTGAGCGAGAGCAACGCCGCGCGCGCCCGGGACGTGTCCCCGCCCCCACGCGCCACGAGCACGGCACCGCCCGCCGGAATTGCTACGCCGGCCGGCGTGGTATCCACACGCACGACGCGCGATGGGCTGCTTCCCTCCATCACCACCTCTACTACAGAGGAAGCAGTGTCCGTCGCATCGCCCCAGCTCGCGTCGAACAATGCCAGGCCCACCGCGCGCCGGTTCCAATTGTTGATCTCGAAGCGCGCGCCGCCGATGGCAAGGCTCCCGTTCGCGCGGAGTGTCGTGATCCTCGGTGCGCCGAGTGAATCGAACGCGAGCACCGGCTGCGTATTGGGCCCGGTCACCACTCGCCCGCGCGATATGTGCGCGTTGGTCGGGACGCCCGCAGGCGCAAAGAGAAAGAAGTCGGCGTTAACGCCGCCGATCACCTCAGCGGTCTTATCTAGCGACGCGAGCTGCTCCGACGTCTTTTCGCGCCCCGATGCGCCCGCGCCCGGTTTGACCGCGACCGCCGAGAAGCAAGACTCGCGATTGACGTCGAGGACGTGGATCGCCCACGGCCCTGATGACGCGTAAATGAACCGGTGCACTACACCCGGCGTCACGACTCGCGCGCGCATCGTGTCGGCCGGGAAGGGGAGTACGAGCGCCGCGGGATCCCGCCGAACCGCCACGGAGGCGCATGCCGAGACGAGTACGAGGAGCAGTGGTACCGTTTTTACGCAGTGCCGCATGCGGGGAAGAATAGCCCCGACCCGAACCAGCTAGTGCCGCGTTTGCCCGGTAACGGACGGCAGCGCGGCGGTGAATGGCGACCACTCTACCACCGACGGATCGGAAGCAGCTCTGTCCGCGGTCTCGCCTGACGGCAACAACGCCGGTAAGTCGGTGAGCACGAGCGCGAAGTGCTCGCCTGAGCTCAGGAGCTTCGTCGCCTGTGCCTCGTCCATCGCCTCGACGATGCGGACGTCGTCCCGCTCCAGCAGCGCGCGCGCCATGCGGCGCCACGTGGCATCCGGGTTCACCAGCAGAATGGAAGCGACTCCAATTGGCTGCCGTTGCGGCTGCTCCGCGATGATGTCGCCGACGACACGTTCGACTTCCTGGAGGGTAGTCTCGCCGCGGCGGACGCGCGCCGCCGCGCCTTCTCGCATCGACACCATGCCCTGGGCGACGGCGGCACGCTGCAGCGCATGCGCGGTCGCGCCGGCCGCGATCATGTCCGCAAGGGTCGGGGTGATCACTGCCACTTCCACGAGCGGCAGACGTCCGCGATATCCGGTGCTGCCACAGCGTTTGCAGCCGAGGGCGCGCGACAACGGCCGCACGCCGTACCGCGCGCCGAGCGTCGTTTCCTCTTCCGTGAGCGATCCCTCACCGATGAGCGGCTGGGCGCAGTCCGTACAGACGCGCCGGATGAGGCGCTGCGCCAGCGTCCCGCGCAGGGTGGTCGCGATGGTCTGGCGATCGAGGCCAAGATCCGTAAGTCGCGTGATCGTGCTCATCGCGTCGTTGGTGTGCAGCGACGCGAGCACGAGGTGGCCGGTCATGGCGGCTTGCGCCGCGATGTGTGCCGTCTCGGCGTCGCGGATCTCGCCGACGAAGATCACGTCGGGGTCCTGGCGCAGCAGCGCGCGCAACGAGTTCGCGAACGTCACGCCGCGCTTGGGCTCGACCTGGATCTGCGTGATGCCGGCAAGCTCATACTCTACCGGATCTTCGACGGTCGAGATGTTCAACTCACCGGTCGCGATCTCCCGGATCGCCGAATAGAGCGTCGTAGTCTTGCCCGAGCCCGTGGGCCCGGTCACGATGACGATGCCATCCCGGCATTTGAGCAATTGACGCAAACGCGCCAGCTCGCGGGGTGTGATGCCGATGTCTTCCAGCTTTCTCGTGCTCTCCGGACGCAGAATACGAATGACGGCCTTCTCGGCGTCACGCGTGCAGACGGTCGAGATGCGCAGGTCGATGTGCGCGCCGGCGATCACGACTCGGCTCCGGCCGTCCTGCGGCCGCAGGCGATCGGCGATGTCCAATCGGCCCAGGACTTTGATTCGTGATACGACGCGATTCAGCGCGACCATGGGTAGGTGCATGTAGCGGCGCATCACGCCGTCTATTCTGAATCGCACGGTGCCGGCTTTGACGCCCGGCTCGATGTGGATGTCGCTCGCGCCCTGAACGACCGCGTCTCGAAGAATGAGGTTCGTCAGCTTGACGACGGGGGCCGACTCGACTTCCGCTGGGCCTACCGATTCCGGGGAGGAATCTTCGACCAGCCGCACGGCGTCGGTCACGTGTTCGTCGATGCTGCTGAGGAGCTGTTCCATCGCGCGCTCGCCACTGTAGGCGGCGGAAAGCGCTTCGTCGATCGCGGTGGGCGTCGCCAGCTCGAAGACCAGGCGCCGGCCGGTTGCAAACTCGATGGCCTGCTCGATGTCGATGTTTGTCGGATCCGCCGTGGCGACAACCACGTTCCGCTTTTCGTCGCGCAGCGGGAAAACGTGGTATTGGCGGGCGATCCGTTCCGGCAGGATAGCGAGCGCGGCAGGCTCGGCTTGCTCGCAATCGGCGGCCGCGATCCCAAAGGCAGGGGCAAGCGCCTTGGCGAGATCCGGTGGAGCTATGCCGAGCGTCCTGGCGGTCATCTCCCAGGAATCGACCAGCGATGCATCATCCGGAATTACAACGACTTCCGCGCCTTTGAGACCGGCGCGCCCTGCTGCTGCTGACAACCAATGCATGATGAGGCCCCTGCTGCTGCTGCTGCTCGTCTATTGGTCAGACGATACAAGCGGGACCAGCGTAAAACAAATGAATAAGAGCCTTGAGGTCTGAGAGGTCAGGGCCTCCGAGTTTTCTGTTGGAAGGTCCAGGGAGATAGGTGTAGAGGCCGCAACTTGATGCGGCCCTTGGCCGTAGGAGCAGCATGGCCGAGCGCCAAGCCTTCAGACCCGACATCGAGGGACTTCGCGGAATCGCGATCCTCCTCGTGGTGCTCTTCCACGCGGGAGTTGTTGGGCTGTCCGGCGGCTTCGTGGGCGTGGACGTGTTCTTCGTTCTCTCCGGGTTCTTCATCACCGGGTTGCTCGCGCGGGAGCTCTCGAGCAACGGCAGCGTGGATCTCACGGCCTTCTATGGAAGGCGGGCGCTCCGATTGCTGCCAGCGCTATTGCTCACGCTGCTGGTTACGCTGGCCGCCGTGATGTGGCTATACGCGCCGATCGATCGCGCCGCGATCGCGGCGAATGCGCGCTCGGTCGCGCTGTACTCGGGGAACATCGAGCTCGCGCGCAGCTCGACGGACTACTTCGGCGCCGGCGACAACCCGCTTCTTCACACGTGGTCGCTCGCGGTCGAGGAGCAGTTCTATCTCGCCTGGCCGCTCCTGTTCCTGCTCGTTGCGAGGAAGCGCCTCTTTCTGGCGATAGCGATCGCGGGATCTCTTTCGTTGGTCGCGTCGCTGTGGCTCACGCGGGCGGCACAGCCATGGGCGTTCTTCGGCATGCCGACGCGGATCTGGGAGTTCGCACTCGGCGGCGCGCTCGCGCTCGGGTGGAATGAGCCGACGTACGAAACCGATGGACGCGCGACGATCCTGCAGCTTGCCGGCCTGGCCGGCATCGCTCTCGCCGTCGCGACCTACGATCGCGCCACGTCATATCCCGGCGTCGCCGCGGTGCTCCCCGCGATGGCAACCGTCGCGCTCATAGTTGGGGGACAGCGCGCACCAGCGAGCTTCGTGAGCCGCGCGCTCTCGGCGGATTGGCTGCGGTGGCTGGGTCGCATGTCGTACGCGTGGTATCTGTGGCACTGGCCGCTCGTCGGAGTCGGTGCCGTGCTCGATTGGGAGATCGGTGTCTGGGGCCGGCTGGCCTGGTCCGCTGTTGCGCTCGTGCTCGCGTGGTTGACACACCGCTTCATCGAGCAACCCGCGCGCGATGGTGGCCGTCTGTCACGGATTCCGACGCGGTGGTTGGTACCCGTGGCGCTGGGCGCGAGCGTCGTCACGGCCGTTGCCGCGCACGGAGCGATGATCGCCTCACAGCGACAAGCCGCGCACCCCACGGCAGCGACTGTATGCCGCGGCGCGCGTGGACCGGATGCAGCACGACTGCTGGGCGACGACCATCGAGGAGCGAAGAGGCCCGTGCGAGTTCGGCGACCGGAGCTCGGCGACGACGTTGGTGCTGCTTGGCGATTCGCACGCCGAGCATTGGCTCGGAGCGCTCGACCGTGCGGGACGGGAGCGCGGTTTCAAGGTGATCGCGATGGTGAAGGGCGGCTGCCCCGTCCCGGACATGCCGGAGCTCATGCAGCCACGTCTCAAACGGTGGTACCACGAGTGCACGCGCTTTCGTGAAGCCATGATCCGCCGGATCATCGCCCTTCGCCCCGCCGCGGTGATCCTCTCGAGCTGGGATCACTACATGCCGCTGAACGGCAATGGATCGGACTGGCAGGTGACGCCCGACATCTGGCGCCGCGGGCTGCGTCGCACCTATACCAGACTATCCGCGGCCGGCATCAAGACCGTCGCCATGCGCGGTACGCCGCGCACGTGGTTCGATGTGCCGGGCTGTCTGTCCCGGCAGGCGGCGCAGCTGCCGGCCGCGAGACGATGTGAGTACGAGCGCGCGCGGGCGTTTTCTCCCGTCGCGATCGCGGCACAGAACGAGGCGGCGCGCGGACTCCCCGTGCGGTTCGTCGACAT
This sequence comes from Gemmatimonadaceae bacterium, assembly GCA_040902075.1. Taxonomy (GTDB): domain Bacteria; phylum Gemmatimonadota; class Gemmatimonadetes; order Gemmatimonadales; family Gemmatimonadaceae; genus DASPMP01. The sequence continues at coordinate 68,359 of JBBDXZ010000106.1, forward strand.
GAACGACATTATTTGCAAGACATCGCCCGTGCCCGGTCATCCGCAACGGCATCGTCATCTTCACAGACGACAACCATCTCACCCGCAGTTTCAGCCGCTCCGTCGCTCCAGTGCTCGCGGCGAGGCTCGATGCGGCGTTGCGGTAGCCCGCGAGCAGTTCATTGGTCTGAGCGGCTTCCGAATGCTATGTTCGGCGCAACCCGTGAAGGGAGGCTGAGTGCCCGTTTCGCGCCGCGAGTTCCTGACGACCGTTGGAGTTGGAAGTGCCGCGCTGACCGTGGCCGGGACCGGCATTCTCTCCGTCCCGCTTATCTCCGCCCGCGGACGCGAGTCGTTGCACGCCCAAGGCGTCGCCGACCGCAAAGCTGACCGGCGCATGGCCGCGCAGCCCGGTATGGTGCGCATCGACAGCAATGAGAATCCCACCGGTCCAGGCAAGCGGGTGTACGAATCCATTCGCCGGCACGTCGACGAATCCAACCGATACCCGGTGCTCGCCGAAGACGACCTGATCGCCGCGATCGCGCGCACGCAGCGGGTCTCGCCGGAGAACGTCATCCTCGGCTGCGGATCGGGTGAACTGCTGCGCGCCGCAGACCATGCGTTCACCGGACGAGACGCTCCCTATGTGAGCGCGGCTCCAACCTTCGAGGCGCCAGGCGAGTTCGCAAAGTTCCTGGGCGCGCCAGTGAAGCTGGTGCCCGTGGACAACACCCTCGGCCTGGATCTCGACGCGATGGGTGCGGCGGCGCGCGGCGCTGGAATGGTCTATCTCTGCAATCCGAACAATCCGACAGCGACGGTACACCCGAAAAGCGACGTCATCGCGTTCATCGAGGCGCTCAATCGTACGTCGCCGCAGACGACGGTTCTCGTCGACGAAGCGTATTTCGAGTACGTCGACGCTCCGGGCTACGACACCGTGATTCCACTGGCGGTCGCGAACCCGCGCGTCGTCGTGCTGCGCACCTTTTCCAAGGTGCACGGATTGGCCGGCCTTCGGGCCGGCTATGCGATCGGCAGGCCGGAGGTGCTCGCCCGAATGAAATCCTGGACGCTCGGCTCGAACGTCTCCCAGCTCACCCTGGTGGCCGCGACGACCGCGATCGAGGACGCCTCACAGATCGCCGCGGAGGCGCGTCGCAACAGGGAAATGAAGGCGTTCACGCGGAAGTTCTTCGCCGACGCCGGATTCGCGATGAGCTCGGGGGACGCGAACTTCATGATGGTGGACGTGCGCCGCAGCGCCGCCGACTTCAAGTCGCAATGTGTGCGGAGGGGAGTGGCGGTCGGCCGCGCGTTCCCACAGCTGCCGAATCACTCACGCATCACGTTCGGCACCATGCCCGAGATGCGGAAAGCGGTCGCGCTGTTCCGGGAGATTCTCCCCTCATCCTGACATCGGCTTGCGATACTCCGTTGCACACTGTCTGTACCGTCTGTTAGACTGCAAAACCACCCTGCCCCAACCCTCCACACCGAGAAATTCGCAGTGAGCCGCAGTCGCACCTCGCTCCGCCTTGTCGCGGGAGTGCTCGTCGTTGTCATCCTGGCAGCCGTCGCCTATCTGCTTCGAGATCCGTTACCCACCTTCATGGCGCGGCGCTCCGAGTTGGCCACGATACAGGAGCGCGCTCCGGCGATTGTCGACGGGTCCGAGCTACAGACGGTGCGGCTTACCGCGAAGAGCGGACTGGCTGTGGACCTCAGCGTTCGGCGCCACCTGGGGGATACGGGTCGCCGGATGCCGCTCGTCGTCATCCTCGGCGGCCACCTGACGGGCGCCGAGGCGGCTCGCATCGTCGGAGAGACGCCGGGCGTGGTCGTCGCGGCGGTGTCATACCCATTCACCGGCGACCCGCGCCCGAGCGCACGCAGGTTCCTGCTCGACATCCCGAAGATTCGCGCGGCGTTTCTCGACACGCCGCCGGCATTGATGCTTGCCCTCGACTACTTGCTGCGTCGCCCCGACGTGGACACGACGCGCGTGGAAGGGTTGGGGGTCAGTCTCGGAGCGCCTTTCGTGACGATTGCCGGCGCGCTCGACTCACGCATCCATCGCGTGTGGTCGATTCACGGATCGGGCGGATCGTACACGCCGCTCGAAGCGAGCATGCGGCGCACGATCGGATTCGCGCCGCTGCGCGCCGTCAGCGCCGCCATCGCGAACGTCATCATCGCCGGTCCGCGGCTCGCGCCGGAACGCTGGGTATCTCGCATCGCTCCGCGGACGTTCATCATGGTGAACGCGACAGACGACGAGCGATTCTCCCGCTCTTCGGTCGAAGTGCTGTACCGGGGCGCGGCCGAGCCGAAAGAGATGATCTGGATGTCAGGAGGGCACATCCACGGCGACCAGCCGACGATTCAGCGGTTGGTGGCGATCGTCCTGAGCCGCGTGCGCGAGTCGACGTCACGCACGACTACCGAGCTCACAGGAACTGCGATGTGAGGGCATCCAAGTTTTCTGTTGGCAGGTGTAGTGTACCGAGATAGGTGTAGAGGAAAACAGGAGAATGCCCGGTATCGCTACTTCGTTCTGATTTCTTTGGTGCTGCCATCCACCTCTACACCTATCTCACCTCTTTACACCTCCGAACAGAAAACTTGGAGGCCCTGAGCACTGAGTCCTCACAGACTCGGTGTTCTCAACGAAGGCGCGAGAGCATGAATTGCACCGCGAGATCGGTCGTGCTCCAGAGCTGCACGTCCGACCCGGTCCCATAGCGAATCGGAGCGATCCGTCCGCCGCGCACTTCGTAGCTCCATAACTCGCTCTGAAACCCGGACGCTTCGACGGCGGCGATCACCGTCGCCAGCGCCGAACGCAGCTCGCTCACGTGCGCCGGGTCATTCGACGCCGCGATGTGGTTCCCTACGCCGAGCAGGAAGAGGTTGACCTCGCGCCCCCAGACCACGCGAGGGCCGTGATAATGATCGCGCTCGAACGCGCGCCACACCGCCGGAGACGCGTACGCGTCGTTGGCCACCACCGGGCCCACTCCCTCGACGAACAGTCCGACGGGATACGAGCGAACGAACAATCTGACGTCGCGCAGGACGCTCTGGTTGTGTTCGGACGCGCCCAGAAACAGCCGCGTCGCCGGGTCGCTGTTGGCGACACCGATGGGTTCCGCGCGCGCGTCGAGCGCCAGAGCGAGAAACGTGAGCGAGTCCTGATCCGCTCCCGAGCGAGCGAGAACCCCGGTCCAATACTCGCGCTCCGCCTGAGGCATTGCGGCGAGACGCGAGGCGACGCGCGATCGAACGTCCGCCGGCCCGAGTCGGACCAGGAAATGCCGCGACGTTCCCCACCACGCGATCCTCGCGGCTCGCATCGCGCTGGCGTCGCGCGCCAACCGCCCGAGCGGCGTGTCCGTCCCCAGTTCCGGCAGCACCTGGCCAAGGGAATCGATCGAGAAGCCGAGCGAACGAACGATCTCCACGATCCGGCCGATGGATTCGAGCGCATGAGGCACCCAAATCGTATTGATGTCCATCGCATAACGCCCGCCCGCGTATCCCGCGTTGCTGTCACGCCAACTGGCGGAAGCCCAGCCGGAGTCGCGCTGCGGGAACGAGACCAGATTCGACGCGACCGGATTGGCCGCATACGGGGCGCTCAGGCGCGCGACGAAAGCCAGCTCGCGAACCAGGCGATCGAGTCGGGTGCCGTTGCCGTCGGATGCGTCCAGCAGAAAGGCGCGCTTGCGCGTCGCGGGCACGTCGGGATCAGCGAGCCAGCGCGCCGCGAGAACGGGAAGCTGGAACTCGTCGTCGATCATGTTGTAGTTCTCGCGGACACGGCGATGATCCCGCAGGACCATGAAAGCGCGGGCGATCAGAGTGTCGGCGGCGACGCGGCTTCCGCTCTGCGCGGCGCGAAGATGCGCATCCACCAATTGGGCGTATTCCTGAGCGGCTTCGCGCACCGCCTGGCCGCCGAGGGCCTCCTCGTGACTGACCTGACCCGACGGAGACAGCTTTCTCAGCACGCTCGCGACCACGAACTCCGAAACTTCGTCCCTCCATATGGGGCGCATCATGAGCGCCGAGAGGAGCATGTCGCGTCCGAAGTACGTCGCGTACGCGGGGAGGCCCGCCATGAACTTCTCCCGCGACGACAGTAGCTCGACGCCGCGCACCTGGCGCTCGAGCCAGCGCGCGCGAATGCTCGCGGAATCGCGCCCGTCGGGTTGCGCCGCCCGCCGCGCCGCGACGAGAAAGTCCAAAAACTCCGCGCTGAAGATTTCCGCGCGCGAGAGCGGGGTAAGAGGCTTCGCCGTGGTCGAGATGCTGACGGTGAATTGCACGCGATCGCCGGACCTCGCTCGCAGCGAGAGCGAATCTCCCACACGCCGAGCGACGACCCGACGCGGATCGGCGCGGATCTCGAGCCCCAGCGTGTCGCGCCCATCGAGAGATGGCTGCACCACGCGCGCGACCCAGCTTAAATTGGTCGCGCGCGTCGTGATGGTCGGCTGGAGACGCGTTCGCAGCGTCTGCACGCTCGACGCGCCCAGTGACGCTAGATGCCTCTGCTGCTCCGCGGCTGGGAGCCGCCCGATCGCGGCAAGCAGCCGCTCCCACTCGGGCAACACGAATGCAGGGGAGGCAAAGGGCTCGCGGTGTTTCCCCCAATACTGGAAATCGCGCTCCACCCGCATCGAGCCCAGCAGGAACCATCCTATATGGATGTGCGGTGCTCCGGCATCGAGCCGGTAGGTCAGGGTCCGTGTGCGTCGGGCGCCGGTGACGCGCGCGCTAACGGTTGCCTCGGAGCTCGCCCACCCAATGATCGCGGGATGGCCGGCGGCGTCCCGCGCCGTAAACCCTGCGCTGGCGTTGTCGGCGTCGGCCCAAAGATGTACCACGCGTCCGCTGCGCCCGTCCAGGTAGATCTGGACGGTGTTCTCGGCGGCGTCCCGGAAAAAGCGGGTCTGGTATCCCTGGTATGACGCGCTGTCATCGAGACCTGGCTCGGGAAAGGCGAGCACCGGAGGTGACTGCCGGGCCGGCAACGCGAGTTGTAAGAGCAGAACGGTTGTGAAGAAAGGCATGCGGAAAGAATACGGTCTCTTCTGTAACAGGCAAACGGCGTAACCACTTGAGCCTTGCGGAGATTGACCCCAGGGGTTATCTCCGTGAGACAATCCCCTGATCCGCCGACGGATCGAGCGCCTCCCAGCGCTGAAGTACTATCCGCGATCAGTCCCATCCTCTCCCAAGTCCTGGAGGACCGCCGTATGGCAGTGGCACGTTGCCTCATTCCAGCCATCGCCGCAGTGTTGCTCAGTGCAGCGCCAATGAGCGCTCAGGAAGTTGGCAACATCACGGGCCGGGTCGTCGACTCGGCAAGCCAGCAGCCCCTTTCGAGCGTGAACGTCTTGGTCGAGGGAACCGCGCGTCGGACCGTCACACGTGGCGACGGCACCTACCTGTTGAGTGAAGTTCCCGTAGGCCCGCAACGGGTCATAGCTCGTCGAATCGGCTACGCCTCGGGCTCACGCACGGTGAACGTCACCGCCGGCGGCTCGGCGACAGCCGACTTCGCGATGGGCGCGGCCGCCGCAACGCTTGGTGAGATCGTCGTGACGGGGTACGGAACGCAGCGCCGTGAAGCCATCTCCGGCTCGCTTTCGACCATCGACGCGAGCGCGGCAAACGTCGGTATGATCACCAACGCCAACCAGATGGTCCAGGGTCGAGTCGCCGGCGTCCAGATGACGTCCAATAACGGCGAGCCTGGCGCGGGCGTGCAGATTCGTGTGCGTGGTGGTACGTCGATCAGCGCCAGCAACGATCCGCTGTACGTCGTGGACGGCGTGCCGCTTCAGAACGACGAGACGGCGCCAGGAGCCGCCGGCATCGCGAGCATCAACCCGCAGCTGGGGCGCAATCCGCTCAATTCGATCAACCCGAACGACATCGAGTCGATCACGGTGTTGAAGGACGCGTCAGCGACCGCGATCTACGGCAGCCGCGGCGCCAACGGCGTCGTCCTGATCCAGACCAAGCGCGTGGCGGGCGGCGGCGGACAAATGGAGTACGAGACATACGTTGGCACCTCCTCGGCCACCAAGGATCTCGGGCTAGCCAGCGGTGCGCAGTACCGGGCGTACGTGCAAAGCGCGGTTGCGGCGGGCGACCTCCCGGCCAGCGCGGCGACGAATCTCGGAACGGCCAACACGGACTGGGAGGGCGAGTTGACGAGGCCGGGTATCTCCACCAGCCATAACCTCTCCTTCTCCGGCGGTTCGTCGGCGACGCAATACCGCGCCTCGCTCAACTACTTCAACCAGCAAGGCGTGGTGATCGCGAATGCGCTCGAGCGCTACCAGGGCCGACTGAACGCCACGCATGACGCGTTTTCGGGCAAGTTGCGGCTCGGGCTGAACATGATGGCGGCGCGCGTGAACAACGACTATGCGCCGATCGAGAACACCGGCGGCTTTCTCGGCGGCCTGTTCACGAACATGGTGATCTACAACCCGACGCAACCGGTACTGAGAGCGGACGGCTCGTACTTCGAGACCGGCACCGGCGCGGTGGACGTCAAGAACCCGGTGGCGATGGCCAAGCAGTGGCAGGACGTTGCGCCGGAGAACCGCCTCCTCGGCAACTTCTCGGGCACCATCAGTCTGCGCGACGACCTCACGTCGCAGACAACGCTGGGAATCGATTACAACACGTCGGTGCGGCGGACGTTTGCGCCACGCGCCAGCCCGGTCGGCGCGCAATACAACGGTTTCGCGCAGCAGTCGGATAAGAGCCTTCAGAACGCCAATTTCCAGCAGCTCCTGACGTATACGCCCGGCATCGGCGCGAGCCACGAGCTCGAGGTCGTCGGCGGGTACGAGTACACGAAGACCGACAATCGCGGCTTCAACGTGGCGATGCAGGGGTTCATCACCGACGCCTTCGGAGTGGACAACCTCGGTGCGGGCACGCAGTCGCAATCGCCGGTGCCATGGTCGTATCGCATCGAAAGCCAGCTGGTCTCATTCTTCTCGCGGGTCAACTACGGATACAACGATCGCTACTATTTGACCGGCGTCATCCGCCACGACGGCTCGTCGCGACTCGCCCCCGGGCACCGGTACGCCGTGTTCCCAGCTCTGTCGGCGTCGTGGCGGCTGAGCGAGGAGGCGTTCCTCAAGGGTGGCATGTTCTCCACGTTGGCGGTGCGCGCCGGTTGGGGCAAACAGGGGAACCAGTCCGTGGCGCCCTACCAGACCAAATTGCTTCTGCGCGCCGACCCCGGTGCCATCTACCCGTTCGGCGGCGTCCTGACGACGGGGCTACGGGCTTCGCAGGTCGGTAACCCCGAGCTCAAGTGGGAGACCGCCGAGCAAGTCAACGTCGGATTCGAATATGGCTTCATGAACGACCGGTTCACGGGCGTCATCGATTTCTATCAGAAGACCACGAAGGACCTGCTGCTCGACGTGGATGTGCCACAGCCGGCGGTCGTGAACACGCGGCTCGAGAACATCGGAAGCCTTCGGAACCGCGGTGTCGAGATGACTTTCAACACGCCGCTCCTCAAGAGCCCGAGCCGTTCACTCAATATGGAGCTGGTGGCGTCCATAGAGCGCAACGAGGTGACAAGCTTGGGCGAACGGAAGTTCATCAACACCGGCTGGGTGAGCGGGCAGGGACAGTCCGGGCAGTACTCGCAGCGCATCATGGTTGGCGAGGCGATCGGCTCCTTCTTCGCGCCGACGTTCATCCGCGTGAACGCGCAGGGTCAGCAATTGTTCGCCTGCCTGACCGCGAGCGCCGGGTGCGTCAGCGGCGAGACGCTCAGCCCGACCGACGCAGACAGGAGCGTCGTCGGCAGCGCCAACCCCGACTTCTCTCTTGGCGTGAGCAACAACGGCGCGTTCAACAAGTTCGACGCGAGCTGGTTGTGGCGCGGCGAGTTCGGCGGCAAAGTGTTCAACAACACCGCGCTGGTCTACCAGACCAAGAGCAACGCGACGCAGGGCCGCAACTTCCTCGCCTCGGCGCTCGACGATCTCGACGATATCACCGAGCCGGCCAAGTTCTCCGATCGCTGGATCGAAGACCGCACGTTCGTGCGTCTGCAGAACCTCACCGTCGGCTACACGTTCAACATGCCGACGCGCCTGATGGGTGGCCGCAGCGCACGCGTCTTCCTGTCCGGCGACAACCTGCTTCTGTTCAGCGGTTACAAAGGCTACGACCCCGAAGTGTTCGTCGCTTCTGGTCTCGCTTCCCGAGGCATCGACTACCTCACCTACCCGCGGGCCCGGACGTTCACGCTCGGCACTCGCATGCAGTTCTAACCGAAACGGACTAAGTCATAAAACCCCCTTCCAGACAGGGAACCGAAATCCTATGACGACAAACAAACTCCAGTCGGTCCGCCGGGTCGGGCTTGCGCTGCTTCTCGTGCCGGCGCTGGTGATCGGCGAGAGTTGTACCTCGCTGACCGAAGTGCCGCACGACGCGCTGACGCCCGACAATGCGTTCAAGACCGAGGCCGAATTGCTCGCGGGCGTGGCGGCCGTCTACGCGCAGCTGCGTTCCATGGACCAGGAAGCGGGAGGCGGCTATGTCACTATGCAGGACATCACGGGTGACGTGATGATCGTCCCGACGCGCGGCAGCGATTGGTTCGACAACGGTACGTGGCTCGAGATACACCGGCAGACCTGGACCGCGAACAGCGGCACCGCGCTGGGCTACATGAACTATGCGTGGAACAACCTGTTTGCCGGCGTCGCCAAGGCGAATCTGATGATCGACGTGGTCACCAAGGCGGGTGGCCCCAATGCGCCAAAAACGCTGGCCGAGCTCCGGACGCTGCGCGCTTGGTACTACTACATGCTGCAGGACATGTTCGGCGGCGCCCCGCCGCTCGTCACGACAACGGAGCTCAAGAAGTACCCGAGCTCCACGCGCGCCGAGCTCTTTGCGTTCCTCGAAACGGAGCTTGCCGAGGCGATTGTCGATCTCCCCGCCACGCGTCCAGCGGCTGAGTACGGGCGCGTCACGAAAAGTGTCGCCCAGGCGATCCTCGCGAGCGTGTACCTGAATGCCGGCGTCTTTGGCAAGAATACCGGCGTCAACGCGACCGCCTACAACTCCTGTATGGGAGTGAACGCCAGTGTGGCGCCGGCGGGCAGGACTGGTTGCCAGGCTGCGATCGATGCCGCCGACGCGGTGATCAATTCAGGGCTCTACTCGCTCAACCCCGTTTGGAAGGACAACTTCGACGGCAACAACAACGATTCGCCCGAGAACATCTTCGTCATCGTGTACACGGCCGAAGGGTCGTCGGGGCTCGGCGGGAACTGGCCCATGCGCACGCTGCACTACAACCAGCTCAGTACCGGTTGGGGCAGCCCGTGGAACGGATTCGCTACGCTGGCCGAAACGTACAACGCGTTCGATGCGGCGGACGAGCGTCGCGGCATGTGGTTGCAAGGGCAAGCATTCAGCTTCGAGACCAGTCAGCCCGTGAACGACCGTACCGGCAATCCGCTGATCTTCACCGTGGCTATTCCCGACGCGACCCAGGCTAACGAGGCTCACGGCGTGCGCTTCAACAAGTTCCCGCCAATCCCCAGTGCAGCGACCGGCAATGGCCATCCCAACGATTTTCCGTTCTTCCGCTTGGCCGAGATGTATTTGATCAAGGCCGAAGCGTTGAACGAGCAAGGTAATCAGGCTGGCGCGATCATAGAGCTCAGGCGCGTCCACGACCTGCGCAATCCGAATCCGATCGCTGGCGGCCTCGACCAGGCGCAGCTGCGGGACGCGATCCTCAGGGAGCGGTTGTTGGAGTTCGCGGGTGAAGGCAAACGCCGCACGGACCTGATCCGGCACGGCAAGTTCACCAGTTGGACCGAGGCTTCGCTGAACGGCGTATGTGGCCCGACGGGCGTATGTGGCGCACCTCGCGCCGCGCACCTGATCCTGTTCCCGGTCCCGGTGACCCAAATCGGGTCAAACCCCAACCTCGTGCAGAATCCCGGCTACTGAGCTGCTGATGTAGGTCAATTCATACTACGTTCTACTGGTAGCCTGCTCCATGTTGGAGCAGGCTATCTCTTTTTTTTGACGCGTATGGTCGCGGAAAAGCTCCGTCTTTTTCCGCGCTCATCCGCGGCCAAGCCGTTTCTTGGAATCCGCGATGAAGCTCTCGCATGCCGCTCTGCTATTCGCGCTGCCGGCCGTGTGGCTCGGCGCGGCATGTTCGAGCCCGCACGACAGCTCTGACAACGAAGGCGGAGCCACAGCCGACGGCGGGCGGCTCTTCACGCTGCTGCCCTCGAGCGCCACCGGCGTCCGATTCGAGAATCGCCTCAACGAGACCAACGAGCGAAACGTCTTCACTTACCGCAACTACTACAACGGCGGCGGTGTGGCGATCGGGGATCTCACAGGTGACGGGCTCCCTGAGATCGTGCTCACGTCGAACGAGAGCGGCCCGCGGCTCTACCTGAACGGCGGGACGTTCCGCTTTCGCGACGTCACCAACGAAGCCGGGTTGAAAGCCGACACCGACTCGTGGACCACGGGTGTAACGCTCGCCGACGTCAACGGCGACGGTCGGCTGGATATCTACATCTGCCGCGCGGGACCGTTCCCGCGCGAGCGGCGCGCCAACGCCCTTTGGATCAACCAGGGTGTGGGCGCCGACAGCTTACCGATGTTCAAGGACCTGGCCGAGCAGTACGGCGTCGCCGACCAAGGCTTCTCCACACATGCGGCATTCCTCGACTACGATCGTGACGGCGACCTGGACCTCTTGGTGATCAACAACTCGCCGCGCCCGGTCAGCAGCTTCGGGACGACGAACACGCGCTACGTGCGCGATCCGTACGGCGGCGCCAAACTTTATCGCAACGACGGCGTTCGCTTTGCGGACGTCAGCTTGGCCGCCGGGATCCACAGCCCCGAGATCGCCTTCGGACTGGGCGTCGCCGTCAGCGACGTGAACCGTGACGGGTGGCCCGACGTCTACGTCGCGAATGACTTCTTCGAGCGCGACTACCTGTACGTCAACAAACACGACGGCACATTCGCCGAAGCTCTCGATCAGCAGATGCCCGTGCTGACCTATTTCTCGATGGGGCTCGACATCGGAGATCTGGACAACGACGGCTGGCCCGACATCTACACGACCGACATGTTGCCGGAGGATGAGTATCGGCTCAAGACCACGAGCAGCAACGAGGCGTGGGAGGTTTACCAATCCAAGGTGCGTAACGGCTTTCACCACCAACTGAGCCGCAACATGCTGCAGCGGAACAACCAGGACGGCACATTCAGCGACGTGGGACTCATGGCCGGCGTCGCGCGAACCGACTGGACGTGGAGCGCCCTGATCGCCGATCTCGACCTCGACGGCCGCAAGGACATCTTCGTGGCGAACGGAATGGCCAAGGATGTGACGTCACAGGACTACCTGGCCTTCCTGGCGAGCGATGCGACCATGAGAGCGGCCACCAAAGGCGGTCGCGCGCGCGCGGACTTCGGTCCGCTGATCAAGGCGATGACGTCGACGCCGATCCCCAACTACGCGTTCCGCAACATGGGCGGGGGGGAGGGGGCGGGGCTCCGGTTCACGAACGAGGCCTCCGCGTGGGGGCTGGCCACACCGAGCTTCTCGAGTGGCGCTGCGTACGGAGATCTCGACGGGGACGGCGCGCTCGATCTCGTGGTCAACAACGTCAACCGGGAAGCGTTCGTCTACCGGAACAACGCGCGCAGCGTCAACCCCGGAAACCGCTTCCTGCGAGTCCAGCTCTTGGGGGAAGGGGGAAACCGATTCGGGGTCGACGCGCGGGTGAGCGTGTTCTCTGGAGAGAGGAGAGAGGAGGGAGGAGGGAAGAGGGAAGACGGCGCGGTGGCTCTGGTGCAGGAGCAGGCGCCGGCGCGGGGCTTCCAGTCAAGTGTCGACTACATCCTCGTGTTCGGGATCGGCCAGCGCGACTCAGTCGATTCCGTTCGCGTCGAATGGCCGGACGGCCGCGAGAGCCTTCTGCCACGGACCGCGGCAAACCAAACCGTCACGGTGCGTCAGGAGGACGCCAGCAAGCGAGGGCTCTCTCCTCCCTCCTCCCTCCTCCCTCCTCCCTTGTTCAAAGACGTCACCGCCCAGACCGCGCTCGACTTCAAGCACCAGGAGAACGAGTTCGTGGACTTCGATCGCGAGCGCCTGATGCCGAAGCTGCTCTCCACCGAGGGACCGCACCTGGCCGTCGCCGACGTGAATGGGGATGGGCTGGACGATGTCTTCCTGGGCGGAGCCAAGGGGCAGCCGGGCAAGCTGCTCCTTCAGCAGCGCGACGGGCGATTCGTGAGCCGCGGCGATGCGCTCTTCGCGGCGGACGCAATCTCCGAGGACGTGGGCGCCGTGTTCTTCGATGCCAACGGCGACCGTCATCCCGACCTCTACGTCGTGAGCGGTGGGAGCGAGTACTCGGCGGGGGCCCCGGGCCTGCAGGACCGACTCTACCTCAACGACGGTCGCGGCCAGTTTCGCAAGACGGAGGGCTACTTGCCGATCGAGAGCACCAGCGGCTCACGCGTTGTCGCAGCCGACTACGACGGCGACGGCGATATCGACCTTTTCGTCGGCGGTCGCGTGGTGCCCTGGAGCTACGGCATCGACCCGCCAAGCATGCTGCTCCGCAACGACGGCACGGGACATTTCGCCGACGTGACGGCAACGCTGGTTCCGGAGCTCCAGCGCATCGGCATGGTGACCGATGCCGTGTGGCGCGACGTGGACGGCGACGGACGCAGGGACCTGGTGGTCGTCGGTGAGTGGATGCCTATCACGGTTTTCAAGAACGTGGGCGGTGGCAAGCTCGCCCGCCGCGCGGTGCCGGGTCTGGAGAAAAGCCACGGATGGTGGAACCGCATCGTTGCCGGTGATTTCACGGGCGACGGGCGCGTCGACTTCGTCGTCGGCAACCTCGGACTGAACTCGCGGCTGCACGCGAGCGGAACCGAGCCGGCGACGATGCACGTCAAGGACTTCGACGGCAACGGTTTCGTCGAGCAGATTGTGTCGATCCACAGCAACGGCGTCAGCTACCCGCTCCCGTTGCGCGACGATCTGCTCGGCGCGCTCCCCTTTCTCGGGCCGCGCTTCCTCAAGTACAAGGACTACGCGCTCAAGACCGTGGCGGACATATTCACGCCGGCCGAACTGGGCGACGCGGTGGTGAAGCAGGCGCACACGTTCGCGACGACCCTCGTGCGCGGCAATGCCGACGGTTCGTACACGCTCGTCCCACTGCCGTTCGAAGCGCAGGTCGCGCCGGTCTACGGCATTCTGGCCGACGACGTCGATGCGGACGGGAAGGTGGATCTCTTGTTGGCCGGCAACTTCGACGGATTCAAGCCGGACATCGGACGGGTGAGCGCGAGCTATGGTCTCGTCCTTCGCGGCGACGGGAAGGGCACCTTCGCGCCGCTTCGGGCGATCGAGAGCGGATTCTTCGTTCCGGGGCAGGCGCGCGACATTCAGCGGATGCGCACCCGCATCGGGAGTGGCTTGCTCTACTTGGTCGCCCGCAACAATGACGGAGCCCTGGTCTTTCGGTCCGCTCGCCGCAGATAGGCCGGCGTCTAGGGTTTCGACCGGCTCTTTGTCTTGATCACGATGACACCGTTGGCACCGCGAGAGCCGTACATTGTGATATCCGCCGCATCCTTCAGCACCCGAATGGATTCGATGTCGTACGGATTGATCCCGGACAGACTGCCATTCTGACCCGGAATGAATGGCAATCCATCGAGGATGTACAATGGCTGTTCATTGGCGTTCGACTGCGTGCCTCGAATTCGTACGGCGATTCCGCCATCCGCTGCGCGTGAGACCGTGACGCCGGCAACGCGCGATGCGAGGATCTCCTCGATTGGCCGGTTCGCCTCATTTGCGATCACGTCACCACTCACGGATCCGGCGGCGGCCGATCGGGCGGCCGGGTCGGGGCGGGCTGCGGGAGCCGGTTCGGCCGGGGGGGTGCCGCTTTTCGGCGCGCACGCGGCAACTAGCGCGATGACTGCGAACGGCAGCACAGCACGGGCTGCACGCGTTGAGAACGATGACATGGGTGCCTCTCCGAAGATTGCGTGCTCGCTCCAACTACCATGGATAATACGACCTCATCAGGAGAATGGATAGAAACATGTCGCTCCACCACTCGGCTCCGCATCGCGATGGCACCCTAAGGCGCCGAGTCCAGCGTCAGCGTCAGAAGGCCGGACTTGGCCGTAAAGTCTTTGAGCTGGGACGAGGGCCAGGAAATGTGCGGGCCGGCGCAGCGCGGTTCGCGGTACGCGCGAACCTCGGTGGCGGGCAGCAGCCTGTAGTACCCGATTTGCGTCAACCCGCTCATGGCACCCGAGGCGGCGGGCAACTCCGCCGCGCATGACAGAGAAGATCCGTCGTAGACGCCGATGGATACGGGCGCGTTGGTGCGATTGAAGATTCGAGCCGTGATGTACGTCTGATCGGCGATCACGTTGCTGATCTCAAGGCGACCGTTGATTCCGGCGACCGCGATCTGCACCTCGCCGATGTCGTCCGGAATCGGTTGTGCCTGAGAGTCCATTGGCTTCGCGGATATCCACGTCAGCCATTGCGACGTCGATGAGACGGTGAGCCCCGAGCTGGCGCCGCCCTGCAGGCCGACAGCCGGGATCGCGTCTACCGAGATTGTGACGGGAGCGATCAGGCTATTCGAGACCACGAACCTCATCGGGAATTCTGTCGGCCCGGACACCCTCTGGCTCTTGCACCCAGCGCCCAGCGCCACCAGCACCGCCGCCACGAGCCTGCGGAGCTGCAAGAAGCGATGATGTGGCGTTGAAAAGAGTCGATGTCTCACTTGATAACGCTGCGAAGTTGCCCCTGGAAGTCAAAGGCATGATCTGCTCCGCCTTGATACATCCTGAGGTAGCCGCGAAAGTGCATAGCGATTTCAGTGCCGGTGCTTGTCGGGCGGCGCGCCAAGCCCGGCCTTTCGGAATGGCGCCGGCGGTCGCTCCAACTGCGCGGGCGTCTCCCCCTGCTTGATGCGATAGGCGCGGTTGACGGCCAGATCGGTGTGCGTGGTTTTGGTACGCGCCGAGTCGGGCCAGTGGATGCGCAGCTCGCGGATGCGGGTGGTTTGCCCCAACCCGACATGGAGTTGCAGGCTCCCCGCGCCGAACGATCCGCCCGTGCCCACGGTGCGCCTGACTGTTCGGGTCGCGCCGTTTGCGCCGGCCACCACGAGCTCGACCCGGGCGCCGATGGCGGAGCGATTGGCGGAGCGGCCTTCCAGTTCCAGCGAGATCCACGCGTTGTTGGGCCAGCCTGGGTTCTCGAAGAGAACGCTGGTGAACCGGTCTCCTTGGTACGCGCCCCCCAAGACCATATAAACGTCCTGGTCGCCGTCGCGATCGAGGTCGGCAAAGGCGGTGGCGTGACCCTTCTGGATGTGGCCGAAACCTCCCGGCAGGGTCACCTCGTCGAACCGCCGGCCGTCGACGTTGCGGAACATCCGGTTCGGGATGGCCGACTGAAGGTGCGGGTTCCCGGTTCCAAGGTAGAAATCGAGCCAGCCATCGTTGTCGAGGTCACCGAAGTTACTTCCCATGGCGAAGATGACGTTGCGATCCAGGCCGACTTGCTGGGTCGCATCCGAGAACGTGCCGTCACCGTTGTTCCGGAACAGCCGTGCGTGCTCCACCTGGACCGTCTCCCCGTTCTGAACGGTTTCGAGCGGCAAGCCGAGGTACTCCCGTGCGACCATCTCGTGCAGTTTGCTGTTGACGTCGTAGCTCAGCACGAGCAAATCCTCCCAACCGTCCTGATCGAAGTCCCAGAACCAGCTCGGGAAGGACATGATCGGTAGCTCGACCCCAGCGGCCGAGGCGCGTTCCTCGAAGCGCCACGTTTCCATCGAGTTGCCGCCGAGGTTCACAAAGAGCCGGTTGCGGCCGTAGATCACGGAGGCAAAGAGGTCAGGGAGACCGTCGTTGTTTATGTCGCCCCAGACGACCCCTTTGACAAAATCGTCGAGGGTGATGCCCACCTTGCCGGCGATTTCGGTGAAGGTGCCATTGCCGTTGTTGAGGAATAGCTCGGATGGATGAGAGGCGCTCGACGCCGACTGCCTCTCGTTGCCTATGAACAGGTCGAGGTGTCCGTCCAGGTTGAAGTCGGCCCACGCGGCCGTCTGACTGGGGTGAAAGGACACGAGCCCCGACTCGAACGTGACATCGTCGAAACTCCCGTCACCCCGGTTGCGGAGGAGGGACTTGGGATGTCTGCCGGCCTCGCCGAGCCAGGCTCCGCGAAGCACGAGGATGTCGACGTCCCCGTCGTTGTCGTAATCCGCATGGACGGTGTTGAGGCCACCGACGATTCCGTCGAGCCCCGACTTCGCGGTGTGATCGACGTATCGGCCCCCGCCATCGGCCAGGTAGAGATGCACCGGCTGGTTGAGTCCCCACGACGTCGTGAAGACGTCGAGGAACCCATCGCGGTTGAAGTCGTCGATGCTGAGGCCCCCGGCCAGCCCGGTGACCGCGACGCCCACCTCCCCGGCGATGTTGGGAAACCGCGGAAACGCGATCTTCGCGCGGGGGGCAAGGTTCGGAATGAGATATCGTCTGGGGATGCTGTCGGGATAACCGCCTATAGCTTGGTAAGCGATGTTGAGGAGCCACTGTGAGCCGCGGTCGTCCGGAAAGCTCTTTAGCAGCTCCGTGTAGCGCGCGATCGCCCCGCGAGCGCCCTCCTGGTGCGTGTGCCGCCCGCCGCCCCGGAGGGGAAGGATGCACACGTTCGCCGCTGGGTTGTCGAGACAGTTCTCCTGTTCGCCCAGTCGAAGGTAGGCGATGGCGAGGAGATCGAAGACCGGCTTTTTCCGGAGGGTGATTCCATCCGCCGACAGCCCCGCGTCGCGCATCAGGCCCTCGAGCTCGGCGATCGCTTCACGGGTCTGGCCGGCCTTGAGGCGCTCCTCCGCCAGCGCGTGCCGGTTGTTCAAGGCCTGGAAGCCGGTCTGTCGGGCGACCAGCGCTTGGATCGCGTCGGCCCGCTCGCGGTTGAGGAAGGGATTGGATTTCGGCTCGGCGAGCGCCTGGGCATAGATGAACGCCAGAGTGTCGGCCATACGGGCGGTGCCGTCGCGGGGGTCGGGCGGGGGCGAGCGCTCCTCTTGGTCGCAGCCCAGCCCAGCGCTCACGGCGAATGCCAGAACGGCTCGCGGAAGAGACGAAAACTTCACGAATAAACCGAAAAGGGATTGATTGCCGTCAGCGTCGCTCGATTACGCGCGTGTTGTACTCCCGAAGATAGCGCGCGTGCGCCGAGTCGGTGGGGTAGGACTCGTCGGGCGCATAGGGGTACTGTTTGATCGCGTGGAACGGCAGCGGCGCGACCGAGCTACCGAACGCGGTATTCAGGTCGGCATCCTTGATCCAGCCGTCGGTGTACAGCAGGAACGTGCGCTTCCATCCCTTTGGCAAACTTCCCGCCGCTGTTGCGTCGAACTGCACGGTGGCTTCGTCACCCGGCGCCATGACGACGTACATGTCGTCGGCGCCCCTGAGCAAAGGCAGGACGTCGCCGAAGCGGGTGAAGGAGCCCTCGATCGACCGCCACGGTGAATCTTTCGTGACCTCGCCGTACGCGAACCAGTGCGGACCGTAGGGGCCGCCGCGCCGATACATCCTGGAGTAGCCGCGAAAGTGCAGGTCGGCGGCAACAGGCTGCAGCTGCGTCATCTTGACGGTGCTCGATGTCGCGTCCGACGCCACGAATGCCTGGTCCCAGTAGATCTGCATGTTCGTCCGGATGCGCACGCGATGGTCCCGTGTCGGAAACCTTCCGGCGAGATCGATGACGATCGTCTTGTCCTTCCCGGAAGGAAAGCCGATGTTGGCGATCGCCGTCTCCCATCGGCCCTGCGCGTTGCGCACCTCGAGTGATGGCATCACGCTCTTGACGCTTGCTTGCTGCGAGAGCGCGATGTTGATGCTGGCATCGGTCGGATAGATCCAACCGCGCAGGAAAAGATGCGTACCCGAACGCCCCGCGTCGGCGCCAAGATCGAGAACGAGGTCGTGCGGTTCGACGAGCCCCTGATAGTGGATCGGGGTGAGGTTGGAGACATAGACGTCATCTCGTTCGCGCAGCGCGGGCAGGACGTCGGCGCCACGCTCGTCGATCGCGGACACGGGAGGCCGGCGGCGTACGGTCTTGAAAAGGCGCAGCTGGACCGGACCCGGTGGGACGAACCGTTCATCCACGAACACCTCAACCGAATCCGGATGGTCCACGGCAAGGAGGCGGATCTCGTCCAGATACGCGGTCTCCCACAATTCTTCGGTGAACTGCAGGACGTAGCGGCCGTTGCGCGGCCGGAGAGCCTCGCCGGGGATTCGGAGATATTCCTGCGACGCGCCCGCGGGCGCGTACGCCGCTGCGCGGCCGCCTCCCATGATGCCCAGCGGCATTCCCAACGCGCTGCGCCACATCACGTCGGTCACGAACCGGAATTCCTTGCCGTCCCAGGTGTACAGGAAAGCGCACGAGCCTTTGAGCTGCTCGAGCTCGAGAATGTCCTGATCGGTTCCCGGGAAGTAGATGGTCTGCGGCACGCCGTTGGTCCACTCCACGCGCACCACGTCGGCTTTGAGGTGCGGCCCCAGGCCAAATTGCGTGAGGCGCCCAGTCACGACGCGCGTCTGGTAGATCTCTCCCGCGCGTACCTCGATCTTGGCGCCGAGGCCGAAGGTGTTGTTCTTGCCGCTCCCGGTGCGCAGACCCACGAGCTGCACCTGCATGGAGAGGTTCACGTTGCCGCCGTCGTTGCGCAGGAGACGGAGGCTGACCGTATCGCCCATGAGCAGGTCCTGGTCACCGTCTCCGTCCACGTCGCTCACGGCGATCGGCGCGCTCTCCCCCCGCCGCGCTGACCGCAGCGTTACCGGCAGGAGATTCGTTCGGTCCTCGAATTTGCCGTTGCCATCGTTACGCAGCAAAGCGACACCGCGACGACCCGCGACGACGACGTCCAACCACCCGTCATTGTCGTAGTCGAGGGGCTCGGCGCTCAGCGGATCGATGCGGCTCACACTCTGTACCGACGCGACGGCGTCGCGATCGGGCGTGAGCTTCCCCTTGCCGGCGTTCCGCCAGAGCTCCGGTTGGGTGATGTTGGCGAGGAAGATGTCCAGCAAACCGTCGTTATTGAAATCACCGACAGCGGCGGCACCGCCGAGATTGGGACTCAGCCCGCTCTCGACAGTTACGTCGCTGAAACGCTGCAAGCCCGCGTTTCGATAGAGCAAGCCGGCGCCGTTCTCGCGCGCTATGAAAAGATCGAGACGGGCGTCGCCATCGAAGTCGCCGATTTCCGCGTCACGCGCGCCGGGGGCATCACCAATCCCGGCCGGCGTGAACGTGCCGTCGAGGTTGTTGCGGTACACACCGTTCATCATTCCCCGAACCCCGACCACGAACAGATCGAGATCGCCGTCGTGATCGAGGTCGACGAACAGCGCGGCGCGCGCGCCGCCGACGTCGGCGACGCCCGCCTTCGCCGTGGCGTCCTCGAACAAGCCGCTTCCGGTGTTGCGGAGCAGGTAGCCGCGAGAATCACCGCTGACCGCGAAAAGATCGAGCCAGCCATCATTATCGAAGTCGCCGAAGATCGCGTGTGTAGCGCCCGCGGGAAGCAAGGCGGCAATGCCCGTTCTTTCGGTGACATCCACGACGTATCCGCCCTGAACCCGGTACAGACGCGCTCCGGACCGCTGCTGACCGGCGGACGCCACCGACACGAAAACATCGTCCGTTCCGTCGCCGTCGTAATCGCCGAGGGCCAGCGCGGTAACCGCTCCGGATGGAACCGGCAAACCCGCGTCGCTCGTGACGTCCGTGAAACGCACGTCGGCCTTGCGTCCCACCGTAAGGAGTCCGCGCGTCTGAATCAGGGTACTGGGGTTGAACGTCAGCACCGGCCGTCCGACGAGCGGTCCTTCCACCCACTTCACTTCCTCCAAAGAAGCCTGATATGGCGAGGTCAGTTCCATGAGGTGCAGAAACCGATCGAGGGAAACTCGTGCGTCGGCGATCTTGTTCGCGCGCAGCCGTTGCAGCGTCGTGTCGAGGTGCGGCTTCGCTTCCTTCGGTGGCTCGGGTCGCAGACGACGCACCTCATCGAGATGCCGGACCGCGCTGTCGGCTTGACCGCGCCGCACGAGAAGGTCCAGCAGCTCGAGACGTACGGCGAGATTGGCGGGCGCGGCGGCGAGGACCTCTCTCAGCCGCTGCTCATGACGTCGAGCGGCCGCGCTGTCCGAGCTCTCCGCGTCCAACTCCGCGAGCGCGTACAGCACCTTGGCGTCGGCGCGCAGCTCCTCGAGCGTCTTGCGCGCCTCGGCCTGTCGTCCGGTGAGCGCATAGAGTTTCGCGGCGATGAGTCCGACTTCCGGGCTCGCGGGACTCAGTCGTCGAGCGCGACGCAACGCATCCTCGGCTTCCGCATAGCGCCCGCCTCGCAAATACGTCAAGCCCAGGTTCGCATGTCCGAGTGGATCGTTCGGCGCGAGCGCCACGACCTTTTTGAACTGCACTTCCGCTTGCGACAATTGCCCCTTCTGGAGATCGCTGAGGCCGAGGTAATGCGCGGTCAGGAGCTCCTGGGTATCGACCGGCTTGGACCGACAGCCACTCGCGGCCAGGGCAAGTACGGCACTGAGCGACAGTGCCAGGCGCGCCGTGGGTATCATGCGATCTCTTTTCTCGCGCATGCGTTAGAGTAGAAGCTCAAGCCCGTTTGCAGAAGGGCCGTTGGTTGCACACCCTTACGGCTCTCAAAGGAGATGAATGCGGCTTCGACGCTACCGATGCGCAACAGGGTTATGCGGTTAGAGCTCCTCAGGTGGGCCGCACCGATGTTGGCAGCGCTGCTGGCCGGGTGTGACCGAACGAGACCCACGCCACTCTTCGAGTTACTCGATCCTGCCGCGTCCGGTGTGTCCTTCGAGAACCAGCTCCCCGAAGATACGAGCTTCAACATCCTCAACTACCTCTACTACTACAACGGCGGCGGCGTCGCCGCC
>JBBDXZ010000106.1:89485-90771 GCA_040902075.1 Gemmatimonadaceae bacterium
GGGGGGGCCCCCCCCCGCGACATCAATGACGACGGGCTGCCGGACCTCTACTTCACGTCCAACCTTGGCACCAATCGGCTGTATCTGAACAAGGGGAACTACCGATTCGAGGACGTCACGGCGCGCGCCGGTGTTGGGGGCTCGGAGGGGTGGACGAGCGGCGTCACGATGGCCGACGTGAACGCCGACGGGTACCTCGACATCTACGTCTCGGGCGTCAGCTATCTCGCGATGCCAGGGCGGAACGTCCTCTACATCAACAAGGGCGACGGCACATTCCGCGACGAGACGAAAGCGTTCGGGCTCGAGCACGTCGGCTACTCGACGCAGGCCGCGTTCTTCGACTACGACGCGGATGGCGACCTGGACATGTATCTCTTGAACTCTTCAGTCCACACCGACCGAGGAGTGAGCTCGAGCCCGCAACGTGCGCCGCGCCATCCCCGGGCGGGGGATCGGCTTTTCAGAAACGATGGCGGCCGGTTCATGGACGTCAGCGAGAAAGCGAACATCTACGGAGGCGTCGAGGGATACGGGCTCGGCGTCGTCGCCAGCGACCTGAATCTCGACGGGTGCATCGACCTCTACGTCGCGAACGACTTTCAGGAAAACGACTTCCTGTATCTGAACAACTGCGACGGCACCTTTACCGAATCGGTCGCGAAGGCGATGGGGCACACGAGCCGCTTCTCGATGGGAGTTGACGCGGCTGACTTCAACAACGATGGACGCCCGGATCTGATGGTGGTCGACATGCTGCCCGAGCGCGAGGACGTGCTGAAGACTTCTGCGAACGCGGAAAACTTCAACATTTTTGATCTGAAGCTGAAGGCGGGATACCACCCGCAATACGCGCGGAACACGCTCCAGCTGAACCGCGGCAACGGAAAGTTCAGCGAGATCGGCTATATGGCGGGCGTGTTCGCGACCGACTGGAGCTGGGCGCCGCTCTTCGCCGATCTCGATAACGACGGACGGAAGGACCTGTTCATCACGAACGGCATTTATCGCCGGCCCAACGATCTCGACTACATCACCTACGTGGGCACCCAGGCGGTTCAGGCGTCGCTCGCGCAGGGAATCACCCAGGCGAATCTCACGCTGCTCAAGCAGATGCCGCAGATCCCGCTCGCCAACTACGCGTACCGCAACGACGGCGATCTGAAATTCACGAACATGGCTGAGGCGTGGGGGTTGGCGACGCCGGGTTTTTCGAACGGCGCCGTGTACGTGGACCTCAACAACAGCGGCGCGCTCGATCTGGTGGTGAACAACATCAACGCGCC
>JBBDXZ010000107.1:0-18203 GCA_040902075.1 Gemmatimonadaceae bacterium
CCTTGGCAAGGTTGTGCTCTACCAACTGAGCTATTCCCGCGCGGGCCGAAATATATCCGTAAGTGCTTACCCGAACAACTGTTCCAGCCCGTCAGTCGTGCTGCTAAGGGCGTTCGCCAAGGGCATGGACGGCATACCAGGCAGTCCATGCGAGCAATCCAGACAAAGACGCGTCGCCACCGTTCAGCTTTGCTTGCCCTTCCGGACCCACGATCTCCGCGGCGTAGCCGCCGTCGAGTGGCGCGCGCCGAAACCATTCCAACACCTTCGACGAGTCAGGGCCAAGCAGCCGGGCACATTCTCTTGCGAGCTCGCTCGGCGCGCTGGCCACTCTCTTCACGGTGCGACGGTAGGTGGAATCGTGGCGCTCGACTGCCTCGTACAGCGGAAGCCAGAGCGCCGAGCCGACCGCGTCGTCCTCGAAGCTGTAATGCCCCGCCAGATCCGTGGCGGCGGCGAACAGCTGCTTGCCTTCGTACTCCGCGACAAAATGCCGTTTGAGTGCCGCCCGCACCGCATCGGGATCCTCGAGATTCTTCGCCGTTTCCTCATCGAGCGTGCGGCGCAGGACGTCGAGCGCCTGCGCGACGACCGCGTTGGCGTGCAATGTGAACGCAAACGGTGCCGGATCCCCGCCTGGCAGTACTTCGGTGGTATACAACGGAAGGTTGCGATCGCGTCTGGCGGCCAGGTCTTCGGACGAGAGATACAGCGTGTCGGCGATGATCGGCTCGTCGACGATGTGCTCGTCGCTCGTGTCGCGAATGTATCGGTCAACCGCGACGGCGTAGCCCGCCGCTCCCTCGAGGCAGAACCCCGGCGCGAACATCGTTCCCTCGAAATAGTGTACGCCGCGGCCGGGAGCGTAGCCGTGCAGCTCACAGGTCCGCAATAAGAGCTCACGGGCGAGCGCCGGATCAGCGAGCTGGATTGCCGGCAGGATCCAGGTGAGCGCCTCCCAGTCGCGTACCGTCACCCCTCGTCCGTGCCACGGCGCCCGGCTGCGAACGATGTAGTAGTGCGCGTCATCCAAGGCGCGCCCGATGCTATAGAAGTACGCGAAGAGGAGATTGCGGTTGATCAATCCATCGAGTGATTCGTGCCCGGTGGTCTGTTCCAGCGATTGCAGCGCGTCGCGCGTGTCGCGCAGCAAGTCCTTCCATCCGCGCCGCCGCAGCACCGCCATGG
Organism: Gemmatimonadaceae bacterium; assembly: GCA_040902075.1. Classification (GTDB taxonomy): domain Bacteria; phylum Gemmatimonadota; class Gemmatimonadetes; order Gemmatimonadales; family Gemmatimonadaceae; genus DASPMP01. The sequence goes on from JBBDXZ010000107.1 coordinate 1,189, forward strand.
ATGCCCGGGCACCATCGGGTTCCGGGCCGGCGGCAAGGTAGAAGGCAAACTGGGCGCGTCCGCCGGCTGGGGCTGTGATGGGCCGCTCGATCGTGTAGCGCGGGGAGTCACCCGGCTCGACTCGGACTCGCGACGATTCGTCGGCTCCGAGAGCGATTGCGACGATGCTTGCCGCGGCCCGTCCGCCGAGGATCACGTCGCCCTCGACTTCTTGTACGACGTGGCCGTCCTCGAACGGCCGCTCGGTCTGCACTCTCAGCTGGCGATGACCGAGCGTGCCTTCCATCACGAAAGTCGCCTCCAGATCCTTGTCGCCGCGGTTTTCGAGGGAGAGCGCATAAACGGCCCCAGCGACGTCGGAATCCCTGCCAAAAGGCGCGAACACGGTGCCGCGCACCGCGACGTCCCCGAGCGTCCAGGTGAAGGTGGGCAGCCAGCCGAGCGCTCGCTCCCAGGCCATCGGCGCATCCGTAAGGCCGTACTCCTTGGTTCCGATTCGTAGCCGCGGACGCATCAGCGGCGGCCCATCGCCCTCGACGAAACCGGGAGCGCCGGCGAATTCGATGGCTGAGCGTGTCCCGCGATGCAAGAAGCCGACGGCGAAGACGGCCCCGTCAGCGGGATGAATACAGGGAAGCGACAGCCAATGGTTCCCCGTGACCTGCCACGGCACGCGCGGCGGCGGACGCAACGACACGATCAGCGCAATTATGTTAGAGGCGTGGCGCGAACAATGACCAAGGGTGAGATGCCAGTCAACGATGCCTGACCGCCGGCCGCGGCGACTCGCCGCGCCTGTGCTCGCGTCCATGATCGTCGCAACGCTCTCGGCGTCAGCCCTCTTCCCGTCCCGCCTGTCGGCCCAAGCAGGCCTCGGCCAACTCGAGGACGCCACTCTGGCCCCCAAGGGGCTGCTTCGTCTTCGCGCCATGAGCGCGTGGACGCGGTACGACTCCCGGTTCGGCGCGAGCGGTGCCGAGCCTCTTGGAGCCTCGTTCACGGCCGACTCGCTGGGGCCGCGCCAGATGGCGGCGCTCTCCGCCATCGAGTCGCGGGTGCAGTCAGCCGGCGCCATCCCGTCGTTCACACTCAGCCTTGGACGCTCCCGGCTCGACGCAACTGCCCGGGAAGAGGTCCTTCCCTTCGCGCTCGAATACGGGGTGAGTAGACGGTTCGCGGTCGGCGTCGTCGTCCCGATCGTGCGCAAACGTGCCGCGATGCTCTTCCGACTCGATACCGCTGGTGGCTTTGGCGCGAACGTCGGGCCAAACCGGCATCGCACCGATGCCGCGGCCGAGCAGGTGAACGCGCTCGTGCAGTCGGAATTCGCGAACGCAGCCAGCCAGCTCCAGACGAGGCTCGACGCGTGTCTCGCAGATCCCGCGGCCCCGGGATGCGCGACGATCATCGCTGAAGCGCCCGCACTGATCCAATCATCGCAGAGCTTTGCCAGTACCGTGGCGGAGCTCTATGGCAGCCTCACGAGCGCCGGGATGGCCTTCGTCCCGACGACCCAGAGTGCGGCCCAACTCGCGATCGCGGCGCGGGTCGCCGACTTCAATACACGATACCGCGCGCTCCTCGGCGCGAGCGCGGATGTGATTCAAGCCGTACCCGTCGGCGCGGGCGGTCCGGCCGGCCCCTCGGAGTTTCACAACTTCCTCGTCGAGGACCTGGGGCGTGACTCGCTGACCCTTCAGGAACGTGTCGGCATCGGGGACGTCGAGATCGGATTCAAATTCCTGGTGCTCGATCGACCGCGCACCGAACGGCGCCGCGCGGGCATCCAGTTGGCGGTCGCCGGCGGCGTGCGGCTTCCCACAGGCTCGCGCCAATCGCCGATTGGGGTTACCGATCTCCGGCTGGGCGACGGAAGCCTCGTCGTGGACTCACGCGCGGCGCTCGACGCCCGCGCCGGTCGTTTCGGGCTGCTCGCGGTTGGCCAATTCGCGACCAGCGTCCATGACGTGGACACGACGAATATCTCGACGCGCAACTCCCGGTGGACGGAGGTCCACCTCTCGCCGCGCTGGCATCTTTCGGAACCCTTCGCCGTCCACGGGGCCTTCTCGCTGCGAACGTCCGACAAGCTCGGCGGCGATCAGCTGGTCGGCGGCGGCGTGAGCTATTCGAATCTCGCGCGCTATGCCGGCGGCAGAAGTATGCCGATGGAGATGCGCTTCATGCATTTGGAGGCGATCAGCGGGGACGCCGGGCGGCCGAAGTTCTTTCGAGAGCAGATAGAAGTGAGGATCTATTACCGGTTGAGATAGAAAGGGCGACGACAGAGAAACGGCGCGACTACAAAGGGGCGCGACTACAAAACGGCGGAACCGCAAACGGCGGAATAGGAGGGCAATCAGGTGATGAGGACTGCGAGGGCAGCGAATTGGTGACGTTGTCTAGCCCGTTCACTGTCAAAATGAGGTGTGCACCCGGCCCGCGGACTCAAAGCCTGGGAAGCAGCCGACCTGCTTGCGGACGAAGTCCGCGCCGCCCTCGCGCACGCCCCGAGCGGTCGGCGCTATCGATTGTGCGATCAGCTCATCCGCGCCGCTGACTCGATCAGTGCCAATATCGCGGAGGGTACGGGGCGATCGACGGTGGCCGATCGGCTGCGCTTCTACCACATGGGACTTTTGTCGGCGAAAGAGACCCTGAATTTCCTGAAGCGGGCCAGAGCAGCAAAGCTCTTCGACGACCGCACCTACTTCCAGCTCGCCAACCGGACTTCCGTGACCCATTCCCTCCTATCCGCCCTAATTCGGAAGCTTGGTAATTGACGCCACCCGCTCGCGGTCTGTCGTGGCGCCGTTTTGTCGTCGCGCCGTTTTGTCGTCGCGCCTTTGTTGTCGTCGCGCCGTTTGCTGTCGCGCCGTTCCCTACCCGCGAAGTTCTTCAGCCGCGCTTCTATCGCTTTGCGTCTTTACCGCGGCCAACAGCTCGCGCGCATGCGCCCGACTCTTGCCGCTCTCTGGATCCCCTCCCAGCATGCGCGCAATTTCCGGCACTCGATCGGCATCCGAAAGTGAGCTGACATCCGCCGCGGTCACGCCGGCGCGCGCTCCCTTCGTCACCAGGATGTGCCGGTGCGCGCGCGCGGCGATCTGCGGGAGATGCGTGATGGCGAAAACCTGGTGCGAGGTCGCGACTCTCCGGAGCATCTCTCCCACCTGCTGCCCGACCCTCCCTCCGATCCCGGCGTCCACCTCATCAAAGACGAGGGTGGGAACCCGGTCGAGTCGCGCGAGAATGGTCTTGAGCACGAGCATCACGCGCGAGAGCTCACCACCCGAAGCCACTTTCGCGAGCGGTCGCATGTCATGCCCGACGTTGAGCGTAATCCGGAACTCGACGTCCTCGGCGCCCAGCGGCCCGATGCTCTCGAGGGGCCGCAACTGCACGAGAAAACGTCCATCCGGCATGCCCAGCTCCGGCAAGATCTCGCCGACCGCCTTGGAGAGCCGCTCCGACGCCTCGCGCCGCTTGACGCTCAGCTTCTCCGCTCGCGTCTTCAGCTCCGAGGTCGCGTCGCGTTCGCGCGACTGCAGTCCCCGCAAATCCAAACCGGCCGTATCGAGAAGCTCGAGCTCGCGCTTGGCGTCGCGACCCGCGGCGATGACATCCGCGATGCTCGGTCCGTATTTCTTGGTCAATCGGAACAGCAAGTCCCGGCGGCTGCGTACGGCATCCAGCCGCGAGGGATCGAGGTCCACGCTGGCGGCGTATTCCGCCATATCTCGCGCTAGCGTCTCGAGCGAGTAGAACCCGGCCTCGAACGATTCCTGGAGCTTGGCCACCGCCGGATCGAAGCGCTGGAGCTGCTGAAGCACTCTGGCTGCCTGGGACAGCCGAGACAGGACTCCATGGTCTTCGTCATCGAGCATCGCGTTGAAGGCGGCGGCGGATTCGCGAATCTCGGCGGCGTTTTCGAGCCGGCGTGCCTCATCCTCGAGCTTCGCGTCTTCGCCATCGACGAGCCTGGCATCCCCGATCTCGCGCGCGACATGCTTGAGGTAATCCGCGCGCCGCTCCGCGTCTGCCCTCCGGCTCGTGAGCTCCGCGATCTCGCGTCGCGCCGCGGCGAGCTTGCCGTGACTCGCCTGGACCGCGGTGACCTCCTCACGCGCGCCGGCGAACGAGTCGAGCACGGTACGCTGCGATTCGCCATCGAGCAACGACTGCGCTTCATGCTGTCCGTGCAGATCGATCAGCACACGCCCGATCTCCGCGAGTGCGGCTGCCGTGACCGTCGTCCCGTTGATCCAGGCGCGCGAACGTCCCGCCGCGGTGACCTCACGCTTCAACACCACGAGCGATTCATCGACTTCTATTCCGCGCTGATCCAACATCTCGAGCAGCTCGGACCTTCCCGCCGTATCGAAGACACCTTCGACGGTGGCTCGATCGCTTCCCGTGCGTACCACGTCGGCCGTGCCGCGCTCACCCAGTAACAAGGCGAGCGCTCCGACAATGATGGACTTCCCCGCACCCGTCTCGCCGGTGAGAACGTTGAACCCGGGCCCGAGCGGCAGCGTCAGCGATTCGATGATCGCGAAGTTCTTAATTCGCAGCTCGGTCAGCATTCCTCGATTGATCTCGCTCCGGAATTCCGCCCCAGCCCAGCTTCTCCCTGAGCGTCGCGAAAAAGCTCGAACCGGGGAACCGAACGATTCGGACCGCCTTGGCGGCCTTCGTAACGCTCAGCGTTTCGCCACCGAGGAATGTGGTGCCGACTTGTCCGTCCACCGTGATCATAAGCTCTTCGGGCGCACCTTCCGCTTGCACCGTGATTCGAGAGCTGGCGGACAAGACGACGGGCCGGATCCCGAGCGTGTGGGCCGAGACCGGCGTAACGATCAACGCCTCCAGGGTCGGAACGACCACGGGCCCTCCGGCGGAGAGACTGTATGCGGTGGACCCGGTCGGCGTGGAGATGACCACGCCATCAGCGGCGTACGACGCGATCAGCTCGTCGTCCACCGCGACGCGCAGGGGCACCACTCGGGCAAAGCCGCCCTTGTGAATGGCGACATCATTGAGACCGAGCCAGCTCGCGCGTTCGCGGCGGTCGGCCCCGGTCACCGCGGCCCGGAGCAGCATGCGCGACTCGACCGCATAGTCGCCTCGCGCAAATCGCATGAGAGACGTCTCCAGCTGGTCGGCCGGACAGCACGTGAGGAAGCCCAGGCGTCCCATGTTCACTCCCAGGACGGGCACCTCACGGGCCTCGAGCATGCGCGCGCCGCGCAGCAGGGTACCGTCGCCGCCCAAGGTCAGCAGGGCATCGAGTTGATCGGGGGAGTCAAGTCGCTTGGCGCTCCCGCCAATCGGGAGGTCTGCCTCCAGCCGCAGTTCCAGGTTGAGCGCCGGCGCGAGCTTGTGAAGCGTTTGCAACGCGGTCGCTAGACCTGCGTAGCCGGTATGACCGACGACACCCAAGCGGATGGGCCGACTGACTTCCCTCACCCCGCGAGCGCCTCGGACTCCAACATCGCGCGCACGCGATCCGCGATTCCATCGGGGGTGAGCCCGCACTGCTGCAACTGCCGGGCGCGGGGCGCGGCGACGATCACGCGATCCGGCACACCATGGGTGAGCACGCGAACCGACTCGTCGTGACGCTCGATCACCGCGGACATGAACGCGCCAAACCCGTTCACGATCGTCCCTTCCTCCACGACAAGGACGCGCTGATGGCCCGCCAAGACCGCGGCGAGGGTCACCTCGTCGTACGGCTTGAGATACCGGCAATTCACGACGGTGATATTCAGGCCATCGCGCGCCAGCGCTTCGGCCGCGGCGAGCGAGGGGTTGACCATCGTGCCCACGGCGAGAATCGCCACGTCCTGGCCCTTTCGCAGGACATCCCACGTGGCATACGGAGCGCCCTCGACCTCCCGGATGTGCGGCGGCTCGTCAGGCGACGCGTCCCGCGGATACCGGATTGACCACGGCCCTTTCTCGTGCTGCACGGCAGAGCGGAGGAGCCCCAGCAGTTCCCGACCGTCCTTTGGCGCCGTGACGGTGAAGTTGGGGACGGCCATGAGATACGCGATGTCGTAGAGTCCCATGTGCGTTTCGCCATCTTCACCGACCAAGCCCGCACGGTCGAGGCACAACGTGACCGGGAGCCCCTGGATCGCGACGTCGTGGATGATGTTGTCGTACGCGCGCTGGAGAAACGTCGAGTAGATCGCCACGACGGGTCGCAGACCGCGCGTCGCGATGCCGGCAGCGAACGTGACCGCGTGGCCCTCGGCAATTCCGACGTCGAAAAACCGGCGGGGGTGCGCGCGCGCCACGGCGTCGGTCCCCGTGCCGCTCGGCATGGCGGCGGTGATCGTGACGACACGCTCGTCTTCCGTGGCCAGCTCGGCGAGCCCTTTCCCAAAAATCTTGGTGTAGGCGGGCTTCGCGGTGCTGACTTTGGTGGGTTTACCGGTGGATGGCTCGTAGCCCGGCGGCAGCGCATGCCACTTCTCGCCAGCGGAGTGCTCGCCCGCCGGAAACCCTTTTCCCTTTTGCGTAATCACGTGCACGATGCGCGGGCCTTTCATGTCCCGAATTGCCTGGAAGGTGTCGATCATCGTGCCGAGGTCGTGGCCGTCGATCGGACCGAAGTAGCGAAGGCCCAGCTCCTCGAATAGCACGCCGGGCGTCAGAAACGCCTTGACGCTCTCCTCCCATCGTCGAACGAGCTGTCCCATCGAGGAGAGCGGGCCCGGTGCGTGGTCGGCGATCTCACCGATCTTGCTTCGAACCCGGTTGTAGAGCGGATTGCGCTGAATCGAGGTCAGGTATTTGGACATCGCCCCGACATTCGGCGCGATCGACATCTCGTTGTCGTTCAACACGACAATCATGTCGCGCTCGGAATGGCCGGCGTTGTTCAGGCCCTCATACGCCAGCCCAGAAGTCAAAGCTCCGTCTCCGAGGACGGCGACCACCTTGTAGTCCTCGCCCTTCAGGTCTCGGCCAACTGCGATTCCGAGTGCGGCCGAGATCGCGGTGGCCGCGTGACCGGCACCGAACGCATCGTACTCGCTTTCGCTGCGCTTGAGGAATCCGGAGACACCACCCTCCTGTCGGAGAGTTTCCAGACGCTCGTTCCGGCCGGTGAGTAGTTTGTGCGGATAGCCCTGATGGCCGACATCCCAGACGAGCTGGTCTCTCGGAGTCTCGAATGCGTAGTGCAGCGCCACCGTGAGCTCGACGACCCCCAGTCCGGCGCCGATGTGTCCGCCGGTTCGGGAGCACACGTCCACCAGGCGCGCACGGAGCTCTTCAGCGAGCACCGGTAGCTCGTCCCGTGCAAGCTTTCGAAGGTCAGCTGGAGATGCGATGCGATTCAGAAGGGACATGGTTGCTTAAAGCTATGAACGTCGAGCAGCTACGAAATGTGCCAATTGCTCGAGAAGCGGAGTCCTGAGCCCTGCCGAATCCAGACGTGCCATGGCATCGGCTACGAGAGATTCGCCCCGCCGACGGGCAGCCGCAACACCAAGTATGGAGGCATACGTGCTCTTGGACAGTGCGGCGTCGAGCCCAGCGGTCTTGCCGAGCACCTCGGACGACTCGGTGGCATCGAGGACGTCGTCGGCGATCTGGAAGGCCAACCCGAGCGCGGCGCCCGCGGATGTCAGGGCAGACACGGCCGCCTGATCGCCTCCCGCGGCTATACCGCCCATGGTGAAAGCGGCGGCAATGAGCGCACCGGTCTTCGACCGGTGCACGGACTCCAGCTCCTCGACAGAAAGCGGCCGCCCCTCGCCTTCGAGATCCATGAGCTGGCCGCCGACCATCCCGGCTGCGCCTGAAGCCCGCATGAGCACGCCGACCAGGTTAGCCCCCGTGGCGTCATCCAGATTGAGCGCCCGCGCCGCGCGCAGCGTTTGACTCACCGCCAATGGGACCATCGTCACGCCGGCGACCGTCGCGGTCGCAATGTCAAAGGCGCGATGGGTCGTGGGCCTGCCCCGTCGGATGCTGTCATTGTCCATGCACGGCAGGTCGTCATGCACGAGTGAGTACGCATGCACCACTTCCACGGCGGCAGCAATGCCACTCGGATCGCCCGGCCCGTCCAGCGCATCGTAGGACGCCATGAGCAAGAGGCCGCGAAGCCGTTTCCCCTCTCCCGTGAGGCTATAGTGGATGGCGTCGCGCAGCCGCGCCGGTAGCTGATCCCCTCCTCCCGGATTCGCCTCGCCCGCCGCCGCGACGCGCTCGAGCTCCGCGTCAATGCTCCGCCGCCAACGGCCGAGCGTTGCTTCGATACGCTCATTCACGCAGGTCGGCCACCTCGAACGTGCCGTCGGCGCGCTCGACGAGCCGTTGCACGCGCGCCTCAACTTTGCCCAGCTCCTCGGTGGCGGCGCGCAGACACGTCACGCCCTCCTCGAACAGCGCGAGCGCGCGTTCCAGCTCGATCTCTTCCGCTTCGAGCTCACCGACAATCTGCTCCAACCGCCGCAGCCGCTGTTCGAAGCTCACGCCTGCTCCTCGATGTTCGTCACGCGCGCGCCGATGTCGCCATCGCGCAGCACCAACCGGAAGGGCATGTCATTCTGAAACGCGCTGACCGACGTCAGGGCGCGTCCATCGGCCGCGCGCGCCACGGCGTATCCGCGCTTGAGCGTCGCGAGCGGACTCAATGCGTGCAGCCGGCCCCCGAGCTCCGCGACTCGTGAGCGGCGCCGCTCCGCCGCGCGAACGAGCCGGCCTTGCAGCGCTGACGCGTGCCACTGCAGATCGGCCTTGGCGCGGTCCACTCGCTTCGTGAGCGCGCGCGGCAAGCGCCGTCCGATGCCACGCAACTCCGCGACGAGCTCGGCGTCGTCCCGCACGACTGCCTCGGCCGCGGCCGACGGCGTCGCTGCTCGGAGGTCGGCGACCAAATCACACATGGTGATGTCCACCTCGTGCCCGACGGCCGAGACGACGGGGAGCGGACATGCCGCGATCGCGCGCGCCACGCGTTCGTCGTTGAACGCCCACAGGTCCTCCCGCGAGCCGCCGCCCCGCCCCACGATGACGACGTCGGCGTCCCGCCAGCGACCGACGCGCTCCAGCGCGCGACACAATTCGCTGATGGCCGAGTCGCCCTGGACGGCAGCCGGCACGACCACGATCTGCACGGCGGGCGACCGCCGCTTCATGACCGCCACGATGTCGCGCAGCGCCGCCCCGTCCGGACTGGTGATGACCGCGACGCGGCGAGGATATCTGGGCAACGGACGCTTCCGGTCGGCTCGCAGCAGACCTTCCGCCTCGAGCTTCAGTCGCGTTTTCTCGAGGGCCTTTCGCCAGAGACCATCGCCTTCGGCTTCCATGCGCCGAACGACGAATTGCATCTCACCTTTTTGCGGATAGACGCTGAGGTTGCCGAACGCGGCGATCAGCATGCCTTCGTCGGGAGGCGCCGGAATCGCGCGGGTGTCCTTGGACCACACGACGCCGCGAATCTGCGCCATTCGGTCGCGCAGCGTGAAATACCAGTGGCCGTTGCGATGCGCCTTGAAGTTGGTGACTTCACCGCGCACCCAGATGGGCCGGAATGCGCCTTCGAGAATGTCCCGCGCGATGGTCGTCAGCGACGAGACGGCGATCGCGGAGCTCGGATCGGCGCCGGGCACGGCATCGACGGGCGCCTCGAACGGAAAGCCGTGCTGGTGCGGAGGACTCATGCGGCGCGCTTCTCCGCCAGACGCACGGCGGCCTGCAGCGTGTTGCGCAGGAGCATGGCGATGGTCATGGGACCGACCCCGCCTGGAACGGGCGTAATCAACGACGCCGTTTCGCGCGCGGAGTCGAAGTCGACGTCCCCAACGAGCCGATAGCCTCGCGGGTGCGAGGCGTCGTCCACGCGATTGATTCCGACATCGACGACGACCGCGCCCGGCTTGATCATGTCACCCGTGACGAGTCCCGGCTTTCCCGCGGCGGCGATCACGATGTCCGCTTGCCGAATGTGGTCCGTCATGTTGCGCGTCCGGCTGTGGCACACGGTGACGGTGGCGTCGGTGCCTGGCTGGATCAGGAGCGCCATGATCGGCTTGCCCACGATGTTGCTCCGTCCGACGACGACACAATGAGCGCCTGACGTCTGAACATTGTATTCGCGCAGCAAGACCAGCACGCCGGCAGGCGTGCACGGCACGAACGCCTCGCGATCCCCGGCGAGCATCCTTCCGACGTTGACGGGGTGGAATCCGTCGACGTCCTTTGCCGGATCGATCCGGCGCAGAACGACATCGGAGTGGATCTGCCTGGGGAGCGGCATCTGTACGAGGATGCCGTGCACTTGCTTGCTGGCGTTGAGTCGATCGACGACGGCGACCAATTCCGCCTCCGTCGTGTTGGCTCGCATGCGGATCGTCTCGCCGCGCATGCCGACTTCCTCACACGCCTTCGCCTTGTTCTTGACGTAGATCGCGCTCGCGGGATCGTCTCCCACCAGTACGACCGAGAGACCCGGCACGACGCCGCGTTCCTTCAGTTCGCGAACGCCTTCGGCCACTTGCTGGCGGATGCGCGCGGCCAGCGCCCTCCCATCCATGAGGGCGCCCCGAGCCGGAGGCGCGCCGACGACATCAGCGCGCAAAGTCCACCGCCCGCGTTTCGCGAATCGCTACGACTTTGATCTGTCCGGGATACTGCAGCTCTGCCTCGATGCGACGCGCAATCTCTTCCGTGAGCGTGCCCATTCGGACGTCGTCGATGTCGTCCGGCGTCACGATCACGCGCACTTCGCGGCCTGCCTGGATCGCGAAGACTTTCTCCACGCCCTTGTAGCTCGACGCGATCTTCTCCAGCCCCTCGAGGCGCTTCACATACGTCTCGAACGCCTCTCGCCGTGCGCCGGGCCTCGAGCCGGAAATGGCGTCCGCCGCCTGCACGAGGACGGACACCTCACTCTCATGCGGGACGTCGTCATGGTGCGCCGCAACGCAGTTCACCACGAGCGGGTTCTCCCCGTACTTCGTGCACACCTCGACGCCGAGCTGCACGTGGGTCCCCTCGTGCTCGTGCGTGAGCACCTTCCCGATGTCGTGCAACAGCGCGCCGCGCTTCGCCATCACGTGATCCAGCCCAAGCTCGGTCGCCATGATGCCGGCAAGCCAGGCCACCTCCTTGGAATGCTGCAGGATGTTCTGGCCGTAGCTCGTCCGCCAATGCATGCGGCCGACGAGCTTGATGATTTCAGGGTGCAAGCCGTGCACGCCAACTTCGTAAGCGGATTGCTCGCCCAGCTCGACGATGTGCTGCTCGACTTCGCGGCGGGACTTGGTGACGACCTCTTCGATGCGTCCAGGATGGATGCGCCCGTCGGAGACGAGTTTCTCGAGTGCCAGGCGGGCGGTCTCGCGCCGGATCGGATCAAAGCATGAGACGACGACGGTGTCGGGTGTATCATCGATGATGACGTCCACACCGGTCGCAAGCTCGAACGCTCTGATATTGCGGCCTTCGCGTCCGATGATTCTGCCCTTCATCTCGTCGCTGGGCAGGGACACGGCCGACACGGTGGATTCCGCGGTGTGCTCGGCGGCGATGCGCTGAATCGCAAGCGCGACGATCTTCTTCGCTTCCCGCTCGGCGTCACGGCGGGCCCGCTCGCGGATCTCGCGCAGCTTATTGGCGGCGTCGGCGTGCGCTTCCTCCTCCAGCCGGCGCATGAGCTCCCCTTTCGCATCTTGCGCGGACATACCGGCAAGTCGTTCGAGTCGCTCGCGCTCTTCGGTGACGAGTTTTTTGAGCTCCTCCTCACGGTCCGCGACCACCTTCTCGCGGCGGCCGAACTCGCTGCCGCGCTTACTGAGCTCCTTGTCGCGCTGATCCAACACGTCGAACTTCCGATCCAGCGTCGTCTCGCGCTCGCCGAGTCGTTTTTCCTCCTTCTCGACCTCGGAACGCCGGCCACGCACTTCACCTTCAAATGTCTCGCGCAGTTTGATCAGCTCTTCCTTGCCAGCGACGACGGCGCTCTTGCGGAGCGTCTCGGCCTCACGCTCCGCCTCGGCGATGATTCGCTTCGCCGTCTCCTCGGCGCCCGTCTTCGCGGTGGCGTGACGGTTGATCTCGCTCGAGACACCAGATCGTCTTCCCAAAAAAAACAAAGCCGGCAAGGCGAGTATTGCAACGCCCAGCGCGGCTAGCAGCGCAGTCGAACTCATATGGATCTATGCTCCACCACGACTTGCGTCGTAGAGACGGGTGGTCCTGCTCGAAATCCGTCTCGAATCGCGCGGCTCTTCACTTCCGGGCCTGAACCGTCGAAGGGTTCAGGATGGGGAGGTGCCGTCAGCGCGATCCAGAATACGGACCCGCCTGGCTAGTTATCGCTAAAGTATGCCCCGATAGGGCAAAAGGCAACGAACTTACGCCGCCGGCTCGCCGCGCTTGGTCGGCGGTAGAAGGCGACGGACTTCCGCGCTCAAACCCCGGAGTCGCTGGGTCATGTCGGAGCCTTCACGCGCCTCGAACAGCTCGCCGGCGATCTGCAGAGCGGCCAGGATCGTGGCGCGATGCGATTCAACCACGGAGCCGCCGTCGAGCACTCGCCGGATGGCGTCCTCGAGATACGATGCGACCGCGCGCGTGTGATCGGGACTCGCATCGCTGCGAATCGCGTATTCTTCGTTGAGAATGTTCACGCGAACGAGATTCTTCTTCGCGCTCATGCGCGTCCCGCACCGGCGTTGGCCTGCGCCTGGAGTTGTTGCCGCAGAAAGCGTACGCGATCCATCATCTGGCGGACACGGTCTTCAGTGCTCTCGAGACGTGACTTGAGCTTTTCGTTTTCGGTCTCCAAGTCCGCCATCCGATCACCCAACGCCGCACTCCGGCCCTTGGCCGAGTGCCCCTGGCCGGAATCCTTGAGCTGCGCTTCGGCCGACAGGGCGCGCCGGCGAAAGGCGGCCAGCTCCTCGCCCAGATGCCGGACGAGCGTCTCCAGCTCCTTGAACGCGCGCAGTTCAGGCCGATCGTTGCCGGACATGGAGCTCCTGTTCGAGTGCGCCGAGGATCTTGGCCCGCCGACCCTCGATTTCCTTGTCGCGTAGAGTGCGTTCGGGGTGACGGAACGTCAATCGCCATGCGAGACTGCGATGCCCGGTCTCGACGCCAGCACCGGTGTATTGATCGAAAAGGTCGAGCCGCTCGAGCAGCTCACCAGCGGATGTGCGAATCACACGTTCCACATCGGCGACCGTCGTTTCCGCGGGAACGACGAGCGCCAAATCGATCTCCGCCGCTGGCATGGTCGGTAGCGCCCGGTACTTGGTGCTCGCCGGTCTGTCGGGATGGCCGCCTACTATATAAGAGTGCGTTCCACGATCGGCTGCCGGCTCGGTCTCCATCGGGCCGAGCACCAGCTCGATTCCGTACGCGGGTGCCGCCCACACCGGTGCGTCGAGCGCCACCTGGACCACGTTGCCCATGGTGCGTCCGTCGACGTGAATGTGCCACAGCACCTGACCCGTACCGGGCGCCAGCTCGATTGGCTGGCCTGGATATGCGGTGGCCGCCGCGACTTCGGCGAGGCTCTTCGCGTCCCACTCATCGAGCAACGGAGGTTGCGGCTCGGTAAAATGTGGCGGCCTGCGCCGTCCCATCACGATCGCGCCGAGCCGGAACTGCTCGCGCGGCATCGCGGCCTTGCGGCGAGCGAACGCGGATCCGATCTCGAAAATGCGAACGTCACCCGATCGATGCGACAGGTTGAACTCGGCGCGCCGGGCGAGCGTCTCGAGCAACGAGTTGCGCAAGAAGGCCTCGTTTTCCGCCAACGGATTGCCGACGCGCACGTGCGTCTCTTCCGTCCCGTGGACAAAAGGCATCGGCCGCGTTTCGTAGAGTCCCAAGCCAACGAGCGCGTCACGGAGACGATCGGCGACGGTCCACATCGGGTCGTCGAACGTCGTCGTCGGGCGGAAGGGACGAATCTCGTCGGGGAACTTGTCGTAGCCATGGAACCGCGCGACTTCTTCGACAAGATCGATTTCACTGGTGACGTCACTGCGCCAGGTCGGCACACGCACTTTCAGATCTCGGTCCGATTTGGCGACGAGCTCGAAGCCCGCCCCCTCGAGATCCCGCCGCGACTGATCCCATGGCACCTCGGAACCCAGCACCTGAGCGACTCGAGAGTGTCGCAGTGTGATCACTGGTTGCGCGAGCTTCGAGCCCGCGACGTCCACCGGCGCTTCCGCGAGCGTTCCTCCCGCGAGCGCGATGACAAGGCGAACGATGCGATCCATCGCCTCTGGTGCGAGCTCTGGATCCACGCCGCGTTCGAACCGATAGCTCGCATCGGTGGCAAGACCCAAGGCCCTGCGAGCCGCTCGGGTGAGCTTCGGATCGAAGCTCGCGACCTCGATGAAGAGGTCGCGCGTCTCGTTCGTCACTTCGCTGTCCCGTCCGCCCATGACTCCGGCAACGGCCTGCGCGCGTTCGCCATCCGCGATTACGACCGCATCAGGCGGCAACGATCGCACGGTTCCATCGAGCGTCACGAGTGCTTCTTTCGGTCGCGCTCTTCGTACGACCACGGCCTTTCCGGCGAGTTTGCCGACATCGAACGCGTGCACGGGCTGCCCGAGCTCGTGGAGGACGTAGTTCGTGGCGTCGACCACGTTGTTGATGGAACGAACGCCGACCCCCGCGAGCCTGCGGACCAGCCAATCGGGGCTCGCACCGATCTGAACTCCTCGCAGCACGGCGCCCATGTAACGGCGCGTCTTCGTGTTCGCATCGACGCGGACTTCAATGCCGGCGGTGGCTCCTTGTCCCTCGACGCGATGCGCAGTCGGGATCCCGGGGCCAAGCCCAGGAACCTCAGGCAGGTGCCAGGTCGTCCCTGTGACGGCCGCGAGCTCGCGCGCGAGACCGAGATGCGAGAGCAGATCGGGGCGGTTCGCGCCGACGTCGATCACGAGCCGCGTGTCGCCCACCGGCATGATGGACAAGAGTTGCGTCCCCGGCTCCGCGACGACCGTCAGCTCCAGAATTCCCTGATGGTCCTCACCGAGACCGAGCTCGCTCGCCGAACAAAGCATGCCGTTCGATACGACGCCGCGAATCTTGCGCCGTTCGATCGTCTTGCCATCCGGCAGCGTCGTTCCGACGGGCGCAAACGGGTAGAGCTTCCCCGCCGACACGTTCGGGGCGCCGCATATCACTTCAATCAGTTCGCCCCCGCCGGCGTCCACCTTCGTCACCCACAGATGGTCCGAGTCGGGATGGCGGGCTGCTTCCGTGACCCGCGCGACGACGATCGGGGCGAGATCCGACCGCAGCGGGACGAGCTCCTCGACCACGGCGGTATGCGTGGTGAGAAGATCGCGGATCTGCGCGGGGGTGGCGTCGAGGGGGACGAATGCTTGGAGCCACTCGTACGACGCGTTCATCCTTCGGCTCCGCTCAGGACCGGTCGCGCGATCTGCTCCAGAAAGCGGACATCCGAGTCGTACAGGATGCGGATGTCCGGAATGTCGTAGCGCTGCATGGCAATTCTGCCGGGCCCCATGCCGAACGCCCATCCCGTGTACCGCTCGGCGTCGACTCCCGCGGCCTCGAGGACGCTGGGATGCACCATGCCCGAACCCAGGATTTCGGACCAGCCGGTTCCCTTGCATGCGGGACAGCCACTTCCCCGGCAGAGCTGGCATTCGACGTCCATCTCAGCCGACGGCTCGGTGAATGGGAAGTAGCTGGGCCGAAAGCGCGTGCGCGCCGTTCCGAGGAGGCGGCGCGCGAAGTTGGTCAGCATTGCCTTCAGATCGACAAAGCTGATGCCCTCGTCCACGCACAGTCCCTCGATCTGCGAGAACATCGGTGCATGTGACGCGTCGAAGAAGTCGCGCCGGAACACGTCGCCCGGCGCCAAGACGCGAATCGGCGGCGGAAACCGCTGCAACGTGCGCATCTGCACCGGGGACGTGTGCGTGCGCAGCAGCACGTCGTCGCGCAGGTACAGCGTGTCATGGGCGTCCAGCGCCGGATGATCGGGCGGAAAGTTCAGCGCGCCGAAGTTGTACCACTCGGTTTCGACCTGCGGGCCGAGCGCGATGGTGAATCCGAGCTCGCGGAAGATCTCCACAATCTCCTCGATGACGAGCGTGACCGGATGCTTGGCGCCGCGCCACTGATGGCGGGCGGGCATGGTGAGGTCGAGTGCGGAACTGGCGCCACGCGCCGCCGCCTTCAGCGCACTCTGACGGGCTTCGTACAGGCCCTGCAGATGAACCTTCGCCTCATTGAAGATTCGCCCGGCCATGGGCTTGTCCGCTTTCGGAATGCTCGCCAACGCGTGCTGCAGCACCCGCAGCCGGCCGCTGCGGTCGCCGAGGTATTGGATACGGGTGGCTTCGAGTTCCTCGGGTGTCGTGACGGCGTCGAACGCGGCGACGGCTTCCGTGACCAGGGTGCCGGCGTTCGATGCGAAATCTGAGATCGAAGAGATCATGCAGGAGTGGTAAATGAAGAGCGGCGGCGGTGCTCGGAATCTCGCACCGCCGCCGCGTGGCTTCAAAGAGCAGCTCAGCTACGCAGCGTTCAGCGCGGTCCGCGCCTTCTCCGCCAGGGCGGTAAACGCGGACGGGTCGTGCACCGCGAGATCCGCGAGAATCTTGCGATCGATCTCGATACCGGCTTTGTGCAAGCCGTTCATGAACGTGCTGTAACTCATGTCGTTCTGCCGGGCGCCCGCGTTGATCCGAGTGATCCACAGACGCCGGAAATCACGCTTCTTGTTCTTGCGATCGCGGTAGGCGTAGCGCCAGCCGCGTTCCACGGTCTCCTTGGCCGCCTTCCACAGCTTGCTGCGGCCGCCGAACGCACCGCGGGCGGCTTTCATGATCTGCTTCTTCCGCTTCAGCCGCGGGACATTTGATCGAGCGCGAGGCATGGTCTATTCCTCCGTTACGCCTGTAGCAGGCGCTTGATTCGCTTCACTTCACCGCGCGTGGCGATCAGGGCGCTGCGGCGCAAGCGGCGCTTCCGCTTCGACG
>JBBDXZ010000108.1:0-9395 GCA_040902075.1 Gemmatimonadaceae bacterium
CACCGTCAGCATCACCGCGGTGAGGAAGAGGTTGTTCAGCAGGAACACCGTCTCCCGTGACGCGGCGCCGCCCAGGGTGCCCTTGGTGCGCACGCGCTCCGAGTTGCCCGCCACCAGCACCAGCGTCACCACGAGGACGATCGCGATGAAGGCGAGGAAGTAGTAGCCGATCGCGCCCGTCGTGAACGCGTGCACCGACGAGAGGATGCCGGAGCGCGTCAGGAACGTACCGAGGATCGTCAGCACGAACGTCGCAACGCAGAGATTCAGCGTCCACAGCCGGAGCATGTCGCGCCGCTCCTGCACCATGACCGAGTGGAGATAGGCGGTCGCGGTGAGCCACGGCAAAAACGACGCGTTTTCGACCGGATCCCATGCCCAGTAGCCACCCCAACCCAGCACTTCGTATGACCACCACATGCCGGCGATGATGGCGGCGCCCAGAAATCCCCAGGACGCGAGCATCCAACGCCGCGAGAGCCTCGTCCATTCGTTCGACGGCGCTTCGCCGCCGAGGATGGCGCCAACGGCGAAAGCGAACGGAACCGACATGCCAACGTAGCCGAGGTACAGCAACGGCGGGTGCACGGCCATCAGAATGTGATTCTGCAAGAGCGTGTTCGGTCCGGGGCCATCCAGCGGCACGGGCGACACCGGCAGGAACGGATCGGCCGGACCCACGAGGAGCACAGCAAAGAACGCCGCGACGAAGAGCAGCGTCATTGCCGCGTATGGAACGAGGTTGCCGGGCCGGCGGTGGTGCAGCCACACAACCGCCGCCGCGTACAGCGCGAGCACCCAGGCCCAGAAGAGAATCGATCCCTCGAGCGCACCCCACAGCGAAATCACCGTAAAGAGCAGCGGCGTCGAACGGCTGCCCACGGCCGCCACATACGAGACCGAGAAGTCGTGCGTCACGAGCGCGACGATCATCGCCGCCGTCGCGATGCTCACGAGCAGGAAATTCGCGTAGACCGAGCCGTACGTCAGCTGCAGCCACTCGCGCCGCCCGGAGCGGATCGCCACTGGAGTGATGAGCGCGCCGAACGCCACGGCGATCAGCGACACGAGCAACGCGTTGTGCGCGAGAAGACCGATCACGGGCTCGACTGCCTGATGAGCGTCTTGTACTTCTCGTGCGCTTCCTCGCCGGGTTTGGGCGGACGGTACTCGTTCGAGTGCTTGATCATCAGGTTCGACGCCTCAAAGACGCCGCCGGCGCCAACCCGGCCTTCGACGATGACGCCCATGCTGTCGCGGAACATCTGCGGTGGCGCGCCGGTCGAGTGTACCACCATATCCCGCGCGCCGTCGGTGACCGTGAACCGCAGGTCGAGCGCCTGGGGATCCCATTTCACGGACCCCGCCTTGACCATGCCGCCAAGCCGCATGGGCACGCCGACGCCATCGGCGCCCTTCGCCAGCACTTCCTGGGGCGTGAGGAAAAAGACCACGTTGTCCTTGAGGCCGCCGAACAGTAACCAGGCGAACGCCGCGGCCATCACGGCCAGGCCGCCCAACACCCATGATCGTTTCATACCGCGTTCCTGTCGGCGGGCGCCATCCGCTCGGACTCGGCCCGGGCACGTCCGCCTCGTCGCGCGAGATACGCCAGGTAGGCGAGCATGCCGCCCCACGTTACCGCGTATGCAGCGATGATGAAGACTTGATTCGATTCTATCATGGTCAACGACCTCCCATTGCGGCCGCTTCGGCCGCGTGCTCGGCGGCGCGCTCCAGACGGGCGATCTCGTACCGCTTCCGGATGAAGTAGATCATCACGAGAAGCAACGCGATCGCATTCAGACGCAGACCCAGAGTATACGCGGGATCGAGCGTGGCCGGACTCGAGGGCGGTTGATGGAGGGTTCGCCACCACGTCACCGACATGTAGACGATCGGGACGTTGAGGGCGCCGATCGCGCCGACCGCCGCGCTCCAGCGCGCCCTCTGCTCGGCGTCGTCCACGAACGCGCGTAGTGCAAGATACCCGACGAAGATCAGGAACAACACCAGCGTGGACGTCAGGCGCGCGTCCCACACCCACCACACGCCCCAGGCCGGACGACCCCAGATCATTCCCAGCATCAGCGTGAGTCCGTTGAACAGCGCGCCGACCTCCGCCGCCGACGCGGCGAGCAGGTCGTCGTTCTCTCTGCCCTTCCACAGGTAGCGCGCGCTGAAGACCAGCACCACGAAGAACGCCAGGAACGTCATCCACGCCGCCGGAACGTGCACATACATGATCTTCTGCAGGTGCCCCATGTCGCCCTCGGCGGGAGACGTCAGGATGGCATGCGTCTGGGCCGCGATCACGGCACCGAAGCTGACGAACGCGAAGAGCGCGCTGGTGCGCGGCGGCGGGGACGACGGTGAACTTGCGGCGGCTGGCATCAATTGGGCTTCAGGCCTCGATGACGTGTTCGAATGCGATGAATGTGGCTGTCAGGAAAACAACGTCGTACGCGACGAGCAGGCGAATCCAGGCGCCCGCTTCGTGCATCAGGTCCATGCCCAGCAGCGCCTTTGACGCCGTCGTGGCCGCGAGCAGGACCGGAACCAGCATCGGAAAGAGCAGCAGCGGAAGCAAGACTTCCCGCGCCCGGCTGCGGCTCGCCATCGACGCGTAGAACGTGCCGAGGACGACCAGGCCGACGACGCCCAACGCGAGAACGCCGAGCAACGAGGGCCAGCGGCCGGGGATCCGAATGCCGAACAACACGATGCCCGCCGTGACGACGATCGCAACCATCAGCGTTACGAACGTGAGATTGCCGAGCAACTTCCCGGCGAAGATGGTCCAGCGCGGTCCGGGGTACTGCAGCAACGGCTCGAGTGCACCACCCTCGAGTTCCACCTGGAAGGACCGATTGAACGCGAGCACCGCGGAGAACAGCGTGGCAAGCCACACGGCCCCGACCGCCGCATTGCGCAAAGCCTGTGCGTCAGGACCGAGAGCCAGCCCGAGCAGAATGAGGATCGTCACGCCAAGCGACACCACGCTGTTGAACCCGGCCTTGGCACGAAGCTCGGTGGTCAGGTCCTTGCTCGCGATGGCACGCACCCGCCGCCAGTCGTCTCGACACGCCATCAGCGCGCGCCCGGCGCTGGCGCCGCATGGTCGCGTCCGGCGCTCACGGATTCGATGCGCCCTTCGACGAGCGTGCAGATGCGATCGAGCATTGCTTTGGCCGGCGCGAGTTCGTGCAGAGCAACGAGCGCCGCACCCCCTGATCTCACGACCTCGCCGATGATCGAGTTCATGATTTCGACACCCTCGGCGTCGAGATTGCTATAGGGCTCGTCCAGTAGGAGCACACGAGGACTTCGCAGGATAAGCCGCGCGAGCGCGAGGCGGCGCTGCATTCCGGCCGAAAAGCCTCGCACGCGGTCGCCCGCGACGTGCGCCAATCCAACGCGTTCGAGGATGGCCTCGACCGATGTGTACGGCGATCCCAGCATGTCTGCCGCGAACCACAGATTCTCGCGTGCCGTGAGATCGTCGTACAGCCCCGGTGTGTGTGCCAAGTACCCGACTTGAGCGCGTACGCCGCTGGCGTCGCGCACGATATCGAGTCCGTTGACAGCGGCCTTTCCCGCGTTCGGTTTGAGCAGCGTCCCGACGACTCGCAATACGGTGCTCTTTCCGCTGCCGTTCGGACCCAGCAGCCCCACCGCTTCGCCGCGACGCACTTCGAGCGTCACTCCGCGCAGCACCCATCGAGCGCCAAAGCGTTTGCCCAGCCCACTGACGTCGATCGCACGATAGGACGGGCCGTTGGACATCGGACGAAACGGTGGGCGGAAGTGACGTACAATCCCGCGCACGATCGGAACGTCCCAATGCAGGCGCGATTGCGCTGTCGGCGAGGACCCCACGCGTGGGGCGAGAAACTCTTCTGATAACATAACAGGGCGCGAGGATCGGCCCCGGCCCGACTTTCCGGCGTCGGCGTTTCCCCGAAGCCACGCCGGGATTTCCCTGCGAGAGCGTCCGGCAATGTCAGTCGAACATTCATCCGGCATCGCCAACCAGGTGAGCGTCGATCGGTTCGCGGGTGCCGCGGGCTGGTACGTCACCCCGTCCTTCTCATGAAGGGGAGTTCATGCGGCAGAACTACTACCGCTTCCCGACGACGGACATCAGGAACGGCGGGAAGATCCAGGGCTTCGTGGTTGAAGGAGTTGTGAGCTTCTGTTTTCCCCTACACGGGTGCAGGCCTTCTGCCGTCATGTCGTGGCACATCACTGACATCGAAATTGGCCAGTTTTGACGTTACTAGAGCTCAACCATTTTTCCTCGAGCTCGCCATGCCGACTTGCGCCGACGCAAACTTCGACCCGGATCTCCTGATGCAGGCCCACGAGCTCGTGCACGTCGGAACGTGGACGTGGGAGGTGCAGTCCGATACCGTCACGTGGTCCGACGAGCTGTTTCGACTATTCGGACTCGAGCCGGGATCGATCTCGCTGCGTTACGAGACCTACATATCGTTCGTGCATCCGGACGACAAGCAGCACGTGGCCAGAACCATAGCGTCCGCGCTGGAAACAAAGGCGCCGTTCGAGTTCGATGACCGGATCGTCCGGCCGGATGGTGAGGTACGAGTGCACCATAGCCGAGGCCATGTGGTGTGCGACGCTGCCGGACGCGCAATCCGTTTCGTAGGTGCCTGCATCGATATCACCGAACGCGTTCGCGAGCAGGAGGCATTGGCGGCCAGCGAGGAGCGCTTTCGCTCGATCTTCGAGCAATCAGCAGTCGGCCTGGCGGTTGCCGACGCCGATACGCGATTGACCAAGGTGAATGCCTCCTTCGCGCGGTTCCTTCGTTACGAACCGTCGGAGCTGGTGGGCAAGTCGTTCGTGGACATCACGCATCCGGATGACGTGGCCAAGACACGCGAGATGGTCCGAGTTACCGAGACTGGGCGGGGCTCGTACACCTATGAAAAGCGGTATGTCCGCCGCGACGAATCCGTCATGTGGGGCAGAACGACGGTCACGCGGCTCCGCTACGACGACGGCACGCTGGATGGCTACATGGGCGTGGTCGAGGACATCACCGAGCGAAAGTTGGCGGACGAAACGCTCACTCGGCAGTCGGAGCTGCTGCAAAGCATCATGGAGCACCTGCCGGTCATGGTGTCCATGTTCGATGGCAATGGAAGGCCGATTTATGTCAACCGCGCGTGGGAACGCGCCTTCGGCTGGACGCTCGAAGAAGCGCGCGCCATCGATCTGTTCGCCGCGGTGTATCCAGACCCCACCCATCGCGAGCGTGCCCGCCAGGCCGTGATGGCGGGTGGCGCTACTTGGACGGACGTCGACCCTTGCACGCGAGATGGCCGCACGCTTTCCAGCTCGTGGGCCTGCATCAGTCTCTCCGACGGCACTTCGTTGACGATCGGTCAGGACATGACCGAACGAAAGCAGTTGCAGGAGCGCGCCCTCCAAGCTCAGCGCATGGAAGCCTTGGGGCAGCTCGCGGGCGGTGTCGCGCACGACTTCAACAACATTCTGACGGTGATCACGGCATGTGCCACGTTCGTCCAGGAAGCCGTGGGCGACAACCCGGGCGTGCTCGACGACGTCAAGGAGATCGAGGCCGCGTCCCGCCGCGCCGAAGCGCTGACGCGCCAACTGCTCGCGTTCAGCCGGCGGCAGATGCTGAAACCCGAAGTCGTGGACGTCAACACGACCATCCGAACACTCTCGAAGACTCTTAACCGCCTCATCGGCGAGAACATCCAGCTCGAGATCGTGCCCGCGGCCGCACCGGCCACGGTCGAAGTGGACATCCATCAGCTCGAGCAGGTTCTCCTCAACCTCGTCGTGAACGCGCGGGACGCAATCCGCGAAACCGGCACGATCATGATCGCGACTGGGAACGTCGCACGAGGCGATCCGAGGAAGGATGACTTCGTTGCGATCACTGTCAGCGACGACGGCGAAGGCATTCCAGCGTCGGTGCGGGACCGGATTTTCGAGCCGTTCTTCACCACGAAGGCTGTGGGGAAGGGCACGGGGCTCGGTCTCGCCACCGTGCTCGGCATCGTCGAGCAAAGTGGCGGCACCGTGGAGGTCGAGAGCACGGTGGGAGTCGGAACGACGTTTCGCGTACTTCTTCCCACCGTCCGGGCATGCGCCCGACCAGTCGCGGTGGAAGACGCCGCGGAGAATCTTCGGGGACTCGAAACAGTGCTGCTCGTCGAGGACGAGGCTCCCGTGCGGGCTATCGCACGGCGCATCCTCGTCAGCTACGGCTACACCGTCATGGAGGCACGTCACGGAGCGGACGCGCTGCGCCTGAGCGACAACCACGCCGGACCGGTGCACCTGTTGATCACCGACGTCGTGATGCCCGAGATGGGCGGCAGGGAACTGTCGCGAATGATCCGCCAGCGACGGCCCGGGCTGCCTATTCTATATATGTCGGGCTACACGGACGATGAGTTGTTGCGGCGCGGCATTCTCGAGACGGGCGCGCAACTCCTGAGAAAGCCATTCCTCCCCACCGAGCGCGCGCGCGTGGTCAGGCAGCTGATCTGCGGAGGTCAAGGCAAAGCGGCACCCTAGCTTCTTTCCCCACTTCCCACTTCCCACTTCCCACGTTCCCCAGTTCCCACTTCCCACTTCCCACTTTCAGGCAACGGGAAGCGTGAAATAAAACGTCGATCCGCTCCCAGGCTCGCTCGCGGCCCACAAGCGCCCGCCGTGGGCACTCACAATGCCGCGCGCGATCGGAAGCCCCAGCCCGGCGCCCCGCGATCGAATTTTCGACTGCGTCGATTGCCAGAAACGGTCGAAGATGTGCGGCAGCTGCTCGCGCGAGATGCCGTGTCCCGTATCGGTGACCGAAACCTGCACCATCCTTTCCCGCTCAGCCGCCGCGACCGTGATTTCCCCGCCCTCCGCTGTCGCCTTGATGGCATTGCCGATCAGGTTGGAAAGAACCTGACCGATCCGCTCGGGATCCGCGTGCACGGTGGGCAGCGTGGGCGGCAGGTCGACTCGGAGCTCGAGGCCCGCTTCTTCGACCAACGGGCGCAGCGTACGAAGCGCGCCCTCCAACAGCGCCATCGCCGTGAGCGGCTGGGGCTCGAGGACCAGCTTGCCCGTTTCCACGCGTGTCACGTCGAGCAGATCCTGAATCAGGCGGTCCATCTGAAGTGCCGCGTCGCGAATGAGCTGCAGCTGCTCGGCGGGCCCCTCAGCCAGTTCGTGATCACGCGCCCAGTGTAGCAAAGAGTGCGACAGCATTTTTATCGCACTCACCGGGTTCCGCAGGTCGTGCGCGACGACGCCGACGACGTCGTCACGCGCAATAACAGCGCGCTGAAGCCGCTTCTGGAGCTCGACCTGCTCCGTGATGTCGCGCAGCACCACGGAAAACACGACTGCGTCTCCCATCGAGACCTTGGCGATCGCCGCTTCGGCCGGGAATTCCTCGCCGCTCTTGCGCAGCCCGGAGATCTCCTGCCGCTGTCCCATCTTTCGCGCGCGTTCTGGCGTCGCGCGGAAGCGTGCGACGTGGGCCCGATGAATGTCGCGCACTCGCTCGGGGAGCAGCATATCGAGCGGCTTGCCCATCACCTCGTCCGACGACCAGCCGAAGATCTGCTCCGCGCCGTCGTTGAACAGCGTGATCTTTTGGTCCTCATCTATGCAGATGATCGCGTCCGCGGAGATCCCCACGATATCCGCGAGCAGGAAGTCCGTGAGCTTGCGAGTCGCTGCCTTGTCGGACA
This sequence comes from Gemmatimonadaceae bacterium, assembly GCA_040902075.1. Classification (GTDB taxonomy): domain Bacteria; phylum Gemmatimonadota; class Gemmatimonadetes; order Gemmatimonadales; family Gemmatimonadaceae; genus DASPMP01. The sequence goes on from JBBDXZ010000108.1 coordinate 7,752, forward strand.
CAGAGGCCACAGGACCATGAGGTGAGGAAATCCCTTACACGAATGTAGGCATCGGACGCGCGACAAACGTCCATCACCCGACACCCCGGCTGTTTAGCACAGCTTAGCTTCGGATCATGTCAGCCGATCCGACGATGCCAAACAATACGTCCCGACGTGATTTTCTCCAGAAGAGCGCGCTCAGCGCGCTAAACGGGAAGAGCTTCCCGGCGAGCGCTGGGACGTGATCGTAAAATGACGACTTCCGCGTTGTCGCGGGTCATCCCGAGCAGAACGAGGGATCCGCAGTTGTGGACCGCTATCCTGCGAGTGCCGCTGCTTGGCAAGTTGATCGGCGCCAATCTTGTGTTATTCATCAGCGCGTTCGCGATGCACGAGCTGTTTCCAGCTGCGTCCTCAACGCTGCAGCTCGCGATCCCTCTCCTCTTCAGCTTCGCCGTCACGACGCTCCTTGTGTGGTTCGCGTTGCGTCCGGTGGCGCAGCTCGAGGAGACCGCGGCACGCGTGGCGAGAGGCGACTTCACCGTGCGCGTGAAGCCGTCGCCACTTGCGGACCGCGATATGCTGCGCCTGTCAGTGACCTTGAACCGGCTCTTGGACCGCGTAGATGCAGATCGCGCGCGCATTCAGTACCTCGCGGGTCGGTCAGTGCGGGCCCGCGACATCGAGCGCGAGGCCGTGGCGCGCGAGCTGCGCGACTCGTTCGCGCAAATGGTATCCGCCATCGCCCTGCAGGTGGCCGCGGCGCAGCGCGTGAATGACAACCCCGAAGTTGAGCAGCAGCTCGAGCGAGCTCGCTCGCTCATCGTGCAGCTTACCGAAGACATGCGCAGCATCGCCGAGACGCTGTATCCCGGCACGCTGGGCGAATTCGGTCTGCTGAATGCGCTATACGCGCTTGTGCGCCGTACATCGCGTCAGGTCCCGGTGAAAATCGAGGTCGTCCCGGAACTATGTGAGTCGCCGAGGCTCGCGCCTCAGGCGGCGAGTGCGCTGTACCGAGCGGCGGACGAGGTGCTCCGTAACATCGCGCAGCACGCCGACGCAAAGCACGCGCGCATCACGATGCGCGGCACGAAGGACGAAGTCATCCTGGACGTCGAAGATGACGGCCGCGGACAGGACATGCGCGTCAATGATCCACTCCAGGCCGGCCTGGGACTGTTCTCCGCGAAAGCGGTCCTCGCTCTCGCGGGAGGGTCGCTACAGATTTCGAGTGCACCCGGTCTCGGGACGCGCGTCATCGCGCGAGTGCCTACAGGCTCACCTACGGGACTGTCATGACAGTCGACATCATCAAAGTTGTCCTTGCCGACGACCACACGGTCGTTCGGGCTGGGCTCAAGGCGGTTCTTGGCGCCGCCAAGGACATCCAGGTCATCGGCGAGGTCGCGAACGGTCGCGACGCGGTCGCAATGGTTCAGCGGTTGAACCCCGACGTCCTCGTGATGGATCTGTCGATGGAACCGGTGGACGGTGCCGAAGCGACCAAGCAGCTCGTCGCGGCCAAGACGACAGCCCGGATTCTCATCCTAACGATGCACTCGCCCGACGAAGCATTGATTCCGCTACTCGAAGCCGGTGCGAGCGGATTTCTCGAGAAAAGCGTGGCGGATCGCGAGCTGGTGGACGCCCTGCGCGCGG
>JBBDXZ010000108.1:9405-18003 GCA_040902075.1 Gemmatimonadaceae bacterium
CGACACGTACATCCAGCCCTCCGCATCGCGCGTGCTCGCCGGCGGCATCCGCAAGCGCGCCGAGCACTCCGACGAGCGCTCCAAGTTCGAGAAGCTCACCGATCGCGAACGAGATGTGCTCCGCTTCGTGGCGTCAGGATTCACCGCGCCCGAGATCGGCGAGAAGCTGTTTATCAGCCCCAAGACCGTGGACACCTACAAGCAGCGCATCGCCGAGAAGCTCGGCCTCGCGCACCGCTCCGACTACGTTCAGTTCGCCTTAAAGCTCGGGTTGCTCAAAGAGTAGGCTGCGACCTTTGCCAGCTAGTGCTCCTCGCTAATTGCTCCTCGCCAATTGCCCCGCTCGTCCGACGGCGACGTCGCGCGCGCGAGCGCGCGCGTGCTCGTCTCCTCGGCCTGCTCGATGAATCGGTCGAGGATGATGAGCGCTTCGGCTAACACGCGTTCCTGCACCGCGCCCGTGGCGCGACGCACGACACGCTCGATCTCCTCGCGCAGAATCCCCCACTCCTGGTGCAGCACGTCCGCGGACCACGCCAGGCGCGCGCGCTGCGCGCCATGCCGCTCCGCGATCTGCGCCTGGATCTCCGATCCGTCCGCGATGAGCCGCGAAGGCTGCCCGCGCGCTTCCTCGATCGCGGCGAGGGTCGTCGCGACGTCGGCAACATAGGTGGCTACGTGATCGGCAAGCTGCGACGGCCGCAGCGTTTCGATCCCGGGAACATTCAGTTCCTCGCGCAACCGGGCGACGAATGCTTCGACCAACGCGGGAAGCTCGCGCAGCAGGCCGGCGCCAACCTCCGACAATCCCTGCAGTCGCCTGGCGGTGTCCGGCGACTCGGCGCGCCATTGGGCAGCCTCTCGCTGCTCGCTGCTCGCTTCGCGCAGCCACAGCGTGAACACGGACCCTGTACCTTCCTCACTGCGAACGGTGAGATCCCCTCCCATCAGCCGCGCGAGCCGACGACTGATCGTGAGCCCCAATCCCGAGCCGTCCTTCGACCTCGTGTGTCCCCCCTCGACTTGAACGAAAGGATCGAAGATCGCCGCGATTCGATCGGACGGTATTCCCACACCCGTATCGATGACGCCGATGCGCACCCAGGGACCGTCGGCGGTCATGCGGGCCTGAGGATCCGGGCGCGCGACGGACGCGCACTCGATGGTGACCGAGCCCCCCGGCGCTGTGAACTTCACGGCGTTGTTGAGGAGATTCAGCAAAATCTGCCGCACGCGATCCTCGTCGCCGTCGTACAGCATGTCCGCGTCGGCGTACCGGCAGGCCAAAACGATTCCTCGCGCCTCCGCGATTGGCTGCACCAACGCCACGGCTACGTTACAGGCGTCCGCGGCGCGGGCGGCGCGATTCTGAACGGAGAGTCGTCCCGCTTCCACTTTGGCGAGATCGAGGATCTCGTTCACGAGGCCGAGCAGGTGGCGCGCGCTGTCGCGTATGCGGCCGACCTGCTGCCGCTGCTCGGCGCTCAGCACGCCCGTGATGCCAAGGTCGAGAATCTCGGCGTAACCGATCACCGCATTCAGCGGCGTTCGAAGCTCGTGGCTCATGGTGGCGAGAAACTCCGACTTGGCTTGGCTCGACGCCTCCGCCTCGGCGCGCGCGATTCGCTCGCGCTGTAACTGCGCCATTCGCTCTTCTGCCCGCTTGCGATCCGTGACGTCGCGCAGCGACACGAGGCTGGCCCGTTCCCCCTCCCACTCGGTCTCGACGACTCGAAGCTCAGCGGTCACGCTCTGGCCGCCGGGTCGGACGATCTCGATCTCACTGCTATCGCCGGCAACCGCGGGAAATCCGAGGTTGGCGCCGGTAAGATCGGAGACGGGGCGGCCAAACAACTGTTGCGCGGCCGGATTGGCGAATCGGATTCTGCCGTCGAGATCCAGGATGACAACGCCGTCCGCCATCCGCTCGACGATCCCTTGCAGGCGGTCCTGTTCGGATCGACGCGCGGCACGCTTTCCTCCCTTCCAACTCTGACGGCCAGGCGCGGTCATAGTCTGCCACTCAGGAACAAGCTGCATGCCCGGAGCGTACGAGCCACGGCATAAAGCGGGCTGGTCCACATCATGCAATGCTGCCGCGAAGTTGTAGTTTGAACGTCGCGGGAAAAACGCGAGCATGAGGCTCGAGGAGAGGGGCGCCTGTCCAAGTACCTACTCAAGCTCTACATCACCGGATCGAGCACGCGGGCGACGACGGCGATCGCCAACCTCAAGCGGATCTGCGAAGAAGATCTTCACGGTGAATACGCACTGGAGATCATCGACGTGCTGGAGCGTCCCCAAGCCGCCGAAGACGATCGTATTCTCGCGACGCCCACGCTGATCAAACAGCTGCCTCCGCCGCTGCGGCGGGTCATCGGCGACCTCTCCGACAAGGACAAGGTGCTCCTCGGGCTCGAGGTCAGTCCCACGATCACACGCAAATCACCTGAATCGTCCCAATGAGCGCACCGGTGAACCGAGATCCCGTTCAGAAGCTTCCGACGGGCATCGCCAGCTTCGACGTCATCGCAAAAGGTGGACTGCCGGAAAACCGCACGACGCTCGTTTCGGGCACCGCGGGAAGCGGGAAGACCGTGTTCGCGGTGCAGTTCCTTTCCGCGGGCATCGAGGCTGGCGTCGGCGGCGTGTTCGTCACGTTCGAGGAGCCGGCCGAGGACATTCGCCAGAACATGCGGAGCTTCGGCTGGGAGATCGAAAAATGGGAGCGTGACGGCCTCTTTACGTTCGTGGATGCCTCACCGGACCCGATGATCGAAACGGTGGAGAGTGGAAGCTTCGATCTGAACGCGCTGCTCGCAAGAGTAGAAAACGCCGTCCGGAAAGTGAACGCGAAGCGTGTCTCGGTCGATTCGCTCGGCGCGGTGTTCTCGCAGTTCTCCGATCAATCGACCGTTCGGCGCGAGCTCTTTCGCATTGCGTCGGCGCTCAAGTCGATGAAGGTCACCGCAATGCTGACGGCGGAGCGCACGGACGACTATGGCCCGATCGCGCGTTTTGGGGTGGAGGAATTCATCGCGGACAACGTCATGGTGCTTCGGAACGTTCTCGAAGGCGAAGTGCGCCGCCGCACGGTCGAGATCCTGAAGTTTCGCGGCACGGACCACCAGAAAGGGGAGTACCCGTTCACCATCATCGCCGGCGAAGGGGTCGTCGTCATTCCGTTGTCGGCGATTCAGCTGCGCCAGCGCTCCTCGAACGTGCGCATCTCGTCTGGCAGCGCGGAGCTCGACAAGATGTGCGGCGGCGGTTTTTTCCGCGATTCCATCATCCTCGTCTCGGGAGCCACGGGAACCGGGAAGACGCTCACCGTCACGCAGTTCCTGCGCGGGGGCGCGGCGGAGGGCGAGCGGTGTCTGCTCCTCGCCTTCGAGGAGAGTCGCGAACAGCTCTTCAGAAACGCCATCGGCTGGGGTGTGGACTTCGAGGCGATGGAAGAGGCGGGCACCCTGAAAGTCGTCTGTGACTATCCGGAGACGCTCGGCCTCGAGGAGTGGCTGATCTCGATTCAGAAAACGGTGCGGGATTTCAAGCCCACGCGTGTGGCGCTCGACAGTCTGTCGGCGCTGGAGCGTGTCGGCTCGATCAAGTCGTTCCGCGAATTCGTCATCGGGGTGACTTCGTTCATCAAGCAGCAGGAGATCACCGGACTGTTCACGGCGACGACCTCGACGCTGATGGGTGGGTCGTCGATCACCGAGGCGCACGTCTCCACGCTCACCGATTCGATCATCCTTCTGCGCTATGTCGAGATGTTCGGCGAGATGAAGCGCGGCATGACCGTGCTCAAGATGCGTGGATCGGCGCACGACCGCGGCATCCGCGAGTTCACCGTAGATCAACGTGGCATGCACCTCGGCCGGCGGTTCCGGAACGTCACCGGTATTCTTTCCGGCGCGCCGATGCACGTGTCGCCCGACGACCTCGAGCGCGTTTGGACTCTCTTCGACGCCGAGCTCGATCAGGGCAAGCGCTCTGGCGAGCCCGAGGACCGTCGCGCCCGGGAGCGCAGAAGATCGCACTGATGAGGGAGGAACCCAGCGATCGGAGTCAGGCGCCGGAGCCAGACCGTCTCGACGACGAGCGGGCGCTGAGCAGGGAGCTGCGCCTCCGAACGCGCCAGCTCGAACGGAGCGAAGCCCGATTCCGCGACGTAATCGAGCGGAACGCGGACGCCATCGTCGTGGTCGATGGCGCGGGCACCATCCGTTTCGCCAATGCCGCCGCAACGCAACTCTTTGGAAAGACCCGAGAGGCGCTGGTCGGAACGGACTTCGGCTTTCCCGTGGTGCTTGGAGAAACGACCGAGGTCGATCTCTTCGCTGGCGTCGCGCCGCGTGTCGCGGAAATGCGCGTGGTGCGGTCGGAGTGGGAGGGCTCGGACGCATTCATTGCGTCGCTGCGCGACGTCACCGAACGAAAACGCGCCGAGGAGGCTGCCCACCGCCTCATCCGCGAGCAGGCCGCGCGCGCCGTCGCGGAGCGATCTGCGCGCCGGCTGCGGTTTCTCGCCGAGTCGAGCGCCGTCCTGTCATCCTCGCTCGACTACACGGCGACGCTCGCGACGCTTGCGAGTCTGTGCGTGCAGGAAATCGCGGATTGGACCGTGATCTACGGCCTCACCGAGGATGGCGCGCCGCGCCGGATGCACATCGCGCATCGCGACACCTCCAAGGAGGCTCTGGCGCGCGAGCTTCGGGGAATCCCGATCGACCAGCAAGGGTTGCATCCCGTGCTCGAGGTCCTGCGGACGCGCCAGCCGCGCGTCGTGAACGGCGTCACCGACGCCATGCGCGCTGCCATGACGAGCAATCCGCGCGAGCTGGAGCTCATGCGGGCCTTGCACGTGACCTCGTACATGCTCGTTCCCATTGTCGCACGGGATCGCGTCCTGGGCGCCATTTCATTCATGTGCGGTGACTCGTCGCGGCACTACGGCGAGGACGACCTGACGCTCGCCGAGGACGTCGCACAGCGTGCGGCGCTCGCCGTCGACAACGCACTGCTGTACGGGGAAGCCAGCCGGGCGAATCAAACAAAGTCGGATTTCCTTGCCGTCGTGTCGCACGACTTGCGGACGCCGCTCACCGCGATTCTCGGCTATGCCGACTTGCTCGAGATGGGCGTCCCCGAACCGATCCCCGACGCGAGCCGCGAGCGTGTTCGCCGTATTCGCACGTCGGCCAAACACCTGCTCTATCTGCTGAACGAGCTGCTCTCTTTCGCCCGCTTGGACGCCGGTCGGGAGGAGACGCGGCGGCAGAAGATCGATTTGCGTGACATCGCGCGCGAGGTCGCTACGATGATCGAGCCGTTGGCGGCCGAACGAGCTCTCGAGTTCTCCCTGGACCTTCCCGAGCCGCCCGTCGTCATCGATTCCGACCCGGACAAGCTACGGCAGATCCTGTTGAACCTTGCCGGAAATGCCGTGAAGTACACCAAACAGGGACGCGTGAGCATGGCCGTGCGGGACGAGCGCGACGTCGTCGAGCTGCTCGTGAGCGACACCGGCGACGGCATCGCCGCGGAGCACGTGGCCCACATCTTCGAGCCATTCTGGCAAGTAGATCCGTCGCAGCGGTTGCGTGGCGGGGGGACGGGGTTGGGGCTGAGTGTCGTGCAACGGCTCGTCATGATGCTCGATGGACATATCTCGGTGAAGAGCGCGCCGGGCGAGGGAAGCGTATTCGCCGTGGTCGTTCCTCGGGGCTGAGGTCAACCCGTCTCGCGTTCCATCGCCGCTTCAGCCTGAAGACTTGTGAGATCACGCCCGACCGTCGCGACGGCCAGGGTTTTCGTCCCCGCGACAAATGACACCGCGCAATCGCGCGCCTCGGGATTCCCATCGATCTCGATCCGGTCCCACTTCTCCGCGTGGCCCACATACGAGATCCGGACGTCGTAATGCTGGCTCCAGAAGAACGGCACGGTGTCGTACCGCTCTTTCGCTCCCAACATATTGCGTGCGGCGGTCTGTCCCTGACGCTGCGCGTGCACCCAGTGCTCGACCCGAATGCGGTCCCCCGAGCGGGGGTCGGGATACCGCGCGAGGTCGCCGGCCGCGAAAATCCCCGGCGCGCCCGTCTCGAGGAATTCGTCCACGACGACGCCACGGTCCACCGCGAGCCCCGCCTGCGATGCCAGCTCGTCGTTCGGGCGGACGCCAACGCCAACGACGACGAAATCGGCTGGGAGGCCCGTTCCATCATCGAGGAGGACATCCGCGCCGAGCGCGCGGGCGGTGCGGCCGAGGTGGAACACGACGCCCCGCGATTCATGGAGACTCCGGACCAGATCGCTGAGCGCGCGCCCCATGATGCGCTCGAGCGGGTAGGACTCCGGCGCGACGACATGGACCTCCACGCCACGCGCCCGGAGCGACGCCGCGACCTCCAATCCGATGAAGCTCGCTCCGATGACGACGGCGCGCCGCGCGCTCTGCGCTGCCTCGATGATCGCGCGACTGTCCTCGAGCGTTCGCAGATACAGCACTTGGCCACCCTCGACGGGCGTCGGCAGGCGAACCGGTGAGGCGCCGGTGGCGAGGAGCAATGCCCCGAACTGAAGATCCGTCCCGTCATCGAGCACCACGCGTGACCTGTTTGGCTCGATCGCGGTGACCCGCTTGCCGAGGGCGAGCCGAATCTTTCGTTCTTCGTAGTATTCGCTTGGGCGCAGCGGAATCCACTCCTCTTGCGCGGTCCCCGCGAGGTAGTCCTTGGAAAGGTTGGGTCGATCGTACGGCGCGTCCTTGTCAGCCCCTATCATCGTGATAGAGCCATCGTAGCCCTCGCGCCGCAGCATGTCGGCGGCGGCGTCTCCCGTGGCGCCGGCACCGACGATCACTACCGAGGACGGCGCCTTCCGCGATGCGGTGCCGCCAATGACGCGCCGTGGCACGGGGCCGTCGATCTCCTTGGTGACGAAGACCGACCCGCCGCGCCGCTCGACGGTCCAGCGCGCAATCGGATTGAGAGCCGGCGCTCGAACCGCCTCGCCCGTGCGCAGACTGAAACACGCGTGGTGCCAGGGACAGCGCACGGTGTCGCCGACGACGAGTCCCTCCGCGAGGGGACCACTATAGTGCGTGCAGGTCGCGCCCACGGCGAACACCTCGTCGCCTCGGCGCGCGACCAGCACCGGCTTGCCGTGCGCGTGCCCGCCGAGCATTCCGCCGTCCGGTATGTCGGACAGCGGAACGCCCTTGGTGAAATCCTGGCCGGTTACTTCCGTCTGACTACTCACGACCCGAAAGCTTCTTCTCCAGGTTCTCGGCCGCTAGTCGGTGGGCTTCGAAAGCCGGCGCGAGACTGGTGACGAATTTCTTCAACTCCTGGTTCTGGATCGCGGGGAGGAGGGTGGAATGGACCGCCGCGATGACGGCCGCGTGGAACGCCTGCTCGTGCTGCAGGAAGGCGCGATCGAACTCAGCGCCGGACAGCTTCTCGAGTCTGGCCATCACGGCCGCGTGTTGCGCGGCAGACTGGTCGCCGTTGGGGAGCACCGGAACAACGGCCAACTTCTTGGCGAGCTCGCCGCCCTGTTGGCGCACGGCCGTATGGACGTCCGAGAGCATTCTGCCAAAGTCGCGGATCTCCTTCGAGGTCGCCCGCTTGGTCGCGAGCAGGCCGGTCTCGATGTCCGCCTTGTTGGCGAGATCGAAGATGGCCACGATGGCGGCATCGTCGAGCGCCGGGGATTCAGGAGCGGCCCGGGTTTCGGCGCGCGTCGCGAGTATTCCGATCGTGACGGCAGCGATGAGAGCGGTGAAAGCAGCGGTCTTACGCATTCGATTCCTCCGGAAGGGTAAGTCGGTCGCCGGTCTCGTTGGCCGGCCGTGTGTCAGAGATACGTCCTGCAGGCCAATAAGTCAAGAACATAGTTGACTTATTTGACAAACGTCTGGTTGCCGGTCACATTCATGTACTTGGAGGCCTCCTGAGCGCAGCCCTGAACCAGCGGTTTCATGACAGCACGCGCGGGCGCATCGTCGCGCTGCTGCGCGCGCGTCCGTATACCGTCGAGGAGCTGGCCGCTGATCTCGGGCTCACCGACAACGCCGTGCGGCCGCACCTGGTGGGGCTCGAGCGCGATGCAATGATCCGGCAGGCCGGCGCGCGGAGAGGCGCAGGGGCGGGAAAGCCCGCGGTGTTGTACGAGCTCAACCCTGACGCAGAGCCGCTGCTGTCGCGCGCGTATGCGCCGGTCCTGGAGGCCCTGCTGGAGGTGTTGACGGAGAAGCTTCCGGAACGCGAGGCGCGCAAGCTGTTACGCGAGACTGGGCGCCGGCTTGCCTCCCGGGTCGGGGGACGTGCGCCCGGCGATCTGCATGCCCGCGCGCGCGCCGCCGCGGCGGTGCTCACCGCGCTTGGTGGAGCCGTTCATGTGGAAGAGCGGCGCGGATCGGCGATGCTGCGGGGTGCGGCATGCCCGCTCGCGACGGCCGTGAACCGGAGCCCTCAGACCTGCGCGGCCGTGGAATCGCTCGTCGCGGAGATCTCAGGCGCAGACGTCACCGAATGCTGCGACCGCACGGAACGGCCGCGGTGCTGCTTCGAGCTGCGTGCGGTGAAGCCG
>JBBDXZ010000109.1:0-17793 GCA_040902075.1 Gemmatimonadaceae bacterium
TGTCATCGTCGCCGCACCGCCCGCGCCGCCACCACCGCCACCACCGCCACCACCGCCGCCTCCGCCGCCTCCGCCGCCTCCGCCGAATCCTTGCGGCGGATTGCCCGCGGCTATTCGGCGCATGGTGGTAATCGCGCCCGCCGGAATCCTGCCCGACTTCTCCAGCGAGTCAATCACGAAAGTCGCACGGCGTGCCGTGAGCAGGCTATCACGACGCTGCGATGGCGAGAGATCCCGACGCGGACTCACGCCTCGAAGGTCCCACACCACTTTGTGGAGGCCCGCGGTGCGGGGGCCGGTGAGGGTGCGGACCGTGTCGCCAATGGCGTTCGAGATCACGATGCGCACCGTATCGCGCGAGGCGCTCGCCAAACGATACACGATCTCCGCGCCGTGCTGAGGGCTGGGAGCGGCAAAATCTCTCTGCCCGGCGCCGTTCGCCGAGGCGCCCATCGCCGGTCCCTGTCCATACTCGAACGCGCGCTTCGGCGCGAAGAGATGGACATTCTTGGCAACGATCGCCGGCCGGAGCTGCTGAAGCGGCGCGACATCCACGATCCAGAACCCGCGACCGTGTGTCGCCGCGATCAACTCGCGATCACGCGGATGAATCTGCAGATCGTAGACAGGGACCGTCGGCAGCCCCGTCATGAACCGATGCCAGTTCTGGCCGCGGTTCAACGAGACGTAAACGCCGCGCGCCGTGCCGGCGTAGAGCAGGTCGCGATTCGCCGGATCCTCGCGGATCACGCGCATGTTGTCGACACCGCCGCGCGGGAGATTGTTCGCGACCGAACGGAAGCTGCGTCCGCCGTCGGTCGTGACGTAGACGTAGGGCGTGAAATCGTTCCACCGGTGATTGTCGAACGCGATGTACGCCGTCAAGGAATCGAAGTGCGACGGCTCGATGCGCGTCACATAAACGTCGCCGGGTGGGAGGCCGGCGAAGCGCGTCGCCGGAATCGGCTCCCACATGTTGCCGTCGCTGCGCGTGAACCAGACATTGCCGTCGTCCGTGCCCGCCCAGAGGAATCCGGGCCGCACATACGACTCCGCCAGCGCCACGACCGTGCCATACGTCTCGGCACCGGTGGCGTCGGTCGTGATGCCACCCGTCCTCCGCATGCTCGTGTCGATCTTCGCCATCTGCTTCTTGGACAAGTCCGGCGAGATCGGGAAGAGGTGGTCGCCGCGCTGGGTGCTCTTCATCACGCGGTTCGCCCCCGCGTAAAACACGTCGGGATTGTGCGTGGACAGCAGGAAAGGCGTGTTCCAGTTCCACCGGATATCGAACTCCGCGGAGTCGGTGCGCTGACGTGCCCGAAGCTCCGCGATGCGGCGCTCGAGCTCACGCGTCACGGGAGCCGTCGTGTCGCCGCGGGTGATGAGGATCGAGTCTTCGTACTGCGCGTACCGCGGGCGCCAGGTCGGCTTCACCAGCGGCGTGCGCGCGCCGGTCCTGATGTCGACGCGAGCAATGTTGCCGCCCTGCGACTCGCCGAAGATGATGTTCGGCTCTTCCGGATGCTGCGCCGTATAAAAGCCGTCGCCGCCGTTGAAGGTGAACCAGTAGGCGTTCGTGACGGCGCCGTTCTTCCGCCGGCTCGGTCCGCACCAAGATCCGTTGTCCTGCATTCCGCCGCAGATGTTGTACGGCACCTCGAAGTCGTAGCTCACCTCGTAAGGCTGCGCGAGCGGGAGGAGGGCGCCGAAATCCCACGCACCGCCGTCGTCGTTCGTGATCGCGATGCCGCCGTCGTTACCTACTATCTGATAGCTGGGACGCGTCGGATCGATCCAATGGGCGTGGTGATCGACGTGGATGCCGACGGTCGTCGTGCGGGCCGTCTTGCCGCCGTCGTTGGACACCAGCACCGGCGTGGACGAGAACCACACCCGGTCCGGGTTCCGCGGATGCACGCGCACCTGCGAGTAGTAGAACGGACGAGTGTTCGCCGTGTTGGTCCGCTCCCATGTTCGACCGCCATCCGCCGACCGATAGAGTCCATTTGCGAGTCGTTGGCGCGCTTGTCCCGGTCGGGAGGGCTGTCCGCGAATCGAATCCGCCTCGACCATCGCGTACACGATGTCCGGATTGCTGGGCGCGAAACGAGGACTGATGCGTCCTTTCGGCGTCGCGGGCCAACCGCTCCCCTTGATCTCCGTCCAGGTCGCCCCGCCGTCCGTCGTCTTCCACAGCGCCGATCCGGGACCGCCGCTCTTCAGGAAGTATGGGCCGCGAATACGCTCCCAACTCGCGGCGAGCAGGATATTGGGGTTCGTCGGGTGCATCTGGACGTCGATGACCCCTGCCTTGTCGCTGATGAACTTCACGAGCTGCCATGTCTGCCCGCCGTCCGTCGTCTTGTACAGCCCGCGCTCGGGGTTCGCTTTCCATGCCGCGCCGAGGGCGGCGACGTAGACGATGTTCGGGTTCGTCGGGTGCACCACGATGCGGCCGATGTGTTGAGTCTTCTCCAGGCCCATCGAGCGCCACGTCACCCCGCCGTCACTGCTCTTATAGATGCCGCAGCCAGGCTCGATCGAGTTCCGCGAGTTCGGTTCGCCCGTGCCGAGCCACACTTGCAACGTGTCAGAGGGCGCGATCGCCACCGCGCCCGTGGAGGCGCATGGATAGGTGTCGAAGGTCGGGCGGAAGGTCACTCCCCCGTTGGTGGTCTTCCAAACGCCGCCGGCCGCGGCGGCGACGAAGAAGGTCGCCGAACCCGGAATGCCATCGATATCGGTAACGCGGCCCTCGAAATTGCCGGGACCGACAGTCCGCCAGCGGAGGCCGTTCGCGGTGAGTGAGTCGAGCGTCTGTGCGGACGCTGAGGCGGCGCAAACTGCCAGGGCGACGGCTACGACGGAGACCAACCTGTGATGATGCATATGCAACAAGGAATGGTGTGAATGGGCCGCCTACAGGACCGGCGGAGGCAGGGATAGACAATAGCCCTACGGCGGTCGCGCGGGGAGTGCTGGGACCTACCAGGGAACAGGGAATTGGGAACGGGGAAAGGGGCGGAACGGTGGCGGAAAATCGCCGCCACCCTATATAGGAACGGTGGCGGAAACGCGCCGCCACTCTATATATGAAATGAGAGCGTACGCCTCGTTCCCTGTTCCCCATTCCCATTTCCCTGGGTGTACAGCACCTGCCTCTTCTGCCACGCCGATCTCGGCCGCAACGACTCCATCGAGACGATGGAAATCGGGCGACGAATCGCGTTCGATGCGATAAAGGGAAGGCTCTGGGTGGTGTGCACAGACTGCGGCCGCTGGAATCTCACGCCACTCGAGGAGCGCTGGGAAGCCGTCGAAGAGTGTGAACGTCTCTTCCGGTCAACGCGACTCCGGGTCGCGACCGAGAACGTCGGATTGGCACAGCCGCGATGGGGGTTCGAGTTGGTGCGCATCGGCGCCGCTCTGCTGCCGGAAGTCGCTGCCTGGCGATACGGGAGCAAGCTTCTCAGTCGTGCGCCCAGCGTAGCTGGTTACGCCAAAAACCTCGGGGTCGACCGAAAAACAGTGATGCGGCTGCGCACGATCCCGCGCCGCCACGAGGTCCTGGTTCGCGTCGGCGATCGGTCCCGTGTCACCATTCGGTACGCGCACCTCGCTGAGGCGGAGCTCCTGCGCCCGGAACGCGACGGCGCGTGGCGTCTCCGGGTTCGCCACGATCACGGCGTGGCGATTCTCGAAGGCATTCAGGCGATGAAGGCCGCCCGCGTCCTTCTGACCGCTCTCAACGATGGTACCGCTCCGGAATCCCTGGTTCGGGCGGCGGTCAGGAAGCTCGACGATGCCGGCGACTCGCAGAGCTATTTCGGCCGCGTCGGAGCGCTCGCGCTCAGTACGTCGTGGGGGCGACTGCCGCTCCTGCGCGGCCGCAACACCGAGGATGTTGCGCCGTCAGTGGAGCGATCGCTGGCCGAGCACCTGATACTGCGGCTCACGACGCGATCGTTCTGGTCGCGTGGGGGAACGGGAGCCGAAGAGCGCACTCTTTTGCACTGGATCCCCGACGTCGATCGCCTCGCGCTGGAGATGGCCGCCAACGAGGACGCGGAACGCAGAGCGCTCGGGGGAGAGCTAGCGCAGCTCGAAGACGCCTGGCGCGAAGCGGAAGAAATCGCCGCGATCGCGGATCACTTGTTGGATGACGAGAGGCCGGCATAAGAGAAAAGGGAGCAGGGAGCAGGGAGCATGGAGCGGGGAGGCAAGATCATCCCGCCCTGCTCCCTGCTCCCGAGAATTCCTACCGCTCCGCCAGATCCGAGAGAAACTTCTTCACCCGCTCGTCGGACGATCGCGATAGCTGGCTGATCGCCTTGCGTCGCATCGACAAGCTCTCGTCGTTGCGCGCGATCTGCATCAGCTTGTCGGTCGCTTGCTTTTCGCCGCTCTCGACCAGCGCCGAGATGACGGCGTCCTTGAGCTGCGTGTCCGTGGTCTCGTCGTACACCTTGATGATCTCGCTCACCGGCGTTCCACCCTTGTAGGCGTGCTGGATCGCGCGGCGTCGCGTGGCGATCGGCTGACTGGCGTCGCGAGCGAGCGCGAGCTGCCAGCGGACATTCTCCGACCCGCCAAAGGTTGCGATGGCCGAGACCGCGGCCTGGCGCGAGCGGTCGCCGGGCAGCTTCGCGTACGTCTCGCGCAGGATCTTCGTGTCTTCTCCCGTCGCGTATTCGCCCCCGAGCCCACGAATCGCCGCGGCGAGTACCTCGTCGGGCAACTCGGCCCGGCGCACCACTTCACGCAGATGCTGCCGCGCTCGAGGATCTCCGGACGAGGTGAGTGCCGACAGTGCTTCTCGCGCCATCCACGAGCGCTGAGAATCACGCGCGAGCTCCATCAGGGCGGTCGTGCCCGCGCCATGTTCGAGACGCGCCAGCGTGCGCAGCGCCCGCTGCCGAACGGTTTGGTTATCGTCCTCGTCGCGCGCAATCGAGACCAGCGCCGTGGCAACCTCCTGCACCGCGCGCTCCCGATTGTCGAATGGCCGACCCAGCCATGAGATGGCGGTGCTCCGCGTTTCGCGCGCGGCGTTCTGGTTTCGGGCGATCGCGAGCAACC
This sequence comes from Gemmatimonadaceae bacterium, assembly GCA_040902075.1. Taxonomy (GTDB): domain Bacteria; phylum Gemmatimonadota; class Gemmatimonadetes; order Gemmatimonadales; family Gemmatimonadaceae; genus DASPMP01. The sequence goes on from JBBDXZ010000109.1 coordinate 5,083, forward strand.
GCGGGGACACGTCCACGCTGTCGGCGAGGACGGCCGGAAACACGGCGTCGCGACTCACGCGACCCTCGGCGCGCTCGGCGAGGCCGAGCAGGTAGTCCGCGGCGTCCCGCGTGCGAACCCGACCGAGGTCGGTCACGCCCTCCGTCGCCGGCGGAATGGGGCCAACAAAGGCGGAAATGGAAACGACCTCACGTCCAGCACGATCCAGCAGCACGCGCACCGGTCCGGCCGTGCAGGCATCGCGGCGATCCGAGTCATTGAACGAGCCGTACCAGGAGTCACGCGCCACCTGAATGAAGGAGCGTCCATTGCCGCAGACGTCGGCGCGGGCAGCGTACGTGAACTGCACGCGCGGCGTACTGGCGTTCGCGACCCTGTCAGCCAGCGTCTGAGCCGAAGCCGCGGAGCTCAGCGCCGAGAGCGCGAGCGCGGCGAGAATTGAGTGTCTCATCTGTCCCAGAACTCCTGTAAGAATTTTTTCGCGCGCTCGTTGTTGCTCCGGCCGAGATAATTGATCGCCGTCCGCCGGATCTGCGGGTCGGTGTCCTTCCTGGCGATGTCGATCATCTTGTCGATGGCCTCGGGCTCCTTGCGCTGCGACAGGGCAGACAGAATCTGCTCCCGGAGTGACCGCGCGTCGGCCACGTCGTACAGCTTCGCGATGTCCGCCACGCTCACCGACTTCATTCTGCCCAAACGCTGCAGGGCGGTCGCGCGCAGCGACGGCGTCTCGTTCACGTTCCGGACGACCGAGGAGAGGAACTGCGGGTTGTCGGGCGTATCGACTCGGCTCACGGACGTCAGCACGGCTTCCTTCAGCCGCGCGGACTCGAGCTTTCCGTACAGCGAGCGGACATAGCTCATCTCGTCGGGTCTTACGGGCCGGCCTTCACGCTCCCTGGAGATGCTGATGATTGCGTCGTACCGCACGCGCTCGGCGGCGTCGTTGCGCTCGATGATCGCGCGAATCGCCTTGCGTGCCCGGTCACTGTCGATGGAGCCGAGTGCGTTGATCGCCGAGCGTTGCGCCTGTTCGTCGACCGAGGTCCGAAGGAGCTCCTCGAGCTGGGGAACCGCGGCTTCGCCCGCGATACGGGGAAGCCAGCGCATGGCTTCGCCGCGAATCCCGGGATCGGTGTCGTTCTTCGCGACGTCGAGCATGATCGGGACGGCCTCGCCATTCGCCTGCCGGCCAACGAGGTAGAGCGCTCGCCGGCGCAGCTCGACGGTGCACTCGTCGCGCCGTCCCAACACCTTCTTTATGACGGGCATCGCGGCGGCGGGGTCCATTTGGCCGAGCGCGCTCAACGCCTCTGCGCGAACACTCACTTCTTCGCGATCGCAGCTGCCTTGTTGGGCAACGTTCTTCCGCAGTGCCTCGGCGGCCTTTTCGTCACCGCGCGCCGCGAGAGCGCCCTGAATCCGCGCCTGGAGCGCCTGAACGTCGACATTCCCTTCGCTCCGCAGCGAGGCGAATTGACTGCTCCGCTCCTCGAGAATCTTGAGCGCCTCCTTGAGGTCGTCGGTTCCACCCACGCGATAGCGCGCGAACGCTTCCCAGTACGCGCTGTGAATGGCGTACTGCGAGCGCGGATACTTCTTATGGATCTCGCTGAAGAGCTGCGCCCCGCGGCGGTACTCTCCGCGGTTCAACGCTTCGCGCGCGACGCGATAGAGCGAATCGGCTGGGTCCTGCTGCGCCCAGGGAGCCGGCGGGCGGCTACTGAAAAACTTTTCTGAGCTGAATACCCCCGGGCCGAATCCGTCGAACTTCACGCCGGGGAAATCCATCTTCGTGGGCAGGTCCACCATCGACGGCAGATCCACCATCGACGGCAGATCCACCATCGACCGGACCAGCTCCTCGGCATGAAGCTTCATGTTCTCGCTGTCGAATTTCGCGAAGTTCTTGAGCTCCTCCGCCTGCATCCTCAGATGCTCGACGTCGAGGTTCGCCAACTCGTGAAAGCGCATCTCCTCCGCGCGCATTCGAATCTCGTCCAGCTTCGGCCCCATCATCTCGAGTTGATGCTCCAGCTCGAACTTCGGCGAGAACAAGGACGGGGGCGACGGCATCTCCGACGGCTTGGGTGAGCGGGGGGATGCCATGGGGGGCTTGCCCGCGGGTGGCGGAGTCTTGGGTGGCTCCTGCGCACCCGCCACCAGCGGAAACGTGGCGGTTACGATCAGCAACGTCATGAGCGTGTTCATCGCTCTCTCCTAGTCATCAGCAGAAATGTCGGCGACGGCGGTGCGCAGTCGCGGCAGAACGTCCCGCTGCTCCAGCGCCTGTCGAATGAGCTCCAGTTCGGAGCGGCTCTGATCCGATTGCAGTCGGACAACTTGTGCGAGCACGAGCTCGAGGTCCTCGAGCAGGGTGCGGAAGCGCGGATCCGCGGCCGCCGGTGAATCGAGCAGCAGCCGCGTGGTGAGCAGCAGATCGTGCGCACGATCGAGATACGGATCGTCCGCGCGACCCGCACGAACTTCGGCCGGGAGCGCGACGAGCAGCGCCGCGGTCTGGCCGAGGTACCGAGAGGTCGTGGACTGGTAGGGCTCGGGCATCGCCATCGAATCGGCCGGTGCGCGGTGCGCGACCACCGCCGGCGCGCGTTCACCGCGCGGAAGGCCAAAGCGTCCAATGACTACGCCCAGCAGAAGCACGGCCGCCCAAGGCAGCAGGTTCCCCGCGGCGAACCACCGTGCAGGCTGCCGGGATTCGCGTTGCGCGCTCGGCGTCGCAAACCGTTTCGGGAACGCCTCGGATTCGATGGCCGACCACATATCGTCGAGATCCGCCTGCTCGAGCTCCGGCGGCGTGTTGTAATCGCGCGCGGCGACGCGCAGTTCTTCGGGAATCTGATCGTCTTGGTTTCTCATTACTCCAACCACTCCTTCGCGGCCGACGCGAGCTTCTCTCGAAGCTGCGACCGCGCCACGGAAAGGCGGCTCTTGCAAGTGCCTTCCGCGACGCCGAGGACGGTCGCGATCTCCTCGTGCGTGTACCCTTCCACATCGTGCATGACGAACGTGATTCGGTAAATCTCAGGCAGCTCGTCGATTGCCCGGTGCAACCTGTCCCGCAGGTCCGGATCCGCCGTTCGCGTCTCCACGGCCATCAGGCTTGCTTCGTCGAGGTCGGCCTCGCGTGTACGGAACCGCTTGACCTTTCGCATCGCGTTCGAGACAACGCTGACGGTCACGCGATGCAACCACGTGGACAGCGCCGACTCGCCGCGAAAGCGCCCGAGTTGGGCAAACGCCCGAATGAACGTCTCCTGCGTGAGCTCTCGTGCGAGCTCGTCGTCGCCGGTGAGACGAAAGGCCAGCCTGAAGACCCGAGGCGCTTGCGCGTCGTACAGCTCGCGCGCGGCTAGCCGGTCTCCCGCGACGACCCGGGCAATGAGCTCGGGCTCGCGATTCACAGTTCGCGGGTTCTGGATGGCCTGGATGGCCTCAACGGCAACTGCGGGACTCGTCACGTGATGAATGCTCACAGGGATAGACACAGGGGACCCGGAAAGCGTTCGATGGCCCCGAGGCACCATCTTGCTAATTTTTTAGCACTATGCTATTCCTTTAGCATACGGACCACAGGGGCCGGTTTCGAACGGTTAAGAGCCCGACCGGTTCCTACATATGGTAGCGGCCCCTCCACCATTCCACGATGCGCATCGTTCCCCTCTGCATTCGCGCGCTGACGTTTCTGGGCGTCGCTGGCCAGTCACTCCAGGCCCAATCAAGCGCTGGGACGTTGTCTCCCGAGCGACCTCAGAAGAACGCAATCGCCGTACGAGTCGCTTCCGGCGCAATCCACGTCGACGGACGGCTCAGTGACGCCGCTTGGGCCGGCGTTCCGGTTCTGACGGACTTCGTGCAGAAGGATCCGGTCGAGGGCGCTCCGCCGACCGACCACCTCGAGATCCGGATCGCGTATGACGACGACGCGCTTTATGTGGCGACTCGCGTGATCAGCAAGGATCCGTCGCGAATTCAGGCGCCGGTGAGCCGCCGCGACAACATTCATCAAGCGGAACACATCTGGATATCGCTCGACTCGTATCGCGATCGTCGAACCGCGTACAGTTTTGCGGTCGCGGCCAGCGGGGTACGGGGCGATTGGTACCATCCCTCCGACGACGAATTCCACATCGACGCATCGTTCGACCCGGTCTGGCACGCCGCCGCCGAGATCGACGCCACAGGCTGGACTGCGGAGATGCGCATTCCGTTTTCGCAACTGCGTTTCAACGCGGCCGACGAGCAGGCGTGGGGACTGAACTTCGATTTCTGGTCTCCATCACGAAACGAAGACGTCTTCTGGATTCCAGTGCCGAAAAAGGAGAGTGGCTGGTCATCCTGGATGGGGACGCTGACGGGCATCCGCGGTATCAGGCCCACGCGCCGTTTGGAAGTCATGCCTTATGTGGCCTCCAACTCCACGGTCAACGAAACCCGGAACCGAAGGAACCCATTCGACGACGGGCGCAACGTGGACGCGCGGGTCGGAGCGGACCTCAAGATGGGCGTGGGTCCGAACCTGACGCTCGAGGCGACAGTCAATCCGGATTTCGGCCAGGTCGAAGCCGACCCGGCCGAGGTGAACCTCAGCGCATTCGAGACGTTCTTTTCCGAGAAGCGGCCATTCTTCCTCGAGGGCAGCCAGATCCTGCAGGCAAACGGGCCGGCGTACTTCTACTCGCGCCGCATCGGCGCGAGCCCGCGCGGCGGCGCAGTGGGCGATTTCGTGGATTATCCGCAGGCGTCCAGGATTCTCACGGCGGCAAAGCTCACCGGTCAACTCGCGAAGCGCACGTCGGTTGGCGTTCTCGCTGCGGTGACAGGACGGGAGCACGCGCGGCTGTACGACACGACGCTCAACGTCTTTTCAGACACGTTGGTGGCCCCGGTAACCGTGTATGCGGTTGGCCGCGCGTCGCAGCAGTTCGGACCGAATCAGTCGACGATCGGCGCGATCCTCACCGGTGTGCAGCGGGACCTGCCGGACGAATCGCCGTTCTCGCGTCTGCTGAACGATCGCGCGATCACCGGCGCCACGGATTGGAATCTGCGCTTTCAGGGCAACAAGTATCGGCTCGCCGGGCACGCGGGGTTCAGCCATGTGATGGGGGATTCGCTGCAGATCGCGAACTTGCAGCGCTCCAGCGCCCGCTACTTTCAACGTCCCGACGCGGAAGCGTATCACTTCGACGGAAGCCGCACGTCGCTCAGCGGCTTCACCACCGGGTTGGACTTCGGAAAGGAGACGGGGAAGCACTGGCTGTATGGCGCCGGTTTTGGGACAGAGTCGCCCGGATTCGAGGTCAACGATCTCGGCCGGTTGTCGACCGCGGACGGCATCGTCGGCTACGCGGACTTGAGGTACCGGGAAACCTCACCGCGGCAGTTCTATCGCAGCTACTCCGCTTCGCTGCAACATGTCCAGGAGAGGAACTACGACCGTGACCTTCAATTCGCGACGATTCGCGGCGACGCGGCGATCACGTTCAGGAACTTCTGGAACCTGAGCCTTACCGCGTGGCACGACTTCGACGCGCAAGACCAGCGTGGGACGCGCGGCGGTCCGTCCATGGGCACTCCGTACTTCCGCACTGGCATCATCAGCTTGTCGAATGCGTCGTCCGCGAAGACGCGGTGGAACGGCCGCGTCTACTACGGGAAGGACGGTCTGGGCGCGATCACGAACCGGTTGAGCGGATTGCTTTCGTTCAAGCCCGGACCACAGTGGAACCTGTCGATCTCGCCCAACTTCCTTCGCGCGCAGAGCACGCGACAGTACGTCACGACCTTTCTCGGCACGGGGCTGCCTGAGACGTACAACAACCGGTACGTCTTCGCGTTCATCGATCAGAGCGTGTTCTCGAGCGTCGTACGGTTGAACTACGCCCTCACGCCGGATCTCACACTCGAGATGTACGGCGAGCCGTTCGCGGCGAGCGGGCGCTACAGCCGATTCGGCGAGCTGGCGCAGCCGCGCGCCTTGAGACTCCGCCAGTACGGCACCGACGGCACGACGTTCACCAGGAACACAGACGGCAGCATCACGGTGAGCGACACACGGGTTCCCGCGGCCGGAGGCGGCCCAACACAATTCACACTGCCGTACGACGACTTCAACGTCCGAAGCTGGCGCAGCAACGTGGTCCTGCGCTGGGAATATCGGCCGGGCTCGACGCTGTACGTCGTGTGGCAACAGAACCGCAGCGCGTCCGCGCCGAATGGGGACCTGGTGTCGTTCGGGGGTCTCGTGGATCCGTTTCGCAGGAGAGTCGGGCGGTTCGGCTACGATGACCTCGGCGTGAGCCATCAGATGACGAACTTCTTCGCGGTCAAGCTGAACTACTGGCTGGCGATGTAAAATCGGGGGAGGGCAATGCCGCCCCCTTGCGCCGACGTACTTTGCAATGTAAAGTACTTCATCACTTGAGGGAGCAGGGATGGCGACGCTGGTTGTGGAACGCGACGAAGCCGACGTGCGCGACCGGAACACACGCACGGCACGACAGATCCTCCTTCAGGCGGCACTGCTCGGCTTACTCGCCGACAACGTCTTTCGCAATGCGGCCGAAGGGCTCGGTTGGACGGTCTGGATCGGTGGACTCGTTGTAGCCACGGTGCTCGTGGTGCAGGACCGCCGCGGCCGTTTCAGCAGGGAGCAATTGGCGTGGCTTACCGTCGTCGTCGCCTGTGCAGCCGCGGTCGCGTGGCGAGACGCCGAGCTGTTGCTGGTCGCGAATGTAGTCGCGACCCTCGCGGCGCTGGCGTTGTTCGCGATGTCGCACGCCGGGCTTCCTGCATCCTCGATACTGTCCGCGCGCGTGCGCGACGCGCTGGCGGCGTGCGTCTATGCGGCGAGGGACGCGCTGTCGGGCGCGTTCCCGCTCCTGTTTCGCGAAGCGGAGCTGGGGTCCGCGATTCAAGCATCGGCGGCCGCTCGCCGGCCAGCCCTTCGCGCCGTGTTGCTCACGGCGCCGCTCGTCATTCTCTTCACCGCGCTGCTATCGCGCGCGGATCCGGTCTTCGGCGCGCTGTTCCGTCTCCCGAGCGTCAACATTGAAGAAATAGCTTCGCACGTGCTGCTCGGCGGGATCTTCGCCTGGCTCAGCGCCGGATGGATGCGCGGATCACTCCTGCCCACGACGCGCGCCACGTTGCCGGAGCACGTACCATGGAGGCTCGGCATTGTCGACATCACGACGTCGCTGGGCGCGCTCGCCGGACTGTTCGCGGTGTTCGTCGGGATGCAATTGAGGTGGCTCTTCGGCGGCGCCGAAGTCGTGGAGGCAACGACGGGGCTGACCTTGGCGGAGTACGCACGCCGAGGATTCTTCGAGCTCGTCCTGGTGGCCGCGCTCGTTTTCCCACTCATCCTGGGAACGCGGGCGGCGATAACCGACGACGTAACCATCCGGCGACATCGGCGTCTCTCCCTCGCGCTACTCGTTCTGCTCGGCGCGATCATGGCCTCGGCCGTCGTGAGAATGCGCCTCTACGTCATGCAGTTCGGGCTCAGCACAGACCGCCTCTTCGCGCTCGTCTTCATGACGTGGCTTGTGCTCGTCTTCGGCGCTCTGGCCCTCACGGTGTTGCGCGGATGGTCTCGGCCGTTCGCGGCTATGACCGTGCTGTCGGGATTCGCGACACTCTTTGCGCTCAACGCGTTCAACCCGGAAGCCATCGTCGCTCGGGTGAATCTCGGCCGCTCGGCGGCACCGCGCGCTGTGGACTATGCCTACCTGTCCCGATTGAGCGGTGACGCGATGCCGGCAGTCGCCCCGGCGCTGGCCGCCGCCGAGCCGTCGACGGCCTCATGCGCCTCCGCGAGGACACTAAGAAAACGCTGGCTGAGCACCGACGGCACCCGGTCGAACCTGGGAAGTTGGCGCGGTCGCGAAGCTGTGAGAACGCATCTCACGCCATCGCGCGTTCGACGGCTATGCGCCGCCATGCCGTGAAGTAGTGCGGAAGTTGCGCAAATAGTTGGAAGCGAGTTGATATTAGCGGCCGATTCGTTCATTACTTCCCCGTCAACTCGCCGACTCTTGCGCCTCCGCTCCTCTCCGTAGTGCGGCTCACGTCCTTCGCGATCGGCCCGGTTGCCGCCGCGATCATGCTGCTTGTGGGTCCGATGGGGGGAATGTCGCCATCGGCATGGCGAACGGCTGCTGTCGGCTTATGGATGGGCCTTTGGTGGGTGACCGAGGCGGTGCCGATCGCGGGGACGGCTCTTCTGCCCCTCGTGCTCCTGCCGCTCCTTGGCATTGCCAATATCAACGCGGCCGCGGCGCCATACGCCAATCCGGTCATCTACCTCTTCTTCGGCGGGTTCATTCTCGCCGCCGCATTCGAGCGATCGGGGTTGCACCGGCGGTTGGCGCTCTCCCTGTTGACCGCGGTCGGAACGCGTCCCGATCGCATCATCGCCGGCTTCATGATCGCGGGGGGCCTCATGAGCATGTGGGTGAGCAATACCGCCACCGTGCTCATGCTGCTCCCGCTGGTGAACTCGATGCTGGTCGGGACGAAACGCGAGGCTGCGGCCGGCACATTGGCGCCAGCGACCGATTTTGAGAAGGCGCTTCTGCTTGGTATCGCGTACGCGGCGACCATCGGCGGATTCGGAACGCTCGTCGGCACTCCGCCAAACGCGTTGCTCGCCGGATTCCTCACCCAGACGCATGGCATTCGCGTGGGGTTCCTGGACTACATGATGATTGGCGTGCCGATCGTTGTCGTCGGGCTTCCAGTCACCTGGTTCATCCTCACGCGCGTAGCCTATCGCATACGAGACAGTGACGCGGTCGTGAGCGCGGACGCGGTGAGGGCGCAACGAATGGCGCTCGGACCGACGACACGCGCCGAGAGCTTCGTGGCCGTGGTCGCGTCGTGCACGGCGATCGCCTGGATGACGCAGCCCTGGCTCGCTCGCCTCGTACCTGGCATCAGCGAAGCCGGCATCAGCGTCGCGTGCGCTGTCGTGCTCCTGGCGTGTCCCATGGATCGCAACTGGACCCGCGCACTCGACTGGCACGACGCAGAGAGAATCCCGTGGGGAGTGCTCGTGTTGTTCGGCGGCGGCCTCTCGCTGGCGGGCGCGATTCAGGATGGCGGGCTGGCGAAATGGATCGGCGACAGCGTTGGCGCGCTCCGCTCGCTGCACCCGCTGCTGCTCCTCCTCATTGTGACGACGGTCATCACGTTCCTCGGGGAGTTCACGAGCAACACCGCGACCGCGGCTGCATTTCTTCCCATTGCCTCGTCGCTCGCCAGCGGGGCCGGCATGAATCCACTCCTGCTGGCCGTCGCGGTGGGACTGGCGGCGAGCAACGGATTCATGATGCCCGTGGGCACGCCCCCGAACGCGATCGTGTTCGCGGGCGGAAGGCTCGCCATTCCTGAAATGGCGCGCGCGGGATTCCTCATCGACATTTTGTTCATCGTGCTCGTGACGACGGTCTCGTATCTCCTCGTGCTGCCGGTGCTCGGCTAGACCATGGCGCGCAACGGCCGAGAAGGAGGTCCCGCGCTCGCGCGGCGGTTGGGCGCGTTCGATGCGACGATGATCGTGATGGGTGGAATCGTCGGCGCCGGGATCTTCATGAACCCGTCAGTGGTCGCCCGGCATGTCACCGCGCCCTGGTTGATGCTTGCGGCGTGGACGACCGGCGGGCTGATCGCGCTCGCGGGCGCGTTCGTATACGCGGAGTTCGCGCAACGGCGCCCGGAGGTCGGCGGACAGTACGCCTATCTGCGCGACGCCTTCCACCCGATGACCGCCTTCCTCTATGGATGGACGCTGCTGCTCGTCACGCAGACGGGCGGGATGGCGGCCGTCGCGATGACGTTCGCGAACTACTTTCGCGAGCTCACGGGTTGGGACGTCGAGCGGTCCGTGATTGCCGTCGTGACGCTCGGGACGCTCACGGTCATCAACTGTCTGGGCGTGCGGTCGGGCACGAACGTTCAGAACGCGCTCATGATTACCAAGATCGCGGCGATTCTCGCGCTCGTGCTGCTCGGCTGGCGCGCAATCAATCCCGACAACCTTTCAACGCCCGCGCCGTCCTCGAACAACAATTTTCTCGCCGCCATGGTGCCGGTGCTCTTTGCTTATGGCGGCTGGCAAACCGCGAGCTTCGTCTCCGGAGAGATGCGAGACCCGGAGCGAGATCTGCCTCGCGGGCTCCTCTTCGGTGTCCTCGGCGTCATCGTCCTGTATCTCGCGGTCAACCTCGTCTGCATTCTCGTGCTCGGACCGTCATCGCTCGCCGAGACTCAGACGCCGGCCTCGGAGGTCATGCGTCGTGCCTTCGGAGAAGGCGGTGCGCGCCTGATCGCCGCCGGCATCGCGGTCTCCACGGTCGGTTTTCTCAGCCAGGGGATGTTGACGGCGCCCCGAGTGTACTACGCCATGGCGCGAGACGGCGTGTTCTTCACGAAAGTCGGAACGCTCAGCCAGCGTTCACAGGCGCCAATCACGGCAATCATCGTCCAGGGGATCTGGGCATCGGTCATCGCAGTCGTCGGTCTGTACGAGCAGGTGCTCAACTACGTCGTGGCGCTCGACGCCGTGTTCTTCGGGCTCACGGGCGCTGCGCTCCTCGTCTTCCGTCGCCGGGATCCCACGGCCGTTCGCGGATTGAAGATGCCGGGGCATCCCATCACCACGATTGTGTTCGTGGTCGCGTTCTGGACTCTCGCCGCGAGCACGATCGTTCAATTCCCGAAGGACGCCGGGATGGGAGTCTTGATTCTCCTGCTCGGGGTGCCGGTCTACCTATTCTGGAAACGGAAGACCAACCACTAGCTCGGCGATCACGCGCGAGGGCGCCACCCGAATCTCTTCAGCGAGACTTTGCCACCCGCGTTGAATCGTACTCCTTCTTTCTCGAGAAGCATTCGCTGCGAGATACCGCCGGTCATAGGGTGGAGGCTGATTGCACCTGCCGCATTGATGACGCGCTGCCATGGAACGACGGTCGCGGTGGTCAGCGCGTGCAGCGCGTAACCGACTTGTCGTGCGTGCCCGGGCAATCCCGCGAGCTTGGCAATCTGCCCATACGTAGCCACGCGCCCACGCGGAATGCGGCGCACCACCGAGTAGATACGGATGTAGCTGGACTCCGCACGACGTGGTTCTCGCGGCACGCGACTAGTTACATGTTGCGATGCAACTGCACGGGCGCCGCCTTCTTTCGCAGCCGGAGGTTGAGCATCTCGACTGCGACGGAGAAGCCCATGGCGAAATACGTGTACCCCTTCGGGATGTGCAAGCCGACGCCCTCGGCTACGAGGTTCGTGCCAATGAGCAGCAGGAAGGAAAGGGCGAGCATCTTGATCGTCGGATGTCGCTCGACGAACCCGGAAATCGATTCGGCGCCCGCCAGCATGATGAAGAGCGCCACCACGTTCGCCGCGATCATGATCGAGACGTGATCGACCATCCCGACCGCCGTGATGACGGAATCGAGCGAGAACACGATGTCGATCACCATGATTTGTGCGACCACCGCGGCGAGCGTCGGGAGCGTCTTTGCGACTCCCTCGTCCTCTTCACCTTCGAGCTTTCCGTGAATCTCGTAGGTCGCCTTCGCGATCAGGAACAGCCCGCCAATGATGAGGATCAAGCTCCGCCCACTGATTGGCACCGAGAAGACGGTGAACAGTGGCCTGGTGAGCTGGACGACCCACGCAATGCTCAGGAGCAAAAGCACCCGGCTGACGAACGCCCCCATGAGACCGAGCTTGCGCGCTCTTGGTTGCTCGCTCGCCTGCAGCTTCGAAGACAGGATCGAGATGAAGATGATGTTGTCGATGCCAAGGACGACCTCGAGCGCGGTCAGCGTGAGCAAACCGAGCCAGGCATTCGGGTCCGAGAACCATTCCATTGTCGTGTTCTCTAGGGTGGGGTACGCGAGTTGTCGCTGGGCTCGAATCCTAAACAGTGGACGGGTTCCCGCGGCGCGCGTGGACAGTGCGCGTCGGGTAACCTCGGTCACAGTCGTTGCGATGTAACCAGGTACCAATGAGTTACGCGGATTTCGGGGCCGTGCCTAACCAGGTCCCCGACGTGCATTGCAGGAGGTGTCTGATCAATCGGAGTGCATTACGATGTCTACCACCAAAAGCCTCGTGACCGTTGCGCTCGCTGGGTTGCTCGCGGCGCCGCTGTCCGCGCAGATCGTCGTGAGAAGCGATCCAACCGAAACGCGCACACCTCGAGCTGGTTCACGGACCCGCTCCACAATCGACGACCGCATCGAAGCGGCGCGACGTCGGATCGAGGCGGATTCCAGCGCGCGCCGACGCGATCGTGCCGCCAACAGAATTCCACCTGGCCACTTGCCGCCGAAGGGAATGTGTCGCGTGTGGATCGACGGGGTCCCACCGGGACGGCAGCCGCCCGTGACCGATTGCGCGACGGCGGAGCGCAATCGCACTGTCAACTCGCGCGTGATCTACGGCGATCGCGATTCGTTTCCCGGGAAGGGAAAGGGCAAGCTCAAGAAGGCCGAGAAGCGCGCGGAGCGAGACGCGCGCGAGGGACGGCGTTGCACCGTGCGAGACGGCGTGGTCGTGGGCGGGCGCGTGATCAACGTGTGCCGCGACTCGACACTGCAGGGTGACCGTCGCGGGCGGTCCGGTCGCAGCGAGTAACTAAAAGTGGGGAGTGGGGAGTGGGGAGTGGGG